>CAYGBL010000004.1:0-31180 GCA_964348135.1 uncultured Actinomycetota bacterium
TCAGCCGATGGCGGGCAGGCAAGGTCGAGAAGAGAAATTTTAGCTTTATTATAATAGTTATCGATTCCCATTCAACAGGCTCAGGGTCACTCGAACAATAAAATGGTTATTCTCGGTCATCCTGAAAAGTGATGTTCCTATAAGAATTTACTAAAGATGATCCATCTAAAACTAATTGATTGGATTTTTAAAATAGCAATAAAAAGGTAAGGTAAGCGTAACACTCTAAGAAATGATAGCAGTGAGAACAGTTGAAAGAACAATGGAAATTAAGGCTGAAGCAGAAAAAGGAAATGAAAGCATTAAGAAAAGAATATGAAAAAATGGATTACAAATCAGCAATTAAGTATCTGGAATCTTCAATTGAATACGGAATAAATCCCAGCCTGGAAAGAATAAGCAAGCTTGCGGAAAGATTAGAAAATCCTAATCTTGCTTATAAAAGTATTCATATAACCGGCACGAACGGAAAGACGTCAGTTGCAATCATAGCAGCATCAATACTTTATTCTTTGGGATTTAAAACAGGTTTGTATACCTCGCCACACCTGAAAAATGTAAACGAAAGAATTATTGTTAAGAATGAGAAAATAGAAAACAAAAAGTTAGCAAATTTAATATCGCGAATCATACCAGAAGTTGAGAAAGTAAATCAAATATCAGATGATCCGCTAACATATTTTGAAATCCTTACTGCGCTAGCATTTCTTTATTTTAAAGAAGAAGAAATTGATTGTGCTGTATTTGAGGTGGGAATGGGGGGCCGGTGGGATGCTACCAATCTGGTAAATTGTAAGGTAGCTATAGTGACGAATATTGAGCTTGATCACACTGATATTTTGGGAGAATCTCTTTCTGCTATTGCTGAGGAGAAGTTAGGAATAATAAAGCATGGGTCTTGCGTTATTACAGGAGAGAAAAAGCCTGAGATGGTAGAAATTATTAAGAAAAAATGTATTGAGAAGAAGGCAGATTTAAAAATCTTGGGAACAGATTTTAAAACATTTTCGATAGACGAAAACAGAATCAGACTAAAAGGTATTTGCAGCGTTTATAATGATCTCTCTATATCTCTTTTGGGCCATCATCAGATAACTAACATGGCCATTGCTATAGCTGCATGTGAGGCTTTTATAGGTGAAGCTTTGCCCGAGAGGGTTCTGAGGAAGGTCCTTAAAAATATAAGTAACCCTGGAAGACTAGAAGTGATGTTGAAACGACCCTTGGTAGTTTTAGATGGAGCTCACAATCCTCATGGTGCTCTAGCGCTTGCCAATGCGCTCAAGGAGTTTAAATATAAAAAGTTAATTTTGGTATTATCAATCTTAAAAGATAAAGACGTAGAAAACATATTAAGCATACTTGTTCCCCTCTCAGATTTTACTTTTATTACCCAAAACAAGAATACACGTTCTTTGTCAAGCAGGGAACTGATGAGAAAAGTAGAAAAATTTACTCGTGATTTTCGGGAAGAGAAAAAGATCACTTCAGCAATTAGTGCCGCCATTGGCCTTGCGGCGCAAAATGATTTAGTATTAGTAACCGGCTCTCTCTATACTGTAGGGGAGGCAAGAGATTATTTGAGAAAGAGATCTCTGGGCTCGAGGCTTGAGAATTGAGATGTTTATGTTTCAGCCTTGGGAAATGAGCTTCTGACATTTAAGGTTATTTATGCTAATATTTTTTGATATTCTAGTGCATAAGCTAAAACTTGAGATTTAAGGGTTTGAGGAGGAATTATTGCCTGGTTTTGAATCAGTTTTTGGTTTTTTTAGCTCCGCATCTTTCAGGCTGGTTGTTCGGTTATTCATTCTTTTTCTGATTATCGTATGGTTTAGCCTAATTTTCTGGACCTATCGTGATGCTCAGAGAAGGGGTGCCCTTGGTTTTTACTGGGCTGTAGTAGTGCTCTTTTTTAATGTATTTGGGTGGTTGGTGTATCTGATTGTGCGTCCCCCTGAGTACCTGATGGACATGAAGGAGAGAGAGCTGGAGATGAAAGAAAAGGACATTCTCCTTAACCGTACGGATCTTATCTGCCCCGGATGCAACAAACCGGTAGAGAGGGATTTTTTAGTATGCCCATACTGTCTAAAGAAGATACGCAATACGTGCCCCAAGTGTAGTCGCCCTGTTAATATGGACTGGCGGATCTGCCCCTATTGTAGAACTACTCTTCCAAGGGGACAGAGAGATTGAAAGTAAAAAATAGGGCTCGTTTGACCGAAAGAATTGAAAAAATTCCAAATTTTAAGACTAAATTCCAATAATCTCCCCCAGCCCCTCTTTATAAAAGAGGGGAGATAAATAGCCTCCCTTTCCTAAAGGGAGGTGGAGGGATTAGCCCTTTCCTAAAGGGAGGTTGGAGGGCTGCCTGCCGGTAGGCAGGGATTATCCTTTCTCAAGAGGTCGATAAAAGTAAATTATGATTAATAACATATAATCCCCTTTTTCTAAAAGGGGATCAACGGGGTTTATTTTTCTAAAACAGGCTTTAAGTTTTACGTTGTAGTTGCATTTAAGTTATATAAAAATTGATTTAAAAGTGCTAAAGATAGGAATAGTTGAAGGAGAAGCGCATGGTGACTGAGGGATGCATACAAAGAACATTTGTAATGATTAAGCCTGATGGTGTTAAGAGGAACCTTATAGGAGAAGTGATCTCTCGTTTTGAGAAAAAAGGTTTGAAAGTCGAAGCATTAAAGATGATAAATCTTTCGCATAGCCAAGCAGAGCAACTATATGAGATACATAAGGGTAAATCCTTTTATGATGAGCTGGTTGATTTTGTTCTTTCTGGACCAGTGGTTGTTATGATTCTGAGCGGAAGTAATAGCATTAAAATAGTCAGAGCTATAATGGGAGCTACTAATCCAAAGGAAGCAGAACCTGGGACAATCCGCGGTGACTTCGCTGAATTAATAACTGAAAACATTGTTCATGGTGCTGACTCTGAAGAAAATGCCGAAAAGGAGATTGCAATATTCTTCAAAGAAGCTGAGCAATAATGGATGAGAGAGGATTCAACTTCCTTGTGTATAATGATATTTGGACGGTACAAAACCAGAAGAAAGAATAGGCTAGATTAGAAGCCTGCCAAAAATGATTTAGCAACTGCGTCGGTAAGCCTAAAAAACATAGAGGGATAGATTCCCAATGATAATATCGATAGAGATTCGGCCCAGAGGACAACACGAAAAAGTGGATGAACAAAGACTGTTTCCTTGCTAGCAGGTTTTGAAACATACATCTCCTTAATGATATTGAGATAGTAATAAAGTGAAATAATAGTGTTAATAAGGCCGAAAGCTACGAGTGTATAAAACTTTTCATTAAGCGCTGCAGCGAAAATATAGAATTTACCATCAAATCCGACGAAAAGAGGTATGCCGGCAAGAGAAAGTAATGATATCGAGAAAATCAATGCAAGGCTGGGAGCCCGCTGATGTAAACCAGCGTAGTCTTTTATTTCATCACTCCCAGTTATGCTAGAAAAAGCTATAACTGCAGTAAATGCACATAAATTTGAAATAGCATAAGCTATAAGATAGAAGAAAAATGATGAGATACCCATTCTTGAAAAAGCAATTATTCCAATCAAGGCATAACCTCCATGGGCAATACTCGAATAGGCAAGCAATCGCTTAATATTTCTTTGAGAAATAGCAACCAAGTTTCCCAAGAACATCGTTAAAATGGCCAAAGTCTCAAGTAAGGGAACCCAATATAGTGACATTCCCGCAAAAGCCCCAACAAAAACCCTTAGCAGAAGTGCAAAACCAGCCGCTTTTGACCCGACTGCGAGAAAGGCAGCTATAGGTGTGGGTGCTCCTTCGTAAGTATCAGGTACCCATACATGAAATGGCACCATGCCAATCTTGAACCCAAAACCCATAAGAACAAAAGCAAAACTTAGCACAAGAGCGGGATGATCAGCTGGACTTGCTAGAATTTTATAGATGTCCTTAATCACTAAAGTTCCGGTTAGTCCATATAGAATGCTTAAGCCATAAAGAAGTACTGCTGCAGAAAGCATCCCAAGTAAAATATACTTTATCCCTGCTTCTTTTGATTTATAGTCTTGTTGACTAGGGAATATAGTGGAGGGCGAACGGGTCACCAGTGCATAAAGTGCTAGACCAACCAGTCCAAGTCCAACATAGGCAGTAATAAGTTCACCACAGGAAGCGATTATCATCATACCCAAAGTAGCAAATAGAATAAGTCCAAAGTACTCGCCAATATACTCTAGGTCTTTTACCCATTGAAAAGAGATAAGAATTATGAAAAAAGCAGTAACAAGGAAAAATATCTTAAAGAAGATGGCCAAAGGGTCTATCAAAAATATTTGACCATACAAAGAGTAGGAAGCACCTTTAAGTGTAATCTCAAATACTAAAGCAATTATTACGCCGAGAGCGCTTAGAGGAAGTAAATAACTTTTTTGCTTGTCTTTTAGAAGAACACTAGATAGCAATACCAAAATAGCAGTAGTGAATATTATTACCTCGGGGACTAAAGCTGATAATTTCAAAGCAGGACACCCCCGAGCTTGCTAGTAATTGATTTTACTCCCTCATTGATTAGAGAGACTAAAAGTCCTGGATGAATTCCAAAAAAAACTTGAACACCAGTTAGAATTATCAATGGTATCATTTCAAATGATTTTACATCATGAAGATTGGCCCATCTCGCATCAAGAGGACCATAAAAGACACGACGAGTTACCCTTAAGACAAATGCAGCTGTTATTGCACTTCCTATAATAGCTAGAATAGCCATTACCTTGTATGCTTTAAAAGCGCCCATAAAGACTAAGAATTCAGCCACGAATCCACTAGTTCCTGGTAATCCTAATGAAGTTAAACTAGCCAGGAGAAAAATGCCAGCAAGTACCGGTATTTTAACTGCTAAACCACTGAACTCTCGAATATCTCTTGTGTGGGTCTGATGGTATATAAAGCCAACAAGTGCGAAGAAAGCTGCAGTCATTATTCCATGTGAAAACATTTGGAAAACTGCTCCACTGATTCCGACGCGGTTAAGAGTAGCAAGCCCTAAGGTTACAAGTCCCATATGACTTACGCTCGAATACCCAATTATAAACTTAAAATCGGTCTGAGCAATTGCTGCTAAAGCTCCATAAACAATATTTACAATTGCTAATAGGGCAATATAAGGCATCCAAACTGTAGCTCCGTAAGGGAGAATTCCAATACCTACTCGCAAGAGACCATAAGCACCCAATTTCATTAAGACTCCGGCGTGGAGCATACTTGCAGCAGTGGGAGCTGTTGCATGACCAATAGGAGACCAAGTATGAAGTGGCCATATAGCAGCAAGTGTCCCAAAGCCAAAGCAAAGGACTGGAAAGAGAGCAACCTGCACAGAACGTGGAAAAATATGTTTTGAAAGAACTAGAATATCAAATGTTCTTAAGCCGGAAAGAGACCATAGACTTAAAATCCCAATTGCAACGAGAATGCTTGCTCCTAAAAGCTGAAGGGTTAGTTTCCAAGTTCCGTATTCCTGACTAAAACGCTTTGAGCCGCTTCCCCAAACTCCAATTAGCAGGAACATGGGAAGAACAGCAAGCTCATAAAAGGCGAAGAGAAAGAATAGATTAAGAGAACAGAAAACCCCGAATACCCCAGCTACAAGAAACAGTAGATTGATGAAAAATTGTTTAACCCGTTCCTTTTCAAGTGACCAAGACACCAGGACTCCAGTGAAGAAAATTATGCCAGTTAGCAAAACCATTGGTGCGCTGATTCCATCTACGCCCAGTGAGTAAGAAACTCCAAAAGACTTTATCCAGGTGATTTCTTCCATAAATTGCATTCCGCCAGCTGCTCGGTCGTAAGTTGCAAAAACGAAAATTGAGCAGATGAGTGAAATAAAAGAAGCAGCTGCAGCAATTAGCCTTATAGCTAGAAGCTTTTCCTTTGGTATAGTGAAGATGATTAGTAAGCCAACTATTGGTGAGAGAACAATAACAAAAAGAAAAGGAAAGGCCATATTAATCCTCCTAACAACTTATAATGTAGAAGTTATCAGATAGATAATAATCAAGGCCAGGGAGCCAAGCATTACCACAGAATGGTTACTTAATTCTCCGGATTCAGTAAGCTTAAGCTTATCGCCGCTCCATTTACAAAACCATGCGATGCTGTCAATTCCGCGGTTGACGACACTTAGATCAAACCAGGCAAATCCTTGGCTGACCCCCCCAACTATTACTTTGTGAGCCAAAAAGCTATAGATATTATCGATATAGAACTTTTTATCAAGCAGGGTATATATTGGTCCCATTCTCCTAAAAAGTTCTTTGTCACTCATCCAGCCTCGATGATAGAAACCCCAAGCAAGAAGTATCCCTAAAAGACCCATAGTGACGGAGGCGATCATCACAGGTATGTTTATTTCGGCTGCGTGGGGATGTTCAAAAAATACAAAACTGCCAAAAGAAAAAGCAGACCAACCTACGGCAATAGATGGAACTGCAAGAATAATTAAAGGGATGGTCATAGAAGAAGGTGCTTCATGAGCTTTTTTAGCCCTTCCGTTAGGCTTACTAAAAAAGGCAATAAAAATCATTCTAAATATATAGAAAGCGGTCAGAAAAGCAGTGAGAAGTGCCAGTAAAAAGATTATATAATGGCCTGACTCAAGTGTGGCAGTAATAATTTCATCCTTACTGAAGAAACCAGCCAGACCAGGGAACCCAGCAACTGAAAGAGAGGCAATTATAAAAGTCCAGGTAGTTACTTTCATCTTCTTATATAATCCACCCATCTCAAAAATGTTGTTAGTATGGTAAATATGGATAATGCATCCCGAACCAAGAAAAAGAAGCGCTTTAAAAAATGCGTGTGTCATTAAGTGAAAAATTCCTGCAGTTAAGGAGCCTACTCCTAAACCAACCATCATATAACCAAGTTGGCTTATGGTGCAATAAGCCAAAATTCTTTTTATATCACTTTGGACTATAGCAATTAGGGCAGCTCCCAGGGCACTTACTATTCCGATTAAAGCAACTATGTAAAGAGCAGTAGGAGAAGCGTAAAAAATGGGGTATGTCCTAGCTACAAGAAAGACGCCAGCGGCAACCATTGTTGCGGCGTGAATAAGAGCACTAACAGGGGTGGGACCCTCCATTGCGTAAGGAAGCCAAATATGGAGCGGGAATTGAGCAGATTTACCTATAGCTCCACACAGGAGAAGAAGCGCTGCAGCTGTAGCAACACCTTCTCCTAAATGTGTGCTAAAAACTGTATCGAAGTTAAAACTTCCTGTTTGTAAATAGAGAAGGATTATACCAACTAAAAGACCAACATCGCCTACCCTGGTAACAATGAAAGCCTTCTTAGCTGCAGCAGCTGCTTCTGGTTTTTCATACCAATAACCAATTAAAAGATATGAGCAAAGCCCCATCAGCTCCCAAAAAGCGTAAAGCAAAATGAAGTTATCTACTATTACTAAACCCAGCATCGTAGCAGAAAAGAGAGAAATTGCAGCAAAGTACCAAGCGTATCTCTTTTCTCCGGACATATATCCTGTAGAATAAACTTGCACCAGAAAGGCGACAGTAGCCACAATTACAAGCATTATTGCTGAGAGTGCATCGACATAGACACCTACTCCTATCTCGAAGCTACCAATTGAGAACCACTCAAATGACTTATGAAAAGACTTGCCCCCTAAGACAGAGAAAAAGGTAAGAAAGGAGAGGACTAGTGAGATAGCAATACAGGCAATAGCAACGTAAGCACTTACTTTAGCAAGTTTGTTGCCAAGAAACACAAGTATGACGAATGCTAAAACAGGCAAGAGGGGTATGAACCAAACGTAATTCAATATTATCTCCAGTTACCACTTCATAAGATTCATTTTGTCAGTAAGTAGAGTTTTTTTGCTTTTATAAATTGCAAAAATTATTGCTAGTGCAACAACAGTCTCTGCAGCTACAACAGCTATCACAAAAAGAGCAAACAATTGTCCTTCAAAATTTTTATTAAATCGTGAAAATGCTACAAGATTAAGGTTTGCCGCATTAAACATTATTTCTATTGAGATAAGAATGCCAATCGCATTCTTTCTAGTTAGTGCCCCATAAATTCCTAAACAAAAATATACCAATCCCAGCACAAGATATAGATCGAGTATGACAGGATTTGTCATTCCGGGGTCCCCTCTCTCACTATAGCCAGCGCGCCTACGATAGCTACAAGAAGGACAATTCCCACTATCTCGAAGGGTATTATATGGGACGAAAGAAGCATTTTTCCAATAGTAGGAGTTGAATATCGATGGGTAAGATCTTCTGCTATCGAGTAGAGAGCTCCTTTTGAGGGGAAAAAGGTTCTTCTATAGAGGTACAAAATAGGGCCCCAAAAAAGGAGTGAAACTACAAAAGAGAGAAGTCTTTTTCCAATAGCTATCTTTGCTTCAGCTTCAATGATTTTGCGAGTAAGCATCACTACAAAAAGAATCAATACTACGATTCCGCCCACATAACCAAAAATTTGCACCATAGCGAGGAAATCAGCAATTAAAAGAAGATAAAGTCCTGCGAGGCTAAGTAAAAATAAACCAAAAAACAATACGGTATGGAACATATTTTTCTCTCTTACAACTATGACACAAGAATATATGCCCACTATTTGTAAGATAAAGAAGATTATAATTTCAATAGTCATTGCCATCATCATCCACTGTTTTGCTAAATTTTTTATTATCTTTATTATGAGCCCTGTGCCTTATCCACTCTTTATCGGGGTTTAAGTTGCTTTTCTCATAGGTTGCTAATTCGTATTCATTTCCCATAGTGAGGGCATCAGTAGGACACTGCAGGGCACACATTCCGCAGAATACGCATTTGGTCAGGTCAAGTTCGTATGTATGAACCTCGCGTTTTTCTGATCCAATTTCTGACCTATCTACATTTATAGCATAGTCTGGGCAGGTACGCGCACAGAAACCGCAGCCTACACAGGTTAAGCTATGGCAGCGCAAACAGCGGTAGGCTTCTTCCAGACCCATATTTTCGCTAAAGCCTAGTTCTATCTGCTCAAAGTGGTGAACTCTCTCCTCAGCAGGAAGCATGGGCATCACTTTTCGCTTGCGTTCAGGTTCAATTATCTGTTCAAGGTTTTTCAGAGGAGTAAATTTTTCATAGTTGGGGATAAAAGGTGGTGTGCGCTCTTCCTTCAAATCCCTCCCGTTTAAATAGCGATCAATGGAAACAGCCGCTTCATGACCAGTTGAAATCGAACCGATTGCAGAACCCGGACCGGTAACAACTTCCCCGCAGGCGAAGACTCCTTGACTGCTGGTTGCCAGCGTCTCCCGGTCAAAGGTCAAGCGTCCCCGTTCGTCTACTTCTACTCCACTATCTTTAAGGAAGCTCAAATCTGACATCTGGCCAATGGAGATTATCACTGTATCACCTTCAATAACGTTAAGTTTACACTCGTCGAACTGAGGGTTGAATCGCCCGCTCTCATCAAAAACACAGGTGCACTCCTTGAGCTCCAAGCCAGCAACCTTACCTTTTTTCTCAACGATCCGGTTCGGACCCCAGGAGCAGTGGATTTTTATCCCTTCATCAAGAGCTTCTTCGATTTCCCAGCTAAACGCAGGCATTTCTACGCGTGATTCCAAACATGCCATATTTACTTCTTCGGCTCCCATTCGTTTTGCACATCTGGCTACGTCGACGGCTACATTGCCTCCACCAATCACTATTACTCTCTTGCCTATATCAGCCTTCTCAGTCGTATTAGCGGCATAGAGGAAAGGTACAGCAAGCAGCACCCCGGGAAGGTCCACTCCTGGAATTGGGAGACTGCGGCTCAATCGCAACCCGACGGCGATTAGAATAGCTTCAAAGCCTTGAGCTCTAAGACCACTAAACGTTATGTCTTTTCCAATCTCTACTCCCGTCTTTATTTCCACTCCCAGGCTCTGGATGTATCCAACATCGGTAGCAAGAACATCATCAGGTAGGCGATATCGTGGTACTCCAAAACGCAGCATTCCACCTGCCTCTTGGTGTTTTTCGAAGACTGTCACTTGATACCCTTTCCTAACTAAATCAAAGGCTGCTGCAAGTCCAGCAGGGCCGCAGCCGATAATGGCAATTTTCTTATCACTGGTTGGTACGATTTTCTCTACGTGATTGTTGTTGGTATTTACAGCCCAGTCTCCAACCACACGGTGAAGAGCGCGGATAGAAATAGGTTCGTCATAGTATGCTCTGCGGCATCGCTCTTCACAGGGATGATGGCATATTCGCCCTAGAGTGCGGGGAAAGACGTTTCTATGACGGATAAGTTCAAGGGCCTCCAAATATTTCCCTTCCGCAACCAGCGCGTTCTGACCTCTAGCGTCTACATTCGCCGGGCAAGTACCGTTGCATGGAGGCAATCTTAGCTGAGCATCCTTTTCCGTAATAAGGCTATTGTGTTCCTGAATATCTGTACGGATAAACTCTAGCTCATCTTCACCCATTACTCCTTTGAGCTTTAACGGCCCACGGAATCTTTCAGGAAGAGTTCTTTTCTCGAAAGGATATTGCAGGGTGATTGATCTCCTTGTCAAGTACTTAAGAGTGACACCCATTCCTATAAAAATGCTTTTGAATGCGTTTAAAAAACTTGCAATCTGCTCTGTCATATATAAAGACCTCTAACTAAATTACCCTCAATAAAGTTATTACTGCAGCGGTTATTCCCAGATTGACCAGTGCTAATGGAAGAAGAACCTTCCAGCATAAATTCATCAAGTGGTCAATTCTGAAACGTGGAAGTGTCCACCGCAGCCACATAATTACGAAAATTAGCAAATAGGTTTTTAACAAGAACCATATAGGACCCGGAAGCAGAAATCCCTTCCATCCTCCCAGAAAGAGAATGGCGGCCATTGCCGAAGCAGCGAGTAGATTGGTGTATTCTGCCATTTGAAAGATTACAAATCTAATTCCACTGTATTCAGTATAAAAACCCGCTACCAGCTCAGCTTCTGCTTCTGGCAAGTCAAAAGGGATCCTGTTAACTTCTGCGATAGAAGCTATAAAGTAGATTAGGAAACCAAGGGGTTGAAAAATTATAAACCATATTTTTTGACTTGATACGATTGAGACCGTCGAGAGTGTTCCTGCTATCATAGCAACAGACAGAACAGAGAGGGCCCGGGGTGCCTCGTATCCGACAATTTGAGCTGCTGAACGCATACCTCCCAGAAGAGAGTACTTATTATTTGACCCCCAGCCCGCCATAATGATTCCCAGTACTCCTATTGAGGGAACTGCCAGGAAGTAGAGAAGGCCTACATTTAAATCACGCACTACGAGATTAGGTCCGATAGGAACTACGATAAAAGAAAGAAAGGCGGGTACAAAGATAACAAAGGATGCGAGTATAAATACCCATCTGTCGCTTTTTCTAGGTATTATATCTTCCTTGAGAATCGATTTAACCATATCGGCAAGCAGTTGTGCCCAACCATGAAAACCTCCCGTTACCATTGGGCCCAGGCGAGATTGGATGTGGGCGCTCACCTTTCGTTCCAACCAGACCATAAATATGAGACTTACCGATATTATGGCGAGTACCACTGCCGCATAGAGCACGCTCAAACCTAAGTTAGTGAGCAGGGCAGTAAACGTCAACGATCCACCTCCCCGAAGACTGGGTCGAGACTGCCTATTATGACTACCAGATCAGCAATCTGAATACCCCGAGAAAGCAGGGGAATTACACTCAGATTTGAAAAAGCCGGGCTGCGGATCTTCAATCGATAGGGGAAGATTGAGCCATTACTTACCAGATAGAATCCCAGCTCACCTCTTGAGGATTCAATGTAATGGTAGATTTCTCCTTCAGGTGGCTGAAGGAGGCGTGGTACTCCAGGTGTTTGGATGGGACCTTCAGGCAGCATTTCCAAAGCTTGGGCAATTATTCTCAGGCTTTGACGCATCTCTTCAACTCGCACCATGTTGCGGTCCCAGGTATCGCCGTTCTCACCTAATGGGATCTCAAAGTCAAAGCGGTCATATACTGAATATGGTTCTGCTTTCCTTAGATCCCATTGCATACCTGAGGCCCTGAGAACCGGCCCGCTTACGCTATTATTGATAGCGTCTTCTTTTGAAAGAATACCAATTCCTTTAGTTCTTTTCTTGAAGATGTAATTATTAAGCAGAAGATCTTCATATTCGTCGATCTTCGGCCTAAGAAACTCAACCAGGTCTTGAGATTTTTCTTTGAATCCCTGCGGTAAGTCCTGGCTTACTCCACCAAAGCGAAAATAAGAATATGTAAGCCGTGCACCGCATACTTCTTCAAAGAGATCGAGAATCGATTCCCTTTCTCGGAAGCAGTAGAACCATAGAGTTAAGGCTCCAGTATCCAAACCGCTAACACCCAGAAACATAAGATGGCTGGCTATACGGTTGAATTCCGCCATAATTACCCGGATGAATTCGGCTCGCTCGGGGACCGGGATCTTAGCCAGTTTTTCTACAGCTGACACATAAGCGAAATTGTTAATCATTGAGGAGACGTAATCGAGCCGGTCAGTCAACGGAATGAACTGGGAGTAAGTACGTGCTTCTGCAATCTTTTCTACTGAACGATGAAGAAAACCAATATCAGGTGTGGCCTCTTCTACGGTTTCACCGTTGACTTTCAAAATTAGCCTCAGAACACCATGGGTACTGGGATGCTGAGGGCCCATATTCAAGTAAAGTTCTTGAGTTTCAATCATAGTTTTCCTCTTAAAAAACCTGGGGTCGTTTTTCTATTTCAGGATGAAAGTAATTTTTTCTTAGAGGATGACCCTCCCACTCTTCAGGCAGCAAAATTCGGCGTAAATCAGGGTGACCGTTAAATTTTATTCCCATAAGATCGTAAACCTCTCGCTCCAGCCAATCAGCACCCGCAAAGAGCGGAACTAGCGAGTCTATATTGGGCTTAGTTTTTGGTAGGTCAACTTTAATTGTTAAGGAGCCAGCGTGGGGAATTGATTTGAAATAATATATCATAGTAAAGCAATCGGGGTTGTCCACTGCAGTCACAAAAGACAAATAGTTATAGTCATTTCCCTTGAGGTACTTGGCGATTTTGAGAAGTGCCTCTTTGGGAATCGAAAATTTCTTTTCTTTACTATCACCAGATATCTCTGATATTTCTCCGGGGAATTCACGTGTTAGGTTTTTGGAGAGCTCTTCAAGCATCATTTCTTTTTACCCAGAAATTTTTGGCTGGCTATTTTTTGACGAAGCTTCATCATTCCGTAATATAAAGCCTCGGGCCGGGGAGGACACCCCGGGATATAGACATCGACAGGAATAATTTGGTCAACTCCTTTTACAACTGAATATGTATCGTAATAGAATATCCCTCCCTTTATTGCACAGTTCCCCATCGCCAGTACGAACTTAGGTTCAGGCATCTGGTCATAGAGACGCTTAACTGCGGGTGCCATCTTCTTGGTAAGAGTGCCGGCAACAATCATCACATCTGCCTGGCGGGGTGAAGGCCGGGGAATAATCCCAAAACGGTCAAAGTCATAACGGGGAGAATTTGCAGCCATCATTTCAACAGCACAGCAAGCCAGACCAAAGGTGAGGAACCACAATGAAGATTTGCGGCTCCACCCTGTCAACCAATCCAGCGCAACCAGATTTACACCATCCAGTGCTGGATCTACGTGCTGATGGTTATTGTCGACTATATCCATTCTAATACACCTTTGCGCCAGGCATAGATCAGTCCGATAGTCAGAGGACCAACAAAGATAGATACTGCTGCTAAAGCTGCTAGACCTAGCTCCTTATAAACCGTTGAGACGGCGAAGAGAAAAACGGTTCCAATATCGAAGAGAACAAAGAGTAGAGCAAAAATGTAGTAACGTATACGGAGTTGAATCCATGAGTCACCTTCTGGATTCATTCCACATTCGTAGGAGCTGAGCTTAACAGGATCTGGTTTCCTGGGTCTAAGTTGACTCGATACAAAAAAAATAATCACAATAAAAGCTGCTCCCACAATAGAAAATACCAGAAAGTAAATATAATCTTGTAGCTGTGGATAAATCATAGGAACTCCATTTTATGTAACTCTTGATACAATTCTCTATGAGCTGCGAAAAACCTCCAAATTGAGGGAAAATTTTCACATAATTTTTAACTTATTTTAATAAAGCATTATACGTTTTAGCTCAAGAGAATTGAATCAAAGAATCTAATCGTTCAAACTAATGTTTGCAAGGAGCTAAGTTCAATTTGATACATTCTTTGCTGGATCAAGCTCATAACATATGTTAGGTAGATTAACCCGGTTATTGCCAATTTGAGAGCTGTAGTAGGAAAAATGTGAGGAGTATCGAAGCATTTTAAAACTCCGGAGGAGAACTATGTATGCAAAGGAGATCATGAGAACTGACGTGATTAGAGCTAACTCTGAGACATCGGTTTATGAGTTAATAAATCTAATGGTGGAAAAAAATATTGCGGGAATTACTATTGTAGATAGTCAAAACTGTGTAGTAGGATTTGTCACTGAAAACGACCTTATTTATCATAAGAAACTTCCGGTTTCACCATTCCTGCTCTTCGGCTATGGTAATCTTGAGCTTAAGCAGATGCCCAGCAGCTATCGCGAAAAGCTGATGGAGATGAGAGCGAAGGATCTAATAACTTCGCCAGTCTTTTCTGTTACTGAAGATATATCGCTGACCAAAATAGCTGAACTGATGGGAGAGAAGCGAATAAAGCAGCTTCCAGTGCTTCGTAATTCGAAATTGATAGGTATTATCGATCGAAGGGATGTGCTTAAGGAGATCTTTAGATTGCTGTTGTAGGCATATTTCTGGCAGAGCGGCAAAATATGGGCAACAGACAAATTTATGAAAGAGGAGACCGAACAATTAGAGCAGCAGGGAAGGAATTCAAAAATTGTTATATGCCAGTTTGAAAAAAAGTTATTTTCCCGAGTTTATATCCCTTCTTATATCTGATTATGAAGTCATTGCTCCTACGAGAAGAGAAAACCAATATGTATTTAGTCAAGTAGATTCCTTCGATGATGTTGTTCTTGACTACACTGCAACGGTACTTCCACCTAAGAAATTCTTTCTTCCTTCTGGTGAGACACTTTTTAATTTTGTTACTACAGATAATTCAGGTTTTTATTTAGATTGGAACAAAGCTGAAAAGATTCTCCTTGCCGTTCACCCCTGCGACATTAATGGGCTATTACTTCTGGACGAAGTATTCTCGTATGGATTTAAGGATTATCATTATCTTATGAGGAGATCTAAGACTATGATTATTGGTATTAATTGTGAACCGACTAAGACGTGCTTTTGTCGAAGCATGGACAGCGATGAGATAACATCTGGTTTTGATCTATTTTTTACTGACCTGGGGGATCACTATTTAGTAAGAATCGGAACAGCGCAAGGAGACGATGTGCTGAGAAGATTCACCATTCTGGCCGAAGTTGCCCGGACGGACTTGGAAAAATTCCGAACGTGGTCGAATAACAGAAAGAACCAGTTCAAGCTCTCCGTTGACCGCACTGATCTTCCGGATTTCCTTGAATTGGCCTATCAGAGCAATATCTGGGATGAGCTGGGTAAGAAATGTCTGAGTTGCGGAGTTTGCTCTTTGGTATGTCCTACGTGCTACTGCTTCAGCATCGCCGATGAGCTTTCTCTAAACCTAAAGTCAGGTAGACGGTATCGGAACTGGGATTCTTGTCTATTTAAGGACTTTGCGGCCGTAGCGGATGGACATAATTTTCGGGAAGATAATGCTACTCGTATCAAGCTAAGATATTACCATAAGCATAAGGGGTTCGTCGAAAAATTCGGGAGACCTTCCTGCGTTGGTTGTGGACGGTGTATAAGCGCTTGCCTGGCGGGTATCAATATTGTTGAGGTTATCAATAATATTAAAGGAGAAGAATATGGAAAAAGCAAGATTGGCAACGAGGCTCTGCGGAAATCTTGAAAGCATTTACATGCCTCATCTTGCTTATATAAATGATATTACCATTTTGACTGAGACCGAGAAACTTTTTGAGATACGTTTTAGAGATCCAGAAATGCAAAATCGGTTTGAGTTTCAGTCAGGTCAGTTTGTAATGCTTTCGGTGCTTGGCGCAGGTGAGTCACCCTTTTCCGTATCTTCTTCGCCATCACGCAAAGGATATATGGAACTTTGCATTCGAAAAGCGGGTAATCTTACTTCTGCAATTCATAGAATGAACATCGGTGATACTGTAGGTCTGCGTGGTCCCTATGGGAAAGGTTTTCCTTTTGGAGAAATGAAAGGTAAAGATATTCTCCTTATCGGGGGAGGTCTCGGTATTGCTCCTTTACGCTCATTAATCTTAAATATCCTGGATAACCGTTCTGATTTCGGAACACTTACGATTCTTTATGGAGCTAGATCACCTGGTAGCATTCTCTTCCTCAACCAGTTAAAGCAGTGGCAGGAGCGTGAAGACGTTAAAGTGTTTACTACTGTTGATCATGCTGACAGCAGATGGCAGGGCCAGAAAGGCCTTGTTACCGATTTTATCTCCCATATTGAGATTGATCCAAGAAATATTTATGCAGCGATCTGCGGCCCGTCCGTAATGTATAAATTCGTGGTTCAGGAACTACTAGAACGCTCAATTCCCAAAGGGCGCATACTCGTATCTTTAGAACGCAGAATGTGCTGTGGCGTGGGAAAGTGCGGGCATTGCGGAATTGGATATAAATATACTTGTATCGATGGCCCTGTATTCAACTACTGGGAAGTAATGAATTTGCAGGAAGCAATATAGGGGAGGTAGCGGAGAGCGAAGAGCAGAGAGCTAGGAGTAAGGGTTTTGTCTCTAAGCTCCAGGCTCCTAGCTCAAAGTTAAAGAAATATGAAACCAAAAGTAGGGGTTTTTGGATTTACTAGTTGTTCTGGTTGCCAGTTACAGATCTTAAATCTGGAGAATGAATTTATGGATTTGCTCTGTGCTATGGACATTATTCATTTTAAAATGGCGATGAGAGAGTCAAGCTCTTATTATGAGATTGCTTTTGTGGAGGGAGCAATAACGAAGACATCCGAGATCGAGAGAATAAAGGAAATAAGAGCACAAGCCAATGCTTTAGTTGCCCTGGGCACCTGCGCCGTAACTGGAGGAATACCGGTTCTTAAAAACTCCTGCGATTCTGGAGAGATCAGAAGATTGATCTACGGGGGAAAAGTTAATGACATCGATTTAATATCAGCCAGGCCCATTGATGCAGTTGTTGATATAGATTATTCAGTTAGAGGGTGTCCGGTGGACAAAGAAGAGTTTCTGGAGTTAGTAAAAGCACTTCTCTTAGGAATACATCCTCGGCTATCAACCTCTCCAGTATGTGCGGAATGTAAAATAAACGAAAATACCTGCTTCTTCAGTAAGGGCGAATTTTGTCTTGGTCCTGTAACACGCTCTGGATGTAAAGCCATATGTCCTTCTAACCACACACCCTGCTATGGTTGCCGCGGTTTAGTAGATAGTCCAAATATTGATGCAGCTAAGGATATTATTGAAGACTACGGGTTCACATTGGACGAGTTTTTGGAGATGTTTTGGATATATAATGCCTATACCGGAGTGAATTAGTGTACGATGCGAAAGTAGAAGAAGTTGCCAGGATAGAGGGACAGGGGAGCCTTCGTCTGGTTCAGGAAAACGGAGAGCTTAAAGTAAATTTTGTGATAGAGGAACCACCGCGCTTTTTCGAAGCTCTTTTACGAGGAAGAAGATGGGAAAGCGTTCCTCATATGGCTTCGCGTATTTGCGGTATATGTTCTGCCAGTCACACCATTACTTGTCTAAAGGCTCTGGAATCGGCTTTAAATGTTAAGCCTAAAGAAGAGGTTCTACTTTTGAGAAAGCTTCTGCAAATTGGTGAACTGATACAAAGTCATGTTCTCCATATTTATTTTTTGGCTCTTCCTGATTTCCTGCAGATGGATAGCTCCATTTCTTTAGCTTCTTCCTTCCCACAAGAAATTGAAAGCGCCTTAAAGCTTAAAAGACTCGGAAATGAAATTATGAATATTGTGGGTGGGCGGTCTACACATCCTATCTCACCGGCTATTGGAGATTTCCGCAGATATCCTCAAAGCTCAGAGCTAATGAGACTTAGGGATGAATTGATGGAGGCTAACAGGGCAGTAGAAAATACAGTAGAGCTCTTCAAGAAAATATCGTTACCTCAATTTTATCGTCAGACCGAATTCATTGCTTTGAAGAGTGAAAATGAATATTGTTTCTATGAAGGAAAGCTAGCTTCCAGCAGAGGTTGGGAGTGCGAGCCGGACCAGTTTAAGAGAAGAATAAGCGAGAAGGCCGTTGAAGATGCTACTGCTAAATTTGCCTCAACTGAAGAGGGTTCTTTTATGGTAGGGCCTTTAGCAAGGATTAATCTTAATGCCCATCTTCTTGGTGCGAGAGCCAAAGCGACTATTGAAATTCTTGGATTAGAAGTCGGTTGCTGTAATCCTTTTCACCAGAATTTAGCAAGGGTAGTTGAGCTTATTCATCTGATAGAGGAAGGCATCAGAGTTATTGAGCTGCTATCTAACAGGGAGCTTATTGCTAATAAAAAAGAGCCAGAAGGATTTGGCAGGGGGGTGGGTCTGGTAGAAGCTCCCCGGGGCCTGCTCTTCTATGAGGTTTATGTCAAAGAGAATGGATTAATTGATGAAGTTGATATTATAACTCCAACTGTGCAGAATATTGCAAATATGGAAGCTGATATCAATGCATATTTGACATCCCTGATTGCGCACGATTCGACACAAGAAATGCTCAATAAGATAGAGGTTTTAATAAGAGCATATGATCCATGCTTATCTTGCTCGACTCATTAACGAATCTTTTAGTTTGCCACTTAATCCCGTTTTTTACCGTTGAATCAAGAAAAAAAGAGGGACGAAGAAGATTTATTGAATATTAAAAGTTCAAGAAAATATAATTAAGTTTGTATTAATGTGAAAAAATTCCTCATTTTGAAATACCTGTATGGAAAGTTAACACAACTGATACGATAAATAGGTTGGGTTAACATTTAGAAGCATAGTGTTTTAGTGGAGTTATATTATAATAGATAAGTAGTATGTGTTTTTGCTTAACGAGCCAAAATGTTAACCTGGCTAGTAAATTTTTCATAAATATAATGATTCAATAGGAGTAGGTGTATATGCCTTTAGCTCTTGTTAATAGAAAGATAAAAACATTTCTAGGCGGGGTTCATCCCCCGCAATATAAAGAATTAACCAGAGATAAACCCATAGAGATTGCTCCCCTTCCGGAAGAGATTGTCATTCCTTTACATCAACATACCGGTGCACCCTGTCAGCCATTGGTTGAGAAAGGGGCAGAGGTAGAGATCGGTCAGAAGATTGGGGACAGTGACGCATTCATCTCCGCTTCGGTACATGCCAGCGTATCCGGTAAGGTGACTGCTATAGAATATCGTCCGCACTTCAATGGGACCAAGGTTCTTTCCATAGTCATCAAACCTGATCAGAATCAGGAAACAGCGGTATTTGCACCCAAAGGGAAACAGAAGAACCTGACTCCCAAAGAAGTGATATCGGCCGTTAAAGAAGCTGGTATTGTCGGTTTGGGAGGAGCAGCGTTCCCTACGCATGTGAAGCTCAGTCCTCCTCCTGACAAACCCATAGACTCGGTGATTATAAACGGTTGTGAGTGCGAATCCTATCTTACCTGCGATCATCGGAACATGTTGGAACGCAGCGATGAGATAATCTTTGGTCTAAAAACAATTATGAAGACGGTGAAAGCAGCAAGGGGTTATATAGCCGTTGAGAAAAATAAGAAGGACGCTGCCTATCTTCTTAGTGAAAAGATTTCAGATGAACCCCAGATACAGGTGGTAATGCTGCATACAAAATATCCTCAGGGAGCTGAAAAGCAGTTAATCAAAACTATTCTCAATCGTGAGATACCTTCTGGAAAGTTGCCCAGTGAAGTAGGTGCACTGGTACAAAACGTAGGGACAACAATAGCTATAGCCGAAGCCGTAAGGTACAAAAAGCCATTGATTGAAAGAGTGCTCACCGTTAGTGGGTCTGGAATAAACGAACCGAAAACCCTCAAGGTTAGAATAGGTACGCCCATTGAGCATATAATTAATTACTGCGGTGGATTCAAAGGGGAACCCGGAAAGGTTATTATGGGAGGACCTATGACAGGATTTGCGCAGGCAGATTTATCTGCGCCAGTGGTTAAAGGTACTTCTGGTATTTTGGTTTTCCCTGTTGAAGAAGTACCGGTGGAGAAACCAGCTGCAGGATCATGCATTCGCTGTGGTCGCTGTGTAGAGGTTTGTCCCATGCATCTCGTCCCAGGTTCCATCGGACTTTATGCAAATGTAGAGATGTGGAGCGAAACCGAAAAATACAATGTTCTCGATTGCATAGAATGTGGAGCTTGTGCCTATGTCTGTCCCAACAAGAATCCTTTAATTGAGTTAATAAAGCTTGCCAAATTGGAGGTTTTAGCTAAGAAGAGAAAGTAGGCGACTTGGAAGAAAAAAGACTTGTTGTATCAGCTGCACCACATATCAGGGCACCGGAAACTACGACTCAATTAATGTTTTTGGTAATTATTGCACTAGCTCCAGTTACGCTGATAGCTTTCTACTTCTATAAGCTTCTCGCAGTTCAGGTTATAGCTATGGCTGTCATAGGCGCAGTAGGAGCTGAAGCAGCCGCACAGAAACTGCTTAAGAAACCTGCAACTATATATGATGGGAGCGCCGCGGTAACGGGATTATTGCTGGCGCTAACGCTACCGCCCAAACTTCCCTGGTGGTTACCCCTTATCGGCGGAATAGTCGCTATCTTGCTGGGAAAGACGGTATTTGGAGGATTGGGATACAACATATTTAATCCTGCTCTTGTTTCCCGTGCCATACTCCTGCTTTCCTGGCCACAGTTACTTAACAAGGGATATTATAAACTTTGGGCGGTTGACACGATAACCAAAGCTACCCCTCTTTATATAATGAAATTAACAAGGGAGGGTGAGCTGCAAGAGAGTGCCTCAGTTTTCTACAAGAGCTTTTTGATTTCCAATACATCAGGATGCATAGGAGAGATTTCAGCCCTATTGCTGATAGCCGGAGGGATTTTTCTTATCTGGCGTAGGGTTATAAGATGGCGCATACCAGTAACTTTCCTAGCTACAGTTGTTTTATTAAGTTCAGCGCTTAATGCCGATCCTCTCTTTTATTTCCTGGCCGGGGGTCTGCTTCTTGGCGCTTTCTTTATGGCCACAGACTATGTAACTTCTCCTATTACTCCGCGGGGACAGATTATCTTTGGCATAGGTTGTGGTTTGATAACGGTGCTTTTAAGATTCTACTCAGGGCTGCCCGAGGGCGTGATGTTTGCGATTCTCTTTATGAATTCACTGGCACCGCTGCTCGATAAGTACACTCAACCTAGAAAATTTGGGATGGTTAGGGCTCAATGAAAGATGTTTTTAAACCCGGTGTAACTCTGGCTATTGTATGTGCTATTGCTGCTGGGGGGCTGGCGCTTACCTATGCAGCAACTAAAGATGAAATTGCCAGGCAGCTAAGGGAACAGCAACTCAAGGCGTATAGAGACGCGCTTCCCGGAATTAAGAATCCAGAGTTCAAGCACAGAGAAGATTTGATGAAACAGGTTGAAGACAAGTATCCGTTGGTGACTCACGTATTTGATGCATACAAGAATGACAAAATGATGGCAAGAGGAATTGAGACTGCCCCCCGAGGTTACGGTGGATTTATTGATATGGTAGTAGGAGTAGGTATAAACGGAGAAGTTTTAGGAGTCAGCATTATAAATCAGAATGAGACGCCTGGTTTGGGTGCAACAATTAGCCAAAAGGAGTTCCTCGTTCAATTTAAGGGAAAAGATACTTCATCCCCGATGGAGATTAGCAGGGATGTCGATGCCATAAGCGGAGCAACGAGATCGTCAAAGGCAGTTACTTCAGGTGTAAAGGAAGCTCTGGAAGCCTTTAAGGCTACAGAAAGGGAGTGATTTCATGCTGGCAACTCTTTGGCAGGATTTTAAGAACGGAATTATTCCTGAGAATCCTCTTCTGCGTTTGTTGATTGGCCTTTGTCCGACCCTTGCTGTATCGAACCGGCTGGAAAGCACCGTGTTCATGAGTGTGGCTGCAACCTTTGTTTTATTCAGTTCTAATATTATCGTTTCTTCAATACGAAAGGTTACTTCGGAACAAGTAAGAATCCCGGTATTCATCGTGATTATAGCTTCGTTTGTAACTATTGTTGACCTTACAATGAAGGCCTTCTTCCCAGCCGGTTATAAACAGCTGGGCATATGGATTCCGCTCATTGTGGTTAACTGTATCATTCTGGGAAGAGCAGAGGCATTTGCATACCGTCATGGAGTATTGAGATCTGCAACAGACGGACTGGGAATGGGAGTTGGGTTTGGAATGGTGCTTGTGGTTATGGGGACTATTCGAGAGCTGGTAGGGACAGGGAAACTGGTTCTTTTTGAAAAGACTCTTTTTGATATGACCAGCTTCGGTTTTTCTCCTCCCAGAATTGCCATCCTTTTTCCCGGGGCGTTTCTAACCTTTGGTCTTCTTATAGCTCTTCTTAATATATGGGAGAGCAAAAGGGGGTCGAGATAGATGGGCGAGGTAGAGAGACTGTTTCTCATCTTTATAGGTGCGGCACTCGTATATAATATTCTACTCATACGCTTTGTCGGCCTGTGCTCATTCTTTGGAGTTTCCAGCCGGATAGAGACTTCTATTGGTATGGGGCTTGCAGTTATTTTCGTAATGACCATAGCTACCTCCGCAAGCTGGGTTCTTTGGAAATATCTTTTATACCCGCTGGGAGTGGGTGAGTTCCTTTATATTCCTACTTTTATTTTGGTTATCGCTACCTTAGTGCAGTTTGAAGAGATGGTCATACGAAAGACGAGCCCGACTTTATATAGCGCCATGGGTATTTATCTCCCTCTTATTACTACTAATTGTGCCGTTCTTTACACAGCGACTGAGGCAGTTAAACCTGGTTTCTGGAAAATCAACATTGCATATGGATTTTCACTACCTGAAGCAGTGATCTATGCAATTGGAGTGAGCTTGGGGTATACTGTAACTATTATTATGTTTGCAGCTATTAGGGAGCGTATTGATATAGCTCCAGTACCAGCATCCATAAAGGGATATCCTCTGGCCTTTTTTACAGCGGCGCTCATGTCTTTGGCCTATATGGGATTTTCTGGGTTGGCTGGATTATAGAATAGGTGATAGGTATGGATTTCGTAGTTGTTTATAAAGCACTGGGAGCTCTGGGTGGAACTGGATTGATATTGGGCTCACTTTTAGGGTTGGCCTATAAGAGACTTGCTGTTCATCTGGACCCCAAGATAGAGGAAGTCAGGGAAGTTTTACCTGGCACTAATGATGGTGCCTGCGGTTATCCGGGTTGCGATGCATTAGCAGAAGCGATTGTGAAGGGAGAGGCTGCCACTAATGCGTGTATAGTCGGTGGACATGAAGTGGCTGAAAAGCTGGCTTCAATTATGGGGACTGAATCCCTCTGTGTGGAAAAGAGAGTTGCCAGAGTAAACTGTTTAGGTGGAGAGAAGGAATGCGGCTCAAGGGCAATCTACCAGGGAGTGGACAGCTGCAAAGCAGCGTCAATGATAGCTGGTGGTGGAAAGGCTTGCGTCTATGGATGTCTGGGTCTAGGTTCCTGTGAAAAAGCGTGCCCCTTTGATGCTATCTTTGTAAATGATGACGGTATTGCAGTGATTAATGAGGAGAATTGTACAGGATGCGGAATGTGTGTAGCTTACTGCCCTAAAAAAATTATAAGTTTAGTACCGGCCGAAAAGAGAATCTCAGTCCTCTGCAGTTCTAAAGATCGCGGAGCTGTCGTGCGTAAGATTTGTAAAATTGGGTGTATTGGTTGTAGCAAATGTGTGAAAAACTGTCCTCAGCAGGCAATATATATGCATGACAATATGGCCATTATAGACTATGAAAAATGCGATAACTGTGGCGTATGTGTTGAGGCTTGTCCCACCAACTCCATAGTTGATTTCAGTATAAAAACAGAAAAAGTAGCTGTTGAAGTTTAGTAATCTTGATATTAGTTTCGAAAGCAGCTATGAAATTGCATAACTTTAAATAAGCATACAAGGTCCGACCAAAGATTTAGCTCATAGAATCAAAGTTGGTTCAGCTGGATTACTCGTAAGTTGTTAAGTGTATATGGAGGCGTAAAAGGTGGCCTGATCAAAAGTCAGGCTAGATTTTTGCGTTTTTGGTAAGAAAGTTTTTATCGAATCACGTACCTTGCATCGCATTTTCTTTTTGCCTTTTAAGTTCTGTTCTTAACAAATTTTAATTTTGACATGTTTACACTATATGACAAGGTTCTAATATTTTTCCTACTTTTTCTTTCTTTAGTTTCCTTTCTCGTGGTTATTTTTATTGGAAATAGAGTGGCAAATTCCCGGGAAGCCGTGGTTTTTTTACAAGGAAGAGAGGTTAACCGGGTTAGCCTTTATCAGAATCGCAAGTTTAGAGTAGATGGATGTCTCATAGAGGTAGATGACGGGAAGATTCGGGTAGTATCATCAACCTGCCCTAATAAGATCTGTGTCTCTACAGGCTGGATAAACAATCCTCTACAAGTAATTGTTTGCGCACCTCAAAAGGTTGTGGTTAAAATTGAAGGAAAGTCTCCAGCAAACCAAGTTGACGTAGTATCAAAGTAGGAGGTACTTTGATCAGAGAGAATGATATGAAGCTATATCTGAACTCTAACCAGAGATTAGTCTGGCTTTCCATGCTTCTGTCAATGGGAGTGATACTCTATATTGTTGAGGCAGTGTATCTCGGCGCACCTCCGCTTCCTGGTGTCAAACTTGGTCTTACCAATCTGGTTACTCTAATAATCCTGTTCTTTTTTGGTTGGAGAGAGTCTTTATTTAATGTTGTTATGCGAACTCTACTTGGCTCTCTAATAACAGGTACCTTTTTAACTCCCGCCTTCTTTTTCAGTCTTACCGGGGGTCTGGTTAGCTGTTTCGTTATGGTTGCCGTGTTCTATACGCTCTACGGCAAATTGAGCTTGGTAGGAGTAAGTTTAGGCGGTGCTGCTTCACATAATTTTGCCCAACTGATCCTTGCAAGTTTTTTGGTAAGACAACTGGCGGTATTTATGCAATTTCCTTTACTGCTCTTGTTTGCAACTTTCTCCGGGATGCTTAATGGAATAATAGCCAATTTGCTGGTAGCAAAACTACCATTTTATAAATAATATAATGGTCAAGGGATAAATGCGAAGATTCAATAATTCGAGGGTTCTGGTATTGTAAGTGGTGGCAGGGGAGTGAAAAAGTGATACGGGTTTTAAGACTTATTCATTTAAATCACTTGAATTGCTTCCTTACTTCAATCACAAAATTTATAAACCGTTAAACCCCATCCTTGAGTTTCAACTTTGATTTTTTAAAAGTGCCAGCTTAACAGAAAGCAAAGAACACTAAGAGTCCATTATATGTATCGTATATATTCTGTGATATCAAATTCAAAAAAACTCTTCCTTTGTAAAAAAGTTAAGAAATTGTAGTAGCCTCGATTTTATTGGGGTTTGTTCGGACAGTTACTCCCGTAGAATTAGACGAGCAAGGGCTTTCCCTATAAATATTTGGTTGAGTAACTACATGGATTATAAAGGAGATTGGTTAACGCATTTTGCTCAGGCAAAGCAGTCGAAGCCACACGGTCGGTACCTTCTCAATCCAGCAATATTTAAACTTAGCCACCGCTCGAGTCTCGCCCCGCGCATAACCAAAAGCTTTACCTGGAAGATAGATAGCGAGGCTCCGACACGGTCTTCTCCTTGCTTCGCCTTCGCTCCTTAATCTTTGTTTGGTTAAGTGTTAACATAGCTTATTAATAGACAAAATTACATCTGAAAATAGCTGGTTATAGTTTTAAATAGTAACAAAACGTCCAATTAACTTTAACGCTACCGATTTTTAGTTTTGCGTTTAAACTGGTCTATAGCTTAAGTTTAAAAGGGTAATATATGGTAAGGATTATATTAGCTTCAGCTTCACCTCGGAGGAAGGAGCTTTTGAATCAAATAAATCTCATATTTGATATAAGGCTAGCTATGGTCGAGGAGAAAAAATCAGAAGACCCCATAAGAGCTGTAGAGGAGGTAGCCCTGGCTAAGGCCCAATCTGTAGCGAGAGAAGAGAAAGACGCTTTAGTGATTGCTGCTGATACAGTGGTGGTAGTGGATAATGAGATATTGGGGAAACCAAAAAGTAACTCAGAAGCTGTTAAGATGTTGAAAGTCTTAAGCGGAAGAGCTCATCGGGTAATTACCGGGTTGGCCTTAGTAGACTCTTCAGGCCGACAAATAGTAGATCATGTGGTTACCAAGGTGTATTTTAGAGAGCTTTCAGATAGAGATATATCTTCTTATGTGGAATCAGGAGAACCCACAGATAAAGCGGGTGGTTATGGAATTCAAGGGCTGGGTGCCTTGCTGGTAAGGAAGATCGAAGGTTGCTACTTTAATGTCGTCGGATTACCTCTATCGAAATTGGAAGAGATGTTAAAAGAGTTTGGCATTGATGTCTTGGCGGGGACATATGAATAATAAAAAAAACCTGACTGTTAAAGAACTACCTCCAGATATAAGACCAAGAGAAAGATTGTTTGAGCAGGGATCGGCAAGTCTCTCCGATGTGGAACTGCTGGCCATAATTATTGGCACAGGATCTAAAGCCGAGACATCGCTCCAGCTCTCGCAGCGTCTACTCCAGGAGTTTGATAATTTAGGTAAAATTGGGAAAGCTGCTCCTGAGGAATTACTGGGAATTCGCGGTATTGGTAAAGCCAAAGCTGCTCAACTTCTGGCAGCTATGGAATTAGGCAAGCGGCTTTTTAAAATGCCTTCAAAAGCACAGAATATGGTCGTGAATAAACCGGAGGATATTGCTGCACTCCTTATGGTGGAAATGCGTTATCTGGATAGAGAGCATTTCAAAGTGATTATTTTGAATACAAAGAATGTTGTAGTAAAAATTCTGGATGTTTCAATAGGAAGCTTAACTTCGTCCATCGTCCATCCCCGGGAATTATACAAGTCGGTATTGAAATATAACGGGGCGGCTCTTATAGTTGCTCATAATCATCCTAGCGGGGACCCCGAACCCAGTCCTGAAGATATCCGTTTAACAAACAGATTGTATGAAGCAGGAAGGATTCTGGGTGTTGAGCTCCTTGACCACATTATTCTCGGCGACGGTAAATTTGTGAGTCTAAAAGAGAAAGGTACTATATAACTGTATCCTTTTCTTCTAAATTGAGCTAAAATACAAGGTTGTTGAAATCTAATCCGGAAGGAGATTCTTGATTGTTTGATATTCTTCTTGGTACCTTGGGCCGAGACATGGCTGTTGATTTAGGAACGGCAACCACCCTGGTTCATGTGAAGGGGAAGGGTATTGTTCTTAACGAACCTTCGGTGGTTGCAATTGAAAAAAATTCGACCAAGGTTTTGGCAGTTGGCTCTGAAGCAAAACGAATGTTAGGACGCACTCCGGGAAATATTGTAGCTATCCGTCCTATGAAAGATGGAGTAATTGCTGATTTTGATATAACTGAAAGTATGCTGCGATATTTTATACAAAAGGTGCATAAGCGTAGGTTTGTTGTGCGTCCCCGTGTCGTAGTATGCGTTCCTTCTGGAGTTACCGAAGTAGAGAAGCGGGCGGTTTTCGAAGCGGTAATGCAGGCGGGAGCCAGAGCGGCCTATCTTATCGAAGAACCGATGGCAGCAGCAGTTGGAGCGGGGCTTCCTATTCAGGAGCCAACCGGAAATATGATTGTGGATATTGGTGGTGGAACGACAGAGGTTGCCGTTATCTCTTTAGGAGGGATAGTAACTAGCCAATCCATAAGAATTGGTGGAGATGAGTTTGATGAAAGTATTATAAACCATATAAAGAAAGAGTATAACATTATTATCGGGGAGAGAACTTCGGAAGAGATCAAAATTGAGATTGGATCGGCCTATCCACTTTTAGAGGAGGAAGATGCAGAAATCAGAGGCAGAGATTTGCTAACCGGTCTTCCTAAGAATGTTATTCTTTCTTCTGAGGAAATACGGAGTGCCATGGAAGAGCCGCTAGCTGCTATAATCGCTGCCATAAAAAGCACATTTGAAAAGACACCACCGGAACTATCCAGTGATATTATGGATAGAGGTGTTGTTCTCGCTGGGGGCGGTTCGCTGCTTAAAGGGCTTGATGATAGACTAAGACAGGAGACGGGCATGCCGATTCATATTGCAAATGATCCGCTGTGTTGTGTAGCAATTGGTTCAGGGAAGGCTTTGGAAGAGATAGAAGTTTTGAAGAAAGTACTTATAAGCGCTCAGCACCGTTAGCTGACCAGCAGAGAAAGTGGTAAGTCGGAAGTCGGTAGTGAAGAGTGAGAATTTTTCCTCCCGACTGCTGACTAACAGACTCCCCACTGAATTGATGCTTAAGCAAATGGGTTTAGTTTATAAGAAAAGATTTTACTTCAATTTTTAATTGTCTAGACAATCCTTGCCGAGGTGTTCTGATTGTATCCATATTCAGGTGGAAAGAGTCGGATAGTGCTCGGGATACTTATAATCCTGAGCATTGCTATTTTAACGGTTCATTTCAGAGAGGGAGATAGCGGTGTATTACACAGACTGCAAAGAGCAAGTCTTAATCTAATTGCTCCTATACAGGCTGGTGTTACCAAGATAACAAGTCCTTTCTACCATACATCACGTTCCATAGGAGAACTGCTGACTATGCGCAGCGAGAACCGGCGACTGAAGAAAGAGGTGGCAAGGTTACGTAAAGAGGTCGTAGATCTTACGGAACTGGAAAGAGAAAATAGAAAGTTGCGTAAACTCATCGGGTTTGCAGAAAAAGCATCATTCAGAATTGCACCTGCTCAGGTTATAGGAAAATCTACAAGTGATTGGCAGGCAAATGTAATCCTTGATAAAGGGTGGAGTGATGGAATTAGAAAGAATATGCCTGTGGTGGTGACTGAAGGATTGGCTGGTCAGATTGTGGCAGTGGCCTCTCATGCGTCCCAGGCTCAACTTTTAATTGACCAAAAGAGTGGAGTAGGTGCTCAGATTCAGGAGACCAGTGAGACTGGTATAGCCCAGGGTGAACTGGGAGGTGGGCTCAAGCTACTTTATATAAAAAAGGATTCTAAAGCTGAAAAGGGAGACAAGGTTATTACCTCAGGACTCGGTGGCGTTTTTCCTAAGGGAATATTTATAGGGGTCATAGTTACAGTAAAAAAAAGTGAATATGCTTTGCATAAGGAGATTAAAGTTAAGCCGGTCGTTGACTTTACACGTCTCGAAGAGGTTTTGATAATTACAAATCCTCCTCCCAAGCCACCGTTTTCCTTAGAGGAGGAATAAGGTATGCAGGTTTATCTTCCACATTTGCTGGTTCTTTTTGCTTCTGTAGTTTTACAAACCACTGTTATGCCTCATTTTAGAATAATGGGAATTCAGCCCGATCTGGTGCTTATAGTTACTATCACTTATGCTTTTATTGGAGGTTCTACCTTTGGCTCAGCAACTGGATTTTTAGGCGGCCTTTTGCAGGATTTAGCAGTTACCCGGAGCCTGGGGTTAAACGCACTTTCAAAAACACTGGTTGGTTATCTAGCCGGACTCTTAAAAAAGACAATCTTTATGGAAAGCATTTTTCTTCCTGTAATCTCAATTTTTATCGCTACTTTGCTCAATGAAACAATCTATGTCGGTTTGGCATATCTATTTGGATACGAAATTCCTGCACGGTTGATCTTTAGCATTATAGTTCTCCCCTCTGCGATTTATAACAGTGTGCTTGCGTTCTTTGTCTATCCAGTTCTGTGCCGCCTCGTCGGTTTTCGGGAAGGAACTTTAACAGTTTAGCGTAAGGAAAAATGCTATGAAGGCAGCGGATAAAGTATATAGAAGATTGGCATTTCTCGGGATTTTGACGTTGGTCGTTTTTATTATTCTGCTAAGTCGGTTGTGGTATTTGCAGGTCCTTGCTGGTGACAAATACGCGGATCTGGCGGAAAGGAACCGGATTCGTCGTGTTGCCATTGAAGCTCCACGCGGAATTATATACGACCGGCAGGGTATAGTCTTGGTCGACAACCGGCCCGGACTGGCTGTTACCATTCTTCCCAAAGTTTATGAAAACAACAAAAGCATAGTTACGGGTTTGAGCCAAATTCTGCAAATGTCACCTGAGGAAATTGAAAGCAAGATGAAAGAAAAAAGTATAGATCCTTTTTCTCCCAGGACCATTAAGGAAGATGTTAGCGAGGAAGCAATTGCATTTATCAAAGAGCATCAGACAGATTTTCCCGGTGTGGGAATAAAGGTAAATTCCATAAGGTCTTACCATTTCGAGAGTTTAGCTGCTCATATTCTCGGATACTTAGGGGAAGTCTCTGAGAAAGAGTTGGAAGACAGCAAGTACCGCGAATACGATTTAGGAGATATAGTGGGAAAAACAGGAATTGAGTATCAGTATGAACCTTTTCTTAGAGGAGAGAAGGGAAACCAGCAATTAGAAATTAATGCTGTCGGTCGGCCGTTGCGTGTTTTAAACAGTCATTCTCCGGAACCAGGAAACAATGTAGTTATTACTATTGATAAGAATATACAGCAGACAGCCGAAGATACTCTGGCTGATGCCATACATAAAGCCAGGATGGGAAAGCATAAAAGTGCTAATGCTGGAGCAGCTATAGTTCTGGATCCAAGGAATGGAGAAGTTCTAGCTATGGCCAGCTATCCCAGCTATGAACCAAGCTTATTTGTAGGGGGTATTTCGGCAAATATTTGGCAAGCTCTCAATAGTAAAGAGAGCAACTATCCACTTCACTCCCGTGCTTTTATGAGCTCATATCCTCCAGGATCTACTTTTAAACCAATTACGGGTCTTGCTGCCCTGGCTGAGAATTTAACCTCTAAAAAAACAACGTTTTTTTGCGCTGGGAGCTGGGCAAAGATGGGGAGAAAATGG
>CAYGBL010000004.1:31190-123631 GCA_964348135.1 uncultured Actinomycetota bacterium
GGAAATACTTCTGGAAGAAATCAGGTCATGGACGGGTTTCGTTTGTTCAAGGAATAGTTGTGTCGTGTGATGTGGTTTTCTATGAACTGGGATATAAATTTTATAAGCAGGGCGGAGAACTGCTGCAAGAGTGGAGCAGGCATTTTGGATTAGGAGCCCCGACAGGAATAGACCTACCTTCCGAAACAAGCGGAAGAGTACCTGACAAAGCCTGGAAAAAGACGTACTTCAAAGATCGGCGAAGACAGGCCTGGGTACCCGGGGATACAGTTAATATGGCTATTGGACAGGGGGATTTACTAGTAACACCACTGCAGCTCGCTAATGCATATGCCGCTATAGCCAATGGAGGAATAATTTATAAACCCCACTTAGTTAAATCAATTTCCACTTATGATGGAAAAGAAGTAATCCATTATAATCCCAAAGAAAATGGGAGACTTCCTCTTTCAAAAGCAGCCATCAGCGTAATGCAGCAGAGTTTGGAAATGGTAACAACCAGGGGAACGGCTGCTTCGGCTTTTGCTGGTTTCCCTATTCCAGTAGCAGGGAAGACAGGAACTGCTGAGGTGGCAGGGAAAGACGATTTAGCTTGGTTCGTAGGATATGCGCCAGCCAATGAGCCGCAATATGTAGTACTGGTTATGGTTGAACAGGGAGGGCATGGAGGTTCAACAGCTGCCCCTGCAGTTCGGCGCATTCTAGGAGAGATTTATCATTTGAATCCTGAGCAGATTAGTTCACCTGAGGTAGTTGATTTTTCAAGGTAGTAGGAAGTCGGGAGTCAAGAGTCAGATATATACAGGTTAAGAGCTTATAGGGTAAGTTGACTGCAAAATGTCAACTGCCAACTGTTAACGGAATACCAACTATTATGAATTTCAAGGAATTTCTGAGACGATTTGACTACATACTTGTTTTTACGACCCTTGCCGTAGTTATATTTGGGGCAATCCTTGTAGCTTCGGCTACGCATGTAGAACCCTCTTTTTCCGAAAGGCAGAAAACGCCTCAGCAAGATATTTTTCTTCTAGGCTTAGTTATTTACGTAGGACATACAGCACAGGGTGCACAGAGATGGATTATGGTAGGCTCATTCCGATTGCAGCCGTCAGAATTTGCAAAGATTGCACTCATAATTACGCTTGCTGCGTTTATGGCTGAACGCAAAGGTAATATAGCCCTCAAAGATATTCTATTTAGCTCTCTTCATCTTGCTGTTCCCCTGGGTCTTGTTATTATCCAGCCGGATTTAGGAACGGCTATGGTATTTTTAGCCATATGGTTAGGAATATTATTAGTCTCTGGCGCCAAAATTAATCACTATTTATTGATTATTTTACTGTGTATCATTATCTTTTCTCTGGCATTACAATTTCATATGCTAAAAGACTATCAAATGAGAAGATTGTTGGTATTTTTAAACCCTGATTTAGATCCTCTGGGTTCGGGCTATAATTTGCTCCAATCGAAGATAGCTATTGGATCAGGCCGTTTGCAGGGTAAGGGTCTCTTTTCAGGAACCCAGGGTCGTTTAAACTTTATTCCTTCCCACCACACGGATTTTATATTTGCAGTACTGGGAGAAGAGCTGGGTTTTTTGGGAACCTCCCTGTTGCTGGGTCTGTACTTTATTCTTTTATCACGAGGAATCAGAATTGCCTCAACTGCCAAGGATATGTTTGGTACACTTGTAGCTACTGGTATCATAGTAATGCTGCTGTTTCAAATAATGGTAAATGTGGGAATGACCATTGGCATTATGCCCATAACAGGAATACCCCTTCCTCTCGTGAGCTATGGAGGAAGTTCACTTCTTGCAAACATGATAGCTATAGGTCTTCTATTTAACATTTGTATGAGAAGATTTCGATAGGGTTACCAGACAGGCAAAATTCTTAATAAAAAGCTATGGGTTTAATCCACATACATATAAGGTGCCAGCGAGATGAAGTTTAAACCAAAGGGCAACATAATAAAAGGATTTATGGATTCACGGGGTTAAGGATTTGAGAGATATCAGGGTTTTCGAAATTTACATATACATATACTTGAATCCCCGAATCTTTAAATCCTTATGATGTGAGTCCTAACTTAATGTTAGACGAACAGGTATATAGTAATATTGGCTTAATTTTTGTGTGGTATATTGAATGAAGCCGAAGAGAGGTGTTAGTTAAAATTGCCCAAACTGCCCTTAGGGATAAGAGAATTAATTCGACAGCTGCAAGAGCTTGATAAGGAGCTTAAGAAGAAACTCAACATTCGTGTACTGGGTCAAGACGAGAAGAGTGTTGCGGCATTAAAAGAGGAGCTTGTCAAATCTGCTCCTCAAGGTGATAAGGTAGTAAAAGCTATGGTGGTAAATGAAAAGAAACTCCCCAGACTTGATCCGGCAGATTTCTTTATTGCTCTGCTTGAGGGAGACACACCGCCTGTGTGGATAAAAGAATTGGTTGAGAAAAGAAGTAAGGTGCTCGTAATTTGGCTGACGAAGGAAGAATCTGGTAAGATAAGCAAAAGATTAGATGAGTTGGCTAAGTATCTAGAAATTGCTGCATACAAAGTTGTTGCCTCAGATTATCATATTGCCGAAAGCGAGATACTGCTTAGGATTGCGCGAGGTTTAAGGGACAAAGAGATCGCACTTGCGATAAATTTGCCTTTATTTAGACCAATAGTTTGTGAGGAGATAATACACCGTATAGCCCGGCAAAATGCGCTTATAGGTGTAGCTACTTTTATTCCAGGCTCAGATATGCCTGTTCTCACCACTAACCAGGCAAGGATGGTTCTGAGATTGGCTTTCTGTTTTGGTGAGAGACTTAGCATAGCCAGAGCAACTGAACTTTTAGCTGTGCTGGGCGGAGGGTTCACATTCAGAGCGATAGCAAGGCAGTTGTTGAGTTTCTTTCCCGGACCCGGCTGGGCTATAAAGGGTGGAGTAGCTTATTCAGGTACTTTAGCCGTAGGAAAAGCGGCTGTTCGGTATTTCGAGACGAAGCTTGGGACGAAAGTACCTGATGAGTAAGTTTAAGAAATTATTTTAAAATTTGAGGGTATTGGTTTTGATTGATATAGAAGACATTCTTAAGAGGGTTAGAAAGCCCTCTAGGTATATAAATCATGAATATAATGCTGTATATAAGAATCCTTCAGAGGTTGATACCAAAGTTGTCCTCGCTTATCCAGACCTCTATGACTTAGGTGTTCCTAATTTAGGTCTGCAAATCCTTTACGAAATCTTAAACAGACGCAATGATACACTGGCTGAAAGGGTCTATGCTCCCGATCTTGATATGGAAGAAGAGCTGCGTTTAAACAAGATACCTTTATTTTCTTTGGAGTCTAAAACCCCTCTGAATCTTTTTGATATGGTTGGATTTACTCTCTCCTACGAAATGACGTACACCAACATTCTTAACATGCTCGATCTTGCACATATTAATCTCTTAGCAGAAGAGCGGACTCTAGAAGAACCTTTGATTATTGCGGGCGGTCCTTGTGCCTACAACCCTGAGCCTATGGCTCCTTATATAGATTTAGTAGTTGTCGGTGACGGAGAAGAAGTCATTAATGAGGTTGTCGATCGGTATAAAGAGCAAAGATTGAGAGCGAGGAGTCGCAGAGAGTTGCTGTCTTCGTTTTTGGAGATACAGGGAGTTTATGTTCCCAGCTTTTATGATGTTGCTTATGACGATAAGGGATTAATCTCAAAGGTTGTAATTCTCAATTCCAAAGCTGCATTTCCGGTTACCAAAAGGGTTGTTAAAAACCTTAATGATGCAGTTGCGCCCCTTAAACCTCCTATTCCTTTTCTTAATGTAGTTCATGACCGTGCTTCAATAGAGATTATGAGAGGTTGTACCAGAGGATGCCGTTTTTGTCAGGCAGGTATTATCTATCGTCCCATAAGAGAAAGAAGCAAAGAGCTTCTGAGAGACTCCATATTACAACTTCTCAGGTCTTCAGGCTATGAAGAAGTATCTCTTGCATCTTTAAGTAGCGCTGATTACAGCTCAATCTCGCCGTTGTTATGCAGTCTTTCCTCCTGTCAAGAGAAAAATAGAATAGCTGTTTCCCTGCCTTCTCTTCGCATTGATACTTTTTCAGTTGACCTGGCAGCTCAGATTCAGAAGGTAAAGAAGACGGGTCTAACATTTGCTCCGGAAGCGGGAAGCCAGAGGCTGAGGAATGTAATAAATAAGTGTGTTGAGAAAGAAGATATGCTTCGTACTGCCCGCCATGCATTTAAAGCTGGCTGGCGAAAGTTGAAACTCTATTTTATGATCGGTCTTCCAACAGAAACAGAGGAAGATCTGCAAAGCATAGTAGAGATGGTGCATGCGGTTACTGATTTGGGGAGAAGCGTAATTCCTAAAAAGGAAAAACATCGTCTCAATGTCACAGTAAGCGTAGCTACTTTTATCCCTAAACCGCATACACCTTTCCAGTGGGTAGGACAAAACTCTTTAGGGGATTTGGTTAAGAGGCAAGATTTTCTGAAGATGAACTTACGGGGAAGAGAAATATCCCTCAAGTGGCACGATGCCAAAATGAGTATTATAGAAGCAGTAATTGCTCGCGGTGACCGAAGATTAGCAGAGGTTATATATAGAGCCTGGAAGAATGGCTGTAGATTTGACAGCTGGTCTGACCACTTTTATTTTGATAAATGGGAGAAGGCGATAGAAGAGTCGGGTTTAAAAATTGAGTTTTACTCACAGCGTCAGCGGAGTCTTGACGAGATTCTCCCATGGGGTCACATAAGTTCGGGAGTAAATAAAGGCTTCCTTATTGAAGAGTACCGGCGGGCTCGGGAGGGTATGCGTACACCGGATTGCCGCTGGGATAGTTGTTCTGAATGTGGTGTTTGCAGTAGATTGCAGGTAAAAAATATTGTAGGGAGTTAGAATGTATAGATTCCGTATAAGATACACTAAAACAGGGATACTCAGATTTCTATCACATCTTGAATTATTGAGGGCTCTGGGGAGAGCCTTTCGCAGAGCAGAGTTACCATTAACATTTTCCAGGGGATTTAGTCCCCATCCCCGGATTTCCCACGGACTTGCCCTTTCAGTAGGGACTAAAAGCAGGACCGAATATGTTGATGTGTTGCTGGAAGAGAAGATTGAGGCAAGGCACATAATAGCTGCTTTAAACAGGGCTCTACCTCAAGACCTGGAGGCACTTGAGGGGCAATATATTCCTCTAAATGCCCCATCTATAGCAAGTGAGGTGGACTTAATTATTTACAGGATAGAGGGTAAGCTAGTGTCATCCCATGGAGCTGTAAAGCAAGCTATAGAAGATTTTATGCGTCAAACATCTATTATAATTAGGAGAAAGAAAGGGGACAGAGAAATTTCTTTTGATGCCCGGCCCTTACTGCAGGACTTAGAGATAGGAGAGTTAGAAGAAGAAAGATTTTCGTTCAGTGTAAGTGTAAGGAACGTGCCTACTAGAGGAGTAAGACCAGAAGAAATAGTTAATGCATTTGCAGAACTATATAATCAAAAAATAGAAATTGAAAACGTTGAACGCGTAGAGCTGTTAAGAAAAAAGAATGGTAAAAAAGTCCTTTGCTGAGGAGAAAATCTAAAAATGGTAAACCTTAAAGAAATCATAATCAGTGTAGATGACTTCGAGACGCGTGCAGCTATTATTGAGGACGGTGCTCTAGCTGAGATATATATAGAGAGGCACAAGCAGGGTTCTATTGTTGGCAATATATACCTGGGTGTTATCAAGGATGTTTTACCTGGAATGGAAGCTGCCTTCGTCGATATTGGATTGGGCAGAAATGCTTTTTTATTCATAGAAGAAGTCATTTTTCCTGCGGAAGAACATTTTTCTTCACAAGCGAGCAAGATCCAACGGGTACTCAAACAGGGCCAGAATATCGTCGTTCAAGTGATCAAAGAACCAATGGGTTCTAAGGGAGCACGGGTAACCACACAGGTAACTTTACCCGGACGTTACCTTGTTCTTATGCCTTTTTCCGGGTTAGTAGGTGTTTCCAGAAAACTTTCTGAGGACAACAGGGAAACATTGCGAAAGATGGCAGAGGAAATTAAACCTGAGAATGCCGGGATTATTATTCGCACAGCGGCTCAAGGAGTCACTCAAGATGAACTATTAAGAGACCTTCGTTATTTAAGCAACCTCTGGGAGAGCTTGCAATCTAGGATAAAGACAAGCAAGGCGCCGAGTCTTATCTACCAGGAGGCGGATCTCAGTCTAAAGGTAGTGCGGGATATATTTTCAGCTGATTACAAATATTTGGTTGTTGATTCTGAGGAAATTTTTCAAAAAATACTGGAGTTTCTGAGCAACACAAACCCTGAGCTAAAGAGCAGGCTAAAGCTTCATAAGGAAAAAATACCTCTTTTTGATAAATTTAATATTGGTGATCAGGTTTCCAGAGCTTTGAAGAGAAGAGTGTGGCTGCGCTCAGGGGGTTACATTACCATAGATCATACTGAGGCTCTTACAGCGATTGATGTTAATACAGGAAAGTTTATAGGAAAGAAAAGTTTGGAGGATACTATATTTAAAACTAATCTTGAGGCAGCTAAAGAAATAGTACGTCAAATTCGCCTGCGTGATATAGGTGGTATCATTGTCATCGATTTTATAGATATGCAGGAGGCGGCACATAAAGAGGAGTTATTTGCAACCTTCGAAGAAGCACTTAAAGAGGATAGAACAAAGACTCAAGTGATAGAAATATCCTCTTTAGGGTTAGTAGAGATGACCAGGAAGAATGTAGCTGAAGGATTGCTAGATTTTCTCTGTGAACCTTGTCCTCTATGTGAAGGGCTGGGCCAAATACCTTCTGTGGAGACTCTGTCTATTGAGATAACAAGAAAGATTAATAAACGACTTATATTAAGTGACGAAGAGGCTTTTGTATTCCATGTCAATTCAAAGGTGGCGCAAATGCTTAAAGCTGCTAAGGGCGGAGCAATTAAAAAGTTGGAAGAAAGCAGCAAGAAAAGTATCTTTCTGGTTGAAAACGATTTTTTGCCTCAAGAAGAATTGGAATTATTGGGGCAAGGCAAGAGAGAAGAGATGGAGAGACTTTCAGAAAGTTTCTTAAATGGTAATAACAGGTGACAGCAGCACGAGCCCAATTGACAGTTGTTAGCCAGCTATTTTATAATTTGGCGAGCACAAAGGAGAGATCTATGAAATACGCAGTAATCAAATCTGGAGGAAAACAGCATAAAGTAAAAGAAGGGGATCAGCTTTTTGTTGAAAAGGTTGAGGGAAAAGAAGGGGATACTATCAATATAGACAAGGTAGTTATGGTTAATAATGGTGATGAATTACTTTGTCAGGCTGGTGAGCTTTCAAAAGCAGAAGTAAAGGCAACTATACTTAAGCATGTAGCTGACGAAAAAGTAATCGTTTTGAAATACAGGCCTAAGAAGGGTTATCGTAAGAAACGGGGGCATCGGCAACCCCTAACTATGCTAAGAATTGACAAAATTAATTTATCTAAAGGCCGGGCAGTAGGTGCAAAAGAGGCAAAAGCAAAACAAGAAGGAAAACAAGAAGGAAAGCCTGTGAAGAAGAGAGAAACAAAAACTAAGAAAGCAAAAGAGAGTAAAGGTTGAGGTGCAGGAACTAAAGTGCTATTATTATTAAGTTATGAAAGTGTTTTTGGAGGTATAATTAATGGCACATAAAAAAGGGATGGGAAGTTCCCGGAATAATCGGGACAGCCAGTCCAAAAGACTAGGAGTAAAGCGTTATGGTGGACAATATGTAACTGCGGGAAGTATTATTGTGCGCCAGAGAGGGACTAAATTTAAACCCGGATTTAATGTTGGAAAAGGTGGGGACGATACACTGTTTGCAAAATCTGATGGTGTTGTTGTCTTTCGAAATAGTATGAGGCGTGTTGATGTTGTTCCGCAAGAATAGTTCAACTTGATACTTTGAGATGGAGGCTCTAAGTTTAGGCTTAGAGCTTTTTTATTATCTGAAGGGTTCAATGATTCAAGTACAATTAAAACTCAAACCTTTGAATCTTCGAACCCTAACAAGTAAATCTCTCATAAATACGTTTATAGAAGTTTTTGAACATTCCGAAGTGTAGGTGACTGAGCAAGAAATGTTTGTTGATCAAGCGAAAATATTTGTAAAAGGAGGGCGTGGAGGAAACGGTTGTGTGAGTTTCCGACGTCTGAAATACCAGCCCAAAGGTGGACCTGATGGTGGTGATGGGGGAACTGGCGGAAATGTAATTCTGAGGGTAGATGAAGGTTTACGTACGTTAATGGATTTCCGTTATCGCAGACATTACAAAGCCGATGCTGGAGAACATGGGAAGGGCAGCAATAAACATGGCAAGAACGGGGAGAATCTTGTTCTGTTAGTGCCACCGGGAACAGTAGTAAAGGATACCGCCGGCAATCTAACTGCAGATTTAATTAGCCATGGACAAGAAATAGTGGTTGCACATGGAGGTATGGGAGGTCGTGGAAATACACGTTTTGTTACTCCTGCGAGCAAGCTGCCCGGTTTTGCTGAAAAAGGAGAGGACGGAGAAGAGTGCTGGATACAACTTGAACTAAAGGTTCTTGCTGATGTCGGGATAATTGGTTATCCGAATGTGGGAAAATCTACATTAATCAGTAGAATATCTGCTGCACGTCCAAAAATTGCAGCATATCCCTTTACCACCAGGGTGCCAAACTTAGGAGTGGTAGGTCTTCCAGATGGAAGGAGTTTTGTAGCTGCTGATGTTCCCGGTTTAGTAGAGGGAGCCCATCTGGGCACGGGTTTAGGTTTGGATTTCTTAAAACATGTTGATCGCAGCGCTGTGCTTCTCCATATGATTGATCTTTCAGGTCAGGAAGAGCGTGATCCTTGCAAAGATTTTGATGTGATAAATCAGGAGCTTAGGTACTACGATCCAAGATTGGCTTCCCGTGTGCAGATAGTGGCAGGTAATAAAATTGATCTTCCTCAATCGAGAGATAATTTAAAGAGAGTATCGGAATATGTAAAAAATAAAGGGTATGTCTTCCATGCTATTTCTGCCGTAACAGGAGAGGGAGTTCAATCTCTTGTATACAAACTGGCTGAAGAGGTCGATCGTGCTGAAAGAAAGAAAGAGGTTGAAACAGTTAGGGAAGTAAAATTTACTTTTGAAGAGGACAAAGTATCCGTAGAGAAGGAAGGAAATATATTCGTTGTAAGAGGGAAGGAGATAGAGAGAATAGTAGGAATGACAGATTTTGAAAATGAGGAAGCAGTTGCCTACATGCAGCAAAGATTGGATAAACTTGGAGTAGACGATGTATTGAAGAAGACTGGTGCTAAAGAGGGAGATACAATAAGGATCGGTAAAGTTACGTTTGACTTTCATCCTTCATAAAAGTAACGTAATAATACAGGAATTGGGAATTGGAAATTAGCAATTAGAAATTGACTTTAATTATGAGTAACTAATTTCTAGTAACGAATTCCGAATAACTAATTACGAATCAGGGGAGAGAAAGATGCAAAGGACTGATTATCTTCCATAACACGAACCGCGTCATAGTTAAAATTGGTTCTAGCACCATCACATCTCATTCAGGAAGAATAGACCAAAAGCAGCTTCAAAACCTGGTTGATCAGATTGCTCAGCTTTGGAAGAAAAAGTATGAGCTTATTCTAGTTACCTCAGGAGCAATTGCCGCTGGAATGGAACAACTTGGGCTTAACAAAAGGCCCAAAGCTATGCCAGAGTTACAGGCCGCAGCTTCCATAGGCCAGGGACTGTTGATTCAAAACTATGCTACTCTTTTTGGAGCGCACGGTATAAAGGTTGGGCAGATACTTCTCACTCAGCACGATATAACCCATCGTCAGCAGTATCTAAATGCGCGGAACACAATCAAAAAGCTACTGGAGTTGCGTACTATTCCTATAATAAACGAGAATGACTCGACAGCAGTTGATGAAATAAAATTTGGCGATAACGATACCTTAGCAGCTTTAGTATCAAGTCTGATTAACGCAGATCTTCTTATAATGCTTACCGATACGGAAGGTTTGTTTACTACTGATCCGCGGCGTGGAGAAGAATTAAAGTTAATATCCAAAGTGGAGGAAATCACCCCCGAGATCGAAGCGTTAGGTGGCGGGGTAGGAAGCAAGATTGCTTCTGGCGGCATGCTAACCAAGATCCAGGCAGCCAAGGTGGCTACCTTTGCTCAGGTGGGAGTAGTCATAGCCAACGGACGGTCCGAAGAGATTCTCTCTAAAATACTTAGGGGAGATAAAGTAGGTACCTTCTTTATGCCACGTGCGAAAGGAATTGACAGCAGAAAGCGGTGGATAGCGTTTGGCAGGACTCCAAGAGGAAAGATTATAGTGGATACGGGAGCAAAGGAAGCTCTTCAAAAGAGAGGTAAGAGTCTGTTACCGGCTGGTGTGACCGATTGTGAAGGGGACTTCGAATACGGAGATGCGGTTGACATTGTAGGAATAGATGGCGCAGTTTTTGCGCGGGGCTTGACTAATTATGGTTGCAGTGAGCTCAGGCGTATTAAAGGGTGTAAGAGCGATGAGGTTTGCAGACTCATTGGTGAGGATTACAGTGAAGAGGTAGTTCACCGCGATTGTATGGTTATTCTTGAATAGGATTTTAGGGTTCGAGTGTCGTAAAACCTGTTGAAATATGTCTATAGCTTAAACTCTGGAATCCTTGAATCCTATGTTTGATTTTAGGTGTGATGTATTACCTTGTGGATGTAGAAGAAATTTAAATAATTGATAAAACAAGTAGGAGGCACAATGACGGTTTTGGAAACAGGGAAAAGAGCGAAAGAGGCAGCTCAGAAGCTTGCAATTGCAGATACTGATTTAAAGAACAGGAGTCTTCTGGCTATGGCGGAATCCCTTCAATCACACTCTTCAAAGATAATTAAAGCTAATAGAATGGACATGGAAGAAGGTAAGAAAAGAAACCTTTCTCCAGCTGTAATGGACCGGCTTTTACTCAATGAAGAACGAATTGAAGAGATGGCACAGGGGCTCAATGAGGTGGCTGAACTGCCTGATCCTGTAGGTGAGATTATTCATGGGTGGAAACGTCCGAATGGCTTAATAATAAACAAAGTGAGAGTCCCCTTTGGAGTAGTAGGAATAATATATGAAGCACGGCCGAATGTCACCGTAGATGCGGCCGGACTTTGTATTAAAACGGGAAATGCAGTGATATTAAGAGGGAGTGATACCGCTTTTAATTCTAATGTTGCATTGGTAGATACGATATCTCAAGCAGCAACTAATGCAGGGCTTCCTCCTAACTCAATTCAGCTAATACGTGATAAAGGAAGAAAGGCTGCCAATCAATTGATGGGTCTCTATGGATATGTAGACGTCCTTATACCGCGTGGTGGTGCTGGATTAATAAAAGCAGTTATTGAGAATTCTTCAGTTCCTGTTATTGAAACTGGATGCGGTAATTGTCACGTATATGTTGATGCTGAAGCGGACCTCTCTATGGCACAGAAGATTGTAATTAATGCAAAGACCCAAAGGCCAGGTGTCTGCAATGCAGAGGAGACTTTACTTGTTCATGGTAAGGTTGCTTCTGAGTTTTTACCTGAAATAATAAAGGAGCTTCATGAAAGAGGAGTTACCATATATGGATGTCCTGTTACAAAATCCTTGGTTGGGGAAGTTAGCGAGGCAACTGAGGAGGATTGGTACACAGAGTATCTTGAGCTTAAGCTTGCAGTCAAAGTTGTAGAATCATTGGATGATGCTATTTCTCACATTAATAAATACGGGACTAAACATTCAGAAGCGATTGTTACAGGGGACTATCAGGCTGCAAGGCGTTTTTGTGATGAAGTTGATGCGGCTGCCGTATATGTCAATGCTTCTACTCGTTTTACAGACGGCGGTCAATATGGCTTTGGAGCAGAGATTGGAATAAGTACGCAGAAACTTCATGCCCGCGGCCCTATGGGTCTGCCCGAGCTTACTTCTTCAAAGTATGTAGTCTATGGAAGCGGTCAGATAAGAGAGTAAAGATAATAGCTTTGCAATAATAATTGCGGCAAAGGCGAGAAGCACAAGGGGAATTAGTTCGTAACAGGGCTCCTTTGAATGAGGTCGGAGAGTTCGAACTAAGGTTATAGCACTTCCAGCAATTCGACCAGGTTCAATTAGGCTTAAGCTGATAGGCTATAATATAAGCAGAACAGAGCTATATATCAGAATGTTCCTGCAAAACTCGGTTAGATCTCTTCATAAATTCATTTCGGCATTTATCGCACAAACACCAGCAGAACTGGGAAGCTCCGTCAAATGTTCCCACTCGAACTGGAACACAGAGCTTTATATTGTTTGCATGATCCATTCTTTTACCACAGGCTTCACAAATAACACATTTCATATTTGACACCTCCAGGCAGAGAAGTTTGTGCTATTGTGAATGTGCACTTGTGAGTATTCTACACTCATATAGACAAAATAGCAATAAATTTATGGAAAATAATGTAGTATTAAAGGAAATTTTTTGCAGAAAGCACAATAAAGGTAATATCTGGCAATAGCAGAGGCTAAGGATATATCAGCTTAAACTTGGATAAAAAGGTTTATTAAATCATCTAAATACGTATTTATAGATATTTCCAGTGTAGGGAAATCGCTAATTATGGCGGATTATTAATAAATTTGTAAAAAAGGCATTCCCAGGATTAACATGATAGTTTCTATATGGGATGAAGCTGTAAATTATTTTATGTGGAGTGATAATAACAAAAAGGTTAGTTCATTTAGCTATGCTCCACTATGGATATATCTTTTACGGTTACTACCAGTTTGCAGGATTTTACAAACCCCCGTATAATCTTTACATAACTCAGTTAGAGGTACCAAAGATGAAGAAGAAGTCCTCTGTTGGGGTTATGGGTGGCACCTTTAATCCCATCCACTTTGGCCATTTGGTCACAGCTGAAGAGGCATACAGCCAGTTTAAACTAGATAAGGTTATATTTATGCCATCTGGAAAACCTCCACACAAAGAGGTAAGGGAAACAACCCCTGCTGAAGATAGGTATTTAATGACTGTTCTGGCAATTGCCGGTAATCCTCACTTCAGCATTTCCCGCCTTGAAATTGAACGGAAAGGACTTTCTTATACCATAGATACGGTAAAGGAACTTCATAAAACATATGGTTCCTCTTGGGAAATATTCTTCATAACTGGAGCTGATGCAATTATCGAGATATTAACCTGGAAAGATCCTCACCAATTGGCGGAATATTGCAGTTTTATAGCAGCCACCAGACCTGGATATTCTTTGGAGAAATTTCGCCAAGCTCTTTATTTGAAAGAAAACGAGCTTAACAAGTTTAAGCCTAGAATATATTTTATGGAGATACCGGCTTTGGCCATTTCTTCCACTGACATAAGAAAGAGAGTAAAGGAAGGAAAATCTATCAAGTACTTGCTGCCCGATGTGGTAGCCGAGTATATTTATCAGTGTAGGCTTTATGTTGCATAGGAAGGTGATGTAGCTAGTGGTGGAAAGGGAGACGGAATATTCCCTCAGTAGATCAAGTCGGGGACAGCGTAAGCGGCGCCTGGTCGAAAAACGTAAAAAAAGAAGAAGGCGCTATTTCCTGTATGTGTTGATTGCTTTGCTGGCTATTGGTCTAATAGGTTACGGAGTCTCACGCCTGAGTATTAAAATTCCCACAAAAACTCGGACCGGTAATAAGAATTCCCAACCCGTGAAGTCTGAGAATGGTCAAACTTCTAAGAAGGGAAAGGAAAAGAGGGTCACATTCCTGATAGCAGGTGCAAATAAAGTTGACGGCAAGGAGGAAGCAGAGGGAATTTTAGTTCTGGTGCTAAACGAGACAAAGAAACAGCTCTTCGCTATTACGATTCCTGGCAATACGCTTGTGGACATACCTGGATTGGGTTTTGAGAAGGCTAGCCTTGCGTTAAGTTCTGATGGAATGGATGGTTTGTACATAACAATGAAGAACTTCCTTGGCGTTCCTCTTGATTACAGAGTAAAATTGGAATATGAAAACTTTAAATATTTTCTGGATAGAAATTCTTTTGACAGCATGGTTCTCAAGTCTAAAGACACAAATTTGAAAAAAAGTGATGAAGATAAATATTCCAAAGCAATAGCCAAGGTTGAACTTAAGAATACAAAAAAAATACCACTTCCCGTTAAACCTTTAATGATGGAAAATAAAGTTTATTTTGAACCTATCCATGAAAGTATTGATAGCATGATCGAAGAGGTTTTCGGAATCAAAAAGGAAGCGAGTAAGGTGGCTGCTAGAGTAGTAATCCTTAACGGTTGTGGAGTTCCAGGTATTGCTGCTAAGGTTGCCGAAAAGCTAGTGGAGAATGGATACAAAATTACCGAAAGCAAGAATGCTGATAATTTCAACTATAAAACAACCCAGATAATTAGTTTTAAAGCTGATCTAACGGTAGCGAAGAGGATAAGGGAAGTCTTGGGTATTGGTGAAGTAGTCAGGAAACGTGCGCCACAAGACTTGGTAGATATTGCTGTAATTATTGGTAGAGATTACCCGAAGGGAGACTAAAAAACCGTGAGTCCTCAATGGGGAGAAAGGTTTTCTTCCGGTCTGACAGCTAAAAGGCCCCTGACTAATTCTATACTTAAGTAAGAAAGTATAGCCATGAAACAGAAATTATAGAGTTGACCTGTTCATATTCTGGTTTAAATAATTTTAAGGAGGTATGTGTAATTATTGCATAGTCCGAAGAAATTAGTTAGGCTGGCAGCTCAAGCAGCTGCAGAAAAAAAAGCTTATGACATATTAATTCTTGATATCAGCAGTTTGCTTATTATTACGGATTACTTTGTAATTTGTAGCGGGAGAAACATAAGACAAGTAAAGGTAATATCAGAGTTTATACAGGAAAAGTTAGCAGAAAAAGAGGTGCACCCTTTTAGCATTGAAGGTGAAGGCGGAGCAAGGTGGATACTGCTCGATTATATAGATTTTGTGGTTCATATCTTTCTGGAGGAAGAGAGGGAATTTTACCAACTGGAACGTCTATGGAAAGACGCACCTTTTATTGAATGGCAGACAGCAAAATCACTAAGCAAAAAACAGTAAAACGCACATTATAGTTTGGTGCTCTATGGCTCTACTGCTTGAAGGTTCTATTGGGTTACTGCTTGTAAGAGCTGGACAAGGTTTACCGCATTAGAGCTTTATAGTCTTCCAGCACTTCTTCGGTTTGACTTTAAAATTTACCCTCAATATAATTTTTTTATATATGCCTTCTCGACTAATAGCCAATAGCTAATCACCAACAGCCAGTGCAGTGGGGATATAGCTCAGCTGGGAGAGCGCTTGCATGGCATGCAAGAGGTCGCCGGTTCGATCCCGGCTATCTCCACCAAAGAGACCTTACTCCAACTTGAGTGCAAAAATAAAAGGACGAAGAGGTCGGTATAATTACCCCGGTCAACGCTACTTCGTCTATCCTCATCAACGGAAGGTCACCGGGGTCTGGGATTTTGCCGGAGTTGAAGGGCCAGCGGTCAAGCTATATTTATTTGATAAAGTCACAAAAAGCACACTCCAACAAGTTTTCCTGCAGGCAGAGAGACTCGGAAAATTCATCGCCGAAGAAGATGTCAGAGTAATAGAGTGCAATCATATAATTCCTCTCACGCAAAGTATTGCTGGCGGATTTATGCCGCCACTCAAGAGCTGTTAGAAGTCGATAGGCAGGTCTAAGCGTCGCTTATGGAGTTACTCAATAAGGAAATAGAGAACAAGATAAAAAGCGGTATCATAAATATTGTCCTACGGAAGGAATACGATTCAGCGGCCAAGAACATCTCCTCTATCCTTGATGAACTCCACGCCAGAATCCCACATAGCAAACGCGTTTCATACGGTATTGTCTATGTGATTAGATTATTAAGTGAATATTTATATGTCCACCTTACTGAAATGGGCAAACCGGTATTTCGAGCCGCATCAAATCTGTTTGAAAAAAGTGATACTTTTGAAAGCAAAGCTGTCGCCCTAGGGATACTATCCTTCTACGGTCTTGAAAACTGTAATCAAGTCCTCCCCTATTTCGAGCTGGCGGCTTCCTCCTCTGATTGGAATATGCGCGAATTCGCTCAGATGTTTTTTCGCAAGCTCATAAAAAAGTACCCCCGTGAAATGCACAAGTACCTGTTGCAGCTTTCTAAATCAGAAGATGCTAATATCCGTCGCTTCGTTAGTGAAACCCTTCGCCCCGTACAGGAGAATCGTTGGTTCAACAGAGACCCAGAATATCCAATTTCTATCCTCAGACACATGTTTAGAGAGAGTTCACTTTATCCCCGTACCTCTGTGGGCAACAACCTAAGCGATTTGGCAAGAAAGCATTCTGATCTTGTTTTTCGTATAGTCATAGAATTGGTCAAGAGTGCGGATGACAACTCCTACCGGATAGCGTACAGAGCTTGTAGGAACCTGGTCAAGAAAGAGCCTATCAAAGTAATGGATCTCTTGGGTGTGGATGAATACAAATACAAACAAAGGATATACAAAAGAAGTGACTATCAAAGAGACTGAAGCCAAATCTATATTGCTCAAACATAAAAAAATCGATTCGTGGTTCATCTCCCATTATGGAATGAACCTATATAGAGGATGCGTCCATAATTGTGTCTACTGTGACGGGCGATCAGAGGGCTACTACGTTGACGGTGAATTTGGAGCGGATGTCACCGTAAAAGTCAATGCTATAGAGATTCTGCGTCGGGAACTGGATCCCAGTAGAAAACGCAGCCCTTTCAAACGAAGCTTCATAATGCTAGGCGGCGGGGTCGGTGACAGCTACCAGCCAGTTGAAAACAAGTACCAATTGACTCGAAGAGCCCTCCAACTTATGCAGGAATACAATCATCCTGTACATATACTAACGAAATCGACACTGGTTAAAAGAGATGTTGATATTCTGAAGGAAATCAATAAAAAAAGTAGAGCGGTTGTAAGTTTCAGCTTTTCTTCAGTAGATGACAAGATAAGCGCTATTTTTGAACCTGGGGTTCCACCTCCAAGAGAAAGGTTAGAAGCACTCGCCTTTTTTAAGAACGAAGGTATCGTCTGCGGAATGTTTCTGCTTCCTGTTATTCCCTTTGTAACCGACAAACAGGAGTTGATGGAAGAGACAGTAAGAAAAGCAACAGAACTAGGTCTGGATTTCATCATTTTTGGAGCGATGACCCTTAAAGAGGGTAGACAAAAAGAATATTTCCTCAATGTGCTTGAGAAACATTATCCAGGACTGACCATGGAATATCAAAACATATACAAAGGAGGCAAATGGGGAGAGTCGGCACTTGAATATAACAACTGGGTAAACCTCCTGTTTAACAGCATAGCGAAAAAATATAAGATCCCTAGACGTATGCCACTCGCCCTTTTCAAAGACATCTTAAGCGAGAACGATCTTGTAGTCGTTCTATTAGAACACATTGATTATCTTTTGAAGCTGGCAGGGAGAAAATCACCTTTTGGTTACGCAGCCTACTCAATCTCACAAATAAAAGAGCCCTTATCAGTCATCAAGAACGAGCTGGACAAGATAAAGGGCATTGGCAAAACAACCGAACGTATCATTCTCGAAATCCTCGAAACGGGAAGTTCATCCTATTACGAAGAATTGATGGAGGCGTGATAAAATCAGACTGCATCTTGAAAGCCGCTTTAACTTTTAAGATTAAGAACTTTTTAGGCAAAATAAATAGGTTTTGCTCTATCTCTGCTTTCTATTTACATCAATAGAGCGAAGATTGTAGAAGTTTTAAAGTTTAATTTCTGGACACGTGCTCAGTTCCCGACATCCCCACCACGTAAAAACGTGACAAGCCGCGTTCATGTGGCACAGCAACTTTTGAAGTGCCCAGGATCCAAAGGATCTTACGGGGCAGAATAAAATCAGCATATTAGACTTACAAAATCAATAGCTTATTCAAGCCACTTTTCTTCGGGAGCATAATGGACTCTGACTTTGAGTCAGCCACGGATTTTGTAAGTATTGAATTAAAAGTCTTACTGTGCTTACTTCTCTCTTATAATATTTTCACAGAGCTACATAATGGTAAGCGAATAAAAACAGGAGCAAGTTTATTTTCTATTGGCAGCCTAATTAAATCAAGAAAAAATCAGAGTGGACAAACTAATTATTTCATTTTAGGGAAACTGTGAATGGCCAAGATTAATTGGTTAACAAGACTAAAATTCGATCCACTGTCTCAACTTATCTCTTCTGAAAACAACGCTATCCGCTATTTTACTAGACGTGACCTTTTGGATGAAAATGTTGGATCCCTTACGAACCTATGGGAATTACCAGAAGCAAGAAAGATAATAGCTAAACAGCAACTGGATGGCTCATGGAAGTATCCCGGTGGTTATGGCCACATTCGTTCAGAAGAAAATTATAATCAAATTGAAACCTATAGGAACCTGGCTATTTTAGTAGAAAAATACGCGCTCAGTAAAAAACACGGAGCAATCAGAAAAGCAGCAGAGTATCTATTTAGCTTCCAAACGAAGGAGGGGGACTTTCGGGGAATCTATGGTAATCAATATACACCAAATTACTCAGCTGGAATTGCTGAGCTTTTAATAAAGGTTGGCTATGAGAATGATAGACGGATAGAAAAACTATTTAGGTGGCTTATTAGTATACGTCAAAATGATGGTGGCTGGGCCATTCCGCTTCGTACTCGAAAGGCCGTGTATAGCAAGGCAATGAGTAAACCGCTAATTGAGCTGGATAGGTCAAGACCATTTTCACATTTAGTTACAGGAGTAGTGCTCCGGGCTTATGCGGCACATCCAAAATACTGTAAATCAAAAGAGACAAAATTAGCTGGTATGCTTTTGGCATCGAGATTTTTTAAAAATGATGTTTATCCAGATAGAAAAACGGCTAATTTTTGGCTTAGATTCTCTTATCCCTTTTGGTTTACAGATTTACTTTCTTCGCTGGACAGTTTATCTTTAATCGGTTTTTCTTCAAGCGACCCGGAGATTAAGAAGGCTCTAGACTGGTTTATCAATCACCAGCAAGAAACAGGAGTCTGGAAATTAAAACTAGTTAGAGGGAGCGACAGGAGTTTACCGCTGTGGCTATCCTTAGCAATTTGTCGTGTATTTAAAAGACTGTGTGATAGTTAATACAGTAACACTAAGCTTAAGAGAAGATAAAAACTGGAAACTTCTCAGTCTTTAGACTATTTTTGTTTTAATGATCTATGGGGACAGAACCTTACGTGCTGTAGAAAGTTGGTTTGTTAAAGGGCTAGATTAGCATTATTGGCTTGGTAAGTTCTTAATATATTTATCTAGTTGAAACAAAATATCAAAATAAGAGTCTTAATAATAAACGGCCAAGTCCTTCAATCAACTCACTTCGTTCAAGTTCGACTGCGAGCTCAGACTGAATAAACTTATGGTTTTCAAACGAGAGACAAATGTCCTGTCTTCGACTCTGAGGGCTGAGTTTCCAGACTCAGACTCGAAGACACTGAGAGCTTTTTCTAAGGTCCAAGGGTATACACATGGCTACATTTCTAAGTGCCCAGTGGTGCAAAGAATATTACGGGGCAAATACACCGCTTGGTTTTAAATGGTTTATTTAAGCCATTATTTATTTTGAAGGCATAGCGAGATTGAAATTCTTGGTGAACTTGTTGGATAGAATTTGTTTCTAGTGTTGTAAGATTTTAATTAGTAAGCAATAATTTTTTCATATGATCAATAACATGATAAATAAACAGAAAATTGCCATTTTTGCTCCACTGGTCTTAATAGTTGTTATGGTCCCCGTTTTTCGATTTACCGCAGGAATTTTCGGGGATTTACTGGGGTGGTATGTGGGATTAATAATATACTGGGTAATCTGGGGCCTATCCTTTTCTCTATGGCTTATTGGCAAGGATAGCATAAGAAAAATAATACGACCTCAAAAAATAGACAAGCTAGTATTCGTATTGATAATTATCCCTCTGCTCATTATTTCTATAAATAAGTTCATGCCGGTAAAGACTTATCAAATAACAAGTATATGGATAGCCCTTATGTATTTATCAACAACCTTTGGAAATGGCTTCTTTGAAGAGGTTTTCTGGCGCGGTATATATATGGAGCTTTTCCCTAAAAATAATTTCTTTAGAATTATTTGGCCAAGTTTCTGGTTTGCACTCTGGCATTATGCGCCGGGCTCGGTTTCACCAAACGGCAATGTGATAATCCTGATGGTTGGAGCAGTATTTTTCGGATTATATTTGAGTTATTTGGCGAAGAAAACAAATACAATATGGTGGTCAATAGTAGTTCATACAGTTTTTGGAATTATAATGATTATTTAAAGCATCTTTTTACAACCTCAAATACTTCTTAACTCAGGTAAAAGTCACTGCTCCACACTTACAATTCTTAGATAGAACTTCGGATGGTAAGTATACCGTGTAATAAAAGGAATTTTGCTGACCATATTTCTATGTCCTTCCAGTTATGAAATACCAGGTATTGATAATTACGCAACTTTTATATAATATATGTTTAGTTGTTCAAACGTTCAAGTATTATTAGTCTAATAGTTAGTTTAAGCCATGGCTAGAAAAGAAAAAAACGTATGTAAAACATATTTTGTGGATGAAGCGAAGGTAAAGCGTATCGAGAAGAAGATGCTTCCTGAAAGTATGCTTGAGGCCCTTGCGGATACTTTTGGAGTATTAGGAGATCGAACAAGGCTTAAAATTATCTTTGCTCTTTCTAAAACTGAGCTCTGTGTATGCGATTTAACTAATCTTTTGGGAATGCAAGTCTCTGCTATCTCTCATCAATTGAGAATTCTTAGGAATTTAAGGTTAGTAAAGTTCAGAAGGAAAGGAAGGATGGTTTATTATTCTCTGGACGATGAGCACATTATTGGCCTTTTCAACCAGGGCCTTGAGCACATAAAAGAGTAGGAGTTTAATTAAAAATTCAAAAATAAAAACGTAGAATAGCAATCCAAAAAGCTAAAAGTCGGTGAGCACTAAGTGAATAGGGATGTATGGGAAGATCTATTATGACTGAAGAAAACAACCAAAGTTGCTCTTTATGTGCAACGGACATTCTTGAAGAAAAACAGTCGGTATGGAAGCAAAAAGAGATTCTAATAATCATTGTTTCCGGATTACTACTGGTTGCCGGATTATATTTAGAGATCTTTACAGACCTGGATATTTTTGCTCAGTTTATTTTTGGTTTAGCTGCTGTTATCCCGGGTTATACCATAGCTGGAAATGGACTCAGGGCTGTTCAGAAAAAGCATCTAGATATGAATATACTTATGATTCTTGCAGCTATAGGGGCTTTCTCTATCGGACATGGGGAAGAAGGAGCGGCTGTTATTTTTCTATTCTTTTTAGCGGAGTTTCTGGAAGACCGCGCGGGAGAAAGAGCAAGAAGGTCAATAGCTGGTCTCTTACAGCTAGCTCCTGATACCGCTGTTGTCAAGGTAGATAATGGTGAAAAAATCCTGCATGTACATGAGATAAAAAGGGACAATATTGTAGTCGTTAGACCGGGAGACAAAATACCTCTGGATGGTGAAGTAATTGCAGGGAGCTCTACTGTTAACCAGGCTTCGATAACTGGTGAGAGCATCCCGGTTACCAAAAATATTGGAGACACTGTATTTGCTGGCACCATCAACCAGGAAGGTTATTTGGAGTTTCAGGTAACCAAAGTTTCCGAAGAAACGATGCTTTCAAAGATTGTAAATCTGGTTAAGGAGGCTCAGAGAAAAAAGTCCAAAACCGAAAGGTTCATTGATAGATTTGCTCGCTATTATACACCCTCTGTAATTTTTCTGGCTTTTGCAGTGATGATTCTTCCCACGCTTCTGTGGGGCCTTTCTTTTAAAGAATGGTTTTACCGTGGGCTTATCTTGCTGGTGGTCTCCTGTCCCTGTGCCCTTGCTATCTCCACACCCGTATCTATGATTTCAGGCATTACTTCGGCAGCAAGACATGGAACTTTGATTAAGGCCGGCCACTACCTTGAAGAAATACGAAATTCAAGGGTGCTCGCTTTTGACAAAACAGGAACTTTAACTGGGGGAAAGCCAGAGGTAACCGACTTGGTACCGCTTAATCAATATCCTGAAGGTATGCTACTTCAGAAAGCTGCCTCCTTGGAGGCAAAGTCAAAGCATCCTATTGCTGAAGCAATAGTAAGGGCGGCAAAAGAAAGGGCGATAGAGGTAAAAGAGGTTGATAATTTTGAATCGGTAATGGGTAAAGGCTTAAGGGGAAAAATCGATCAGGATTATTTTTTGGTTGGAAACAAAGACTATTTTGAAGAGCTCGGATTTAAGATAGAAAAGGACGAGATTGAAACCCTGGAGAATCAAGGAAAAACCGTAGCTCTTCTAGGCAAGCAAAATGAAATGATAGGTATAATTGCAGTTTCCGATAGCTTACGAGATGAGGCAAGAGAGACAGTTGAGAAACTAAATAAGGCGGGAATTATTCCGGTAATGTTAACTGGGGACAATAAAGCGGTTGCCGCTGCAACTGCTGAGAAACTGGGAATAGAGAAATTCTACAGCGGACTACTGCCAGAAGATAAAGTAAGGATTGTTGAAGAGCTTACTCAGAAGCATAAGCATGTAATTATGGTAGGTGATGGTGTGAACGATGCTCCCGCACTTGCTAAAGCTCATGTTGGTATTGCTATGGGGGCGGCCGGTAGCGATGTTGCTATTGAAACAGCCGACATTGCTTTAATGGAAGATGATCTTTCCGCCATCGGTTACTTGGTAAAACTTAGTCACAAGACTATGTCTGTAGTAAGACAAAACATTATGGCCTCAATTCTTATAAAGGGAGCCTTCGTTATTTTGACATTTCCTGGTCTTATAAAATTATGGATGGCCGTTGCAGTAGGCGATATGGGTTTGAGCCTGGCGGTTATTCTAAACGCTATGAGATTAGCAAAAGTTTCAAAGAAAACCTCTGATTTTGAGCTCTGAGTTTTTCATAGCTCGACCTCCGTGCTTCGAAGATAAATGATCATCATCATAATCAAATTCAAAATTCTTAATTCTGCAGCATATATCTTGTATCGAGACTGTTGGAAAATAGTTAAATTTTAATTTCCCAGCCTGTCGAGAAGCTAAGATTTGGCTTACTTCTCGGCTCGCTTTAACCGCGCAAAGAATAATTCAACAGTCCCGTATCTTGCGTCTTATATCCTTTCATCTCCTTAGAGGATGAAAGGTTTTGTTGTATAATTAGGTATTAAAAATCTGGAGAGGCAGGTATGGATCAGAAATACGACTTTAATCGGATAGAAAGCAAGTGGCAGAAGCGCTGGGACGAGCTTAAAATGTACCACGTCACTGAGGATTTAAAAAAGGAGAAAAAGTACATCTTGGAAATGTTTCCGTACCCTTCAGGTGAGCTTCATATGGGCCATGTGCGAAACTATGTCATAGGTGATGTCGTTGCTCGCTTCTACACGATGAATGGCTTTAACGTACTGCACCCTACAGGTTGGGATGCTTTCGGGCTCCCTGCAGAAAATGCTGCCCTCCAGCGCAACATTCATCCCAAAATATGGACTGATCAAAACATCGAGAACATGCGCAGTCAGATGAAAAGGCTAGGTTTGAGCTATGACTGGGATCGCGAAGTTAACACATCCCTGCCCGGCTATTATAAATGGGGTCAGTGGTTCTTTCTCAAGTTTATGGAGAATGACCTGGTTTACCGCAAGAAGGCCAAAGTCAACTGGTGTCCGGTTGATGAGACTGTTCTTGCAAATGAACAGGTGGAAGGAGGGCGCTGCTGGCGTTGCGGTAACAAAGTAGAAAGTAAAGAGCTTAAGCAGTGGTTTTTTAAAACTACTAAATACGCAGAAAGTCTGCTTGAGGATCTAGAGTCTCTTGGTGGATGGCCTGATAGGGTAAAGACTATGCAGGAAAACTGGATTGGCCGAAGTGAAGGGGCCTATGTTGATTTTATTCTTAAGGATGGAAGAAAGGTTACTGTATTTACTACCCGTCCGGATACACTTTTCGGAGCAACCTTTTTCCTGCTAGCGCCTGAACATACTTTGGTCGATGAGCTGGTTAAGGGCACAGAGTACCAAAGAGAAATTGGTGAATTCAGGGACAAAGTTTCTCAACAAACAGATGTTGACCGTACCTCAGTTGAGATAGAGAAAGAAGGATGTTTTACTGGCAGCTACATTACCAATCCTTTAAATAACGAAGATATTCCTATATGGGTAGCAGATTACGTTTTAATGGAGTATGGAACCGGAGCAGTTATGGCGGTTCCCGCCCATGATGAAAGAGACTTTGCTTTTGCGAAAAAGTATGGGCTTCCCATACGTGTCGTAATTCAACCTGAAGAGGAGGAGTTAACGGATAATAATATAGCGGGAGCCTTTACTGGCGAAGGTACAATGGTAGATTCAGGTCAGTTTAGCGGTATGCCGAGCAGTAAGGGGATTAAGGAGATTACCAGTTTTCTTGAGGAGAAGGGGATAGGAAAGTTTGCAATAAACTACCGTCTTCGTGACTGGCTTATCTCCAGACAGCGTTACTGGGGGAACCCCATCCCAATAATCTACTGTGATAAGTGTGGGATAGTTCCCGTTCCTGAAAAAGATCTTCCAGTAATACTTCCTCTGGATATTTCCGTTAGCAGAGAAGGTAAGAGTCCCCTTCCAGATTACTCGGATTTTGTAAAAACCACGTGTCCAGAATGCGGGGGCAGCGCACGAAGGGAAACGGATACCATGGATACCTTTGTGGATTCTTCCTGGTACTTCTTTCGCTTCACAAGTGCGCAGGAACAAAAAGGTCCCTTTAATGTAGCTGCGGCTAAATATTGGATGCCGGTTGACCAGTATATCGGGGGAATTGAGCATGCTGTCCTTCATCTTCTTTATGCCAGATTCTTTACTAAAACAATCAGCGATATGGGACTTTGTGAAGCACAGGAGCCCTTCTCTAATTTGCTTACTCAGGGTATGGTACTAAAAGATGGGGAAATAATGTCAAAATCTAAAGGTAATATAGTTGCTCCTAACGAGATAATCTCACACTACGGTGCTGATACTGGCAGGCTCTTCATTCTATTTGCTTCGCCCCCCGAACGCGATTTAGAGTGGAGCGATCAAGGAGTTGAGGGGGCTTTTCGATTTCTCAACCGCCTCTGGCGGTTAGTCTTAGAAAACAGTAAGCTGCCAAAAGCAAATGAAATCTTCGAAGAAGAAGAAAAGGAGCTGCAGTATCTGCAGCATAAGACCATCAAAAAGGTCACTCAGGATATCAGGGACCGTTTTAACTTCAATACTGCCATAAGTGCAATAATGGAATTTGTAAATGGTTTCCATAAATACAATGAAGGAAGACCGCTTGAGAGACGTAACAGGGATTTGGTCAATGAGGCAACCAGAAGTCTGTTGCTTCTCCTGGCTCCGCTTTCTCCTCATATCAGTGAAGAGCTATGGGAGATGATGGGAGAAAAGGGAAGCATACACCAACAATCATGGCCTACCTACAACGAGCAGCTAGCGAAAGGTGAAGAAATAACTTTAGTAGTCCAGGTCAATGGGAAGCTGCGGGACCGCATAACTATTCCAGCCGGTACCGAAACCAAAGAAATGGAAAGGTTGGCTCTTGAGTCGGAAAAAGCTAAGAGATTTATTAAAGGCAAAGAAATAGTTAAAATGGTTACTGTACCAGGTAAATTGGTAAATATAGTAGTTAAATAAATGCCAGCTTTTTCTATAATGTAAACATGCTGACCGAGAACTTGTGATTCTGAGGTAACGCTGAAGAATCTAAGAATTCACATATGCTTTGAATAAGAGATTCTTCCCCTTCACTTCGTTCAGGGTCAGAATGACAAATGCACGATTTTCAATTCTAGGTCAGCCTGTAAATCCCAATAAGTGTGTATATAACTAGGAGGAAAACGTGGCTAAAATTCAAAAGCATCCGTCAACTGCATTGTTTCCCGTACCAGTCGTGCTTGTTACCTGTTCTGACGATGGGGGGAAGGCAAATATTATAACTTTAGCCTGGGCGGGTAATGTCTGTTCAGATCCTCCCCAGATAGGAATAAGTATAAGGCCCGCGCGGTATTCCCACCGGATCGTTAAAGAACGTAGAGAATTTGTGGTGAACATTCCTCCGGCGCATTTAGTAAAAGAAGTTGATTATTGCGGAACCGTCTCTGGAAGAAATGTTGACAAATTTAAAGAGACGGGGTTTACTCCTCTTAAAGCCAGTCAGGTTAAAGCGCCCCTAATCAAGGAATGTCCGGTAAACATTGAATGCAAAGTGAAGCAGTCAGTAAATCTGGGTACCCACGATCTTTTTATAGGAGAGGTGGTGGCCGTGCATGTGGATGAGGAGGTACTGGATGAAGAGGGAAAGACCGATATTGCAAAGGCAAATCCCATCAGTTATAACCAGAAAGAGTACTGGACGCTGAAAGAAAAGATTGGCTACTATGCTTTTACTAAAAAAGGTTAAGGAGAGAGCATAACAGAAGTTGATGCAGGCTCAAAGTATTTCACTCAAATTGGCCATACTGGTAAAAAAGCTTTGGTCTTAATTTAGTTAAAAATGTGAATGTTGGCAAACTGAAATATAATTATGATATTAGCATATTGCTATTGACTAACATTAAAGTAGCTTGGATAATTACTAGGAGTTATTTTCTTTTGCTAGAATTGGGAGGTCGAGATGTCTAAATCAAAACTCACTATTATCATTTTAGCTGCAGTATTTCTTAGTATGCTGCTGGCCACTTCAGGATGCAGAAGCGAAGTTTCTAAAGCTTCCTATGAGAAGAGAGTAGTAAATGTTCTCAAAGAAGTGGGGGATAAACTGGGACCGAATCTGGAGAAGATGAAGAAGCTTTCCCCAGATAAAGAGAAGGAGAAGGAAAGCTTGGACAAGGAACAAGTTGAAATCTTGAAGGATTCCCGGGATAAAATCACTAAAATAAGTGCCCCGGATGATTTCTTCTCTGGACACTCCAATCTGGTAGAATTTTTTGAACTCTTAATTAGCTACCGGGAGGATCAAATAAAGGCGGCAAAAGTGAAAAAGCCTGGGTCTGAAGATATTGAAAAGAGACAAAAACTTCAAGAGGATTATCAGATGGTTACACTTGCTTTTACCAGGGTTTCCAGTGAGCTTAGCTTTTTACAGTATGAAATGAGAAACGCTTTTTATGATTTATTACGCTATCAGAGTCAAAGCGGATTTTAACTTGTCCTGAGATATGCGAAGTATCTCGTTTCTGAAATAATTTTAAAGGAAATATTTTTCGTGTGAAGAAGACTCCTCAGAAAATAGGGGAGTCTTTTTGGATAGCTGGAAGCAAATTGCAGAGCTTTGGCAAGAAAAAGTTCAGAGTCTTAAAGAAAATATTGGACACATTGAAATCCTGGCAGCAGGATTTTTAGTACTGGTTATACTTGCAGGAGGATTTCTGCTTTTTTGGAGAGGAAGACCTTCATCTGCTCCGCAGGTGAAAGAAGTGCAGAAGGAAAAAAGGATCGCTGTGCTTACTGTTCATGTCGCTGGAGCAGTAGTTTGCCCTGGTGTATATCAGCTTAAAGAAGGAAACAGGGTAGTAGATGCGGTCAAAGCAGCTGGAAATGCTCTTCCTGAAGGGGATCTGGATGCGATAAATCTTGCCGCGAAGCTGGTCGATGGACAGAAAATCTACATACCCAGGAAAGGGGAGGTAGTAGTCTCCTCTACAGGTTCAATATCGAGCACCGAACAGTTAATTCCTTTAAATCTTGCAACAAAGGAGCAACTGCAGGAATTACCGGGAGTCGGTGAGGTGCTTGCAGATAGGATTGTGCAGTGGCGTGAAGCCCATGGACGTTTTTCTAAAATTGATCAGCTTCTGGAAATAGAAGGTATCGGCACAAAAAAGTTTGAGCAATTAAAAGACAGAGTATCTTTAGATTAAGGGCAGGAAATTGAAGCTGCCTTTACTTTTTTTCCTGGCACTCTCTTATCTATTGGGTATTTTGGCAATCCCATATCTTAAATTCTCTCTGTTATTCCTCACCAGTGCTACACTCATTCTCCTTTTTGCCTTGATGTTTTTATATAAAAAGACAATTTTATCTCTACTGGTTTTGCTAATTTCTTTCTTAATCCTCGGTATGTTGATGGCAAACCTGGTAGGGCTTCGCCTGGAAAGGAGCTTACTTGCTAAATGGGTAGGGAAAGACAGGGTAATTGTATCCGGAACCGTATATTCTGAGCCAAAGACAAAAGGAAAAAATACCAGCTTTGACTTCAAGGTCAATAACCTAGAAGTGGGTGCGAAACGGTGGATAACTAATGAGAAGGTTAGGGTAGACTTTAAAGGTAAAGATAGACTTCCTGACCTTACCTTAGGAAAAAAGCTTGTTCTTTCAGGAAAACTTTGTCTGCCCACATCGTCGCCGGGCTATCGGATGTATCTCTATCATCGAAGAATAAAGGTAATCCTGTATGCTGATGTTCTAAAACCTGCATCCTCTCAAAAGCGGGGATTCTTTGGAGACGTCGTGGAGACTTCCAGGCAAAGGATAAAGGAAGATTGCCAAAGATTTATTAAAGGTGATCTGGCAGGATTGATGGCAGGCATAATTCTGGGTGATACATCTGACATCTCTGGGAAGCTTCAAGAAGATTTTAAAATAACAGGACTTACTCATATACTCGCCGTTTCGGGACTGAATGTGGGAATGCTGCTTGCAGTAGCATTATACCTTCTTCGCTTTCTAAGATGCCGTCCAGCTATACAAGTATTTATGTCAGTTGTCTTTCTTGTCTTTTATTCAGCTATTACCCACAGTGAACCTTCGGTCATACGTGCGTCTCTTATGGCAGCCATAGGATTATGCGGATGGTTTCTAGGAAGGAAAAAAGATATGCTATCGGCCCTTAGTGGAGCGGCACTTCTTCTTTTAATTTATGATCCCTTTCTTGTATACTCTGTAAGTTTTCAACTTTCTTTCGCGGCAACCCTGGCTATAATTTTGATTTATCCTGTTCTGGAATTGAGATTGGAAGAGATAAAAGTACCAGTATGGCTCAGAGGAGCTGCAAGTGTTTCACTTGCTGCTCAGCTGGGTGTAGTGCCTATCCTTGTCTATTATTTTAATCAGATAAGCGTAATATCACTTATGGCAAATCTCCTGATAGTACCCGCTACGGCACCTGTTCTGGCTATAGGTATGGGCGGGTGGGTTATAGGTTTTATTTCCACCCATCTGTCACAGTTTATTTATCTTTTAAATATTCCTTTGCTGAAATATATGGTTGAGACAGCCCGGTTACTTGCCCAAGTACCTAAAGCCGCGTTGGACTTGCCCAGTCCCTCATTGGCGGCAATATCCGGTTATTATTTAACTCTTGGGGTAGGCGTTTACGCGCTCTCATTGAAGAAGAAAAGCTGGGATAGAAGAGTAGTGCTCCTTTTACTGGTCTTGTCTGCAGTTTTTATATGGTCGCAGGTCATAATTGGAGGAGTGCCCGCAAAGTTTGAGGTTACATTTATGGATGTGGGTCAGGGCGATTCGGCTCTCATTCGAACTCCCGAGGGAGCAAATATATTAATCGATGGAGGAGAAAGCCTCTCAGTTCTACATAAGGCCTTACTGAAAAGAGGAGTAGGAAGGATTGACCTCCTCGTTCTTTCACATCCTCATTCTGATCACGTAGGAGGATTAACCTCAGTAGTAAAAAGAATGAAGGTAGGACTTATCTTGGACTCCGGCCAAATTCATACTTCACCGCTCTATAAAGAATTTCTGGAGGAGATTAAGGAAAGAAATATTCCATATAAGATTGTCCGGCGGGGGATGATATTTCAGATAGCAAAAGATGTGAGGATCGAAATCCTGCATCCTCCATCGAAGTTCATAACCGGTACAGTTTCAGACCTTAATAATAATTCAATAGTTGCGAGAATTTCTTATTCAAATATTTCTTTTTTATTTCCAGGTGATTTAGAGCTGGAAGGTCAAAAGAACATCATCTCCTATGCAAAGAATTTAGAAAGCGATGTTTTTAAAATACCTCATCACGGAAGCACAGGAGGAATATACCCTCTCTTCCTTGATGCCGTTAAGCCCGGGATTGCAGTAATTTCAGTAGGAAAAAACAATCCTTTTGGACATCCAGCCCGTCACACCTTGAAACACCTGGAATCTTTGGGGATAAGAACCTATCGCACGGATGAAGAGGGAGATGTTACAATAGTTTGCGATGGTAAGAAACTTGAAGTTAAGTGATTTGCGAGATGGTAAAGGAATTTGAGAAAGAGCTGAAACCGGTATATTTTATCTATGGAAAAGAGCCGCTTCTCTTGGAGGAGGCCCTTGCCCGCCTTAAAGGTCGGTTGGAAAAAGAGTCACCCGATGGAATTGATATAAATATCTTTGATGCTTCAAGCATCCCTCAGGAAATAGTAAGTGCAGCCTACACAATTCCTTTCACAGCAAAGAAGAGGCTGGTTATCGTGAAGGGAACGGAGAAGCTTTCATCTCAGAGCGAATCAGCGCTTATTGAATATGTAAAAAAACCATCACCTGACACCTGTTTAGTTCTGGTAGCCAGAGACATTAATAAGACGAAAAGCAAACTCTTCAAGTCCCTGGATAAGATGGGAAGTACCTTTGAGTACAAGATACCAACTAAAGGTAAATATCCAGCCTGGATTCAAAAAGAGTTTGTTGCCAAGGGCAAAGAGGTGGACTGGGACTCGGCCAGTTGCCTATTGCAGGAAATTGGTTATGACCTTTTGAGATTGCGAAACGAGATTGAAAAGGTTTGCCTTTACTATCTTACTGAAAAGAGAATTGGCAGGGAAGAGATTCTGAAAATTATTACGAAAAGCAGGGAGAGCAGTATTTATGATTTTCTGGATGCTTTAGGGGAAAGAAAATCATCAGCCCTGTTTTTAGCAAAGAAGCTTATGAAAGAAGGAGAAGATGAGATCGGGTTGTTTTATCAAATGCAGAGGCATTTCCGAAGGTTGCTGCTGGCAAAGGCTTTATGGGAGGAGGGGGTAAGAGGAATGGAGTTTGCCAAAAACCTTAAGGTCTTACCCTTTCTCGTAGAAAAATACCGTGAGCAAATAAAAAATTTCTCCCTTCCGGAACTCAAGGAAATCTATTGTCTGTTTGCTGAAGCAGACCTGGCAGTTAAGAGAGGAGAGAAAGAGCCTGCGTTGAGTTTAGAGACACTTGTAGCTGAGATATTGAGCAGATAGAATTTATTGGCAGTAGGACTTAGGATTGATAAAGGATTCACGAATAATATAAATCAAGAGCTCTAGCGGGAAGGATATGCTACTCAAATTCTGGATTTCTCAAATCTTTAAACCCCGTTTAAGTTGTTGCTTTTGATAAATCGTTAAACTTCTTACTCATACGTGCCTTTTTGTTAGCAGCATTATTTGAGTGGATTATCCCCTTTCTTGCTGCTTGATCGAGGGCTCTAAAGGCTATCTTCTTGGCTTCCTTTGCGCCTTCGATATCTCTATCATCAACAGCCTTACTAAAATTTGCCATATATGTTTTCAAGGTAGATTTAACATGGCGATTTCTTACACTTTGCCCTTGAGCACGCTTCATTCTCTTAATTTGTGATTTTATTTTTGGCATATCTTTACCTCCAGTTTTCAACTAGGAAAAAATTCTATCTTAATTAGAAATCAAAGTCAAAGCGGGTTACTTGGAGCAAAGAGCCTAGAGAGAGGAGTCGAAGATTAAGAGTAAACGTTCAGTAGTCTTGTGGTTGTCTATTTGGCAAGGACTCAAGACACACGAATATTTTGGCTGATGAATCTTTGGGAATTGTATATTAGATATAGGATTGTGGTTAAACAAGCCGTAGAACATAATGTATACGTTAAAGAGCATTGAGAGATTTGATTTGCTATAATTAGCTAAAATTTCAGATAGGAATGATCTTATGGATCAGAGCATGATAAGAAATTTCAGCATAGTTGCTCATATTGATCATGGAAAGTCAACGCTTGCCGATAGAATTTTAGAACTCACAGGTACTATTTCGCCGAGAGAGATGATAGAGCAAGTCCTTGATAAGATGGAGCTGGAGAGAGAAAGAGGTATTACTATAAAAGCTCAGGCTGTACGTATCCAGTATAAGGCGGAAGACAGCAGCCAGTATATCTTCAATCTTATCGATACACCGGGACACGTAGATTTTAGCTACGAGGTATCCCGGAGTTTGGCAGCTTGCGAGGGTGTACTTTTAGTAGTAGATGCGGTTCAGGGTGTAGAAGCACAGACTGTAGCAAATGCATTTCTAGCTATGGAGAATGAACTGGCTATTATTCCAGTTATCAACAAAATCGACCTGCCCAATGCAAACCCTGAGAGAGTTAAAAAAGAAATAGGGGAAGCAATTGAGGTTGATGCAGATAATGCCTTATTGGTAAGTGCTAAGACCGGTGCCGGAGTTGAACAGATATTAAAAGCTGTGGTTGAGAGAATCCCCGCACCTCAGGGCAGCACTGAAGATCCCCTTCGTGCACTCATCTTTGATTCTTTTTATGATTCCTACCGTGGGGTTGTTGCTTATATTCGTGTAATAGATGGTGCTATTAAGCCGGGATTGAAGATAAAGATGATGGCCACCTCAAGGACTGCAGAGGTTGAGGAGTTAGGTGTGCTGCGCCCAAATATGGAAGTAGTGCATCAATTATCAGCGGGTGAAGTTGGCTACGTTATAACTGGCATAAAAGATATCAAAGAAGTAAAAGTAGGCGACACAATTACCGAAGCAAAGAATCCTGCTTCTTCACCTCTACCGGGGTATAGAGAAACAAAACCTATGGTTTTTAGCGGGCTTTATCCTATTGAGGGAGGGGAATATCAGAATTTGCGAGACGCTCTAGAAAAGCTAAAGCTAAATGACCCCAGCTTTGTCTTTGAACCGGAGACATCTAAAGCACTTGGTTTCGGTTTTCGCTGCGGATTTCTTGGACTCCTGCATATGGAGATTGTTAAGGAAAGGTTGGAACGGGAATATAAACTGGAACTGCTTACTACTGCACCCAACGTGGCTTACAGAGTAACAAAATCTGATGGAACCGAGATTGTCATTAATAATCCCACAGACATGCCGGCACCTGAAAAGATCATTAAGATTGAGGAGCCGTACATATCAGCAGTAATCCTTCTTCCCGCCGAGTATGTGGGTTCAGTATTTGAGCTGTGTCAGGATAAGAGGGGTATCCATGTGGATATGCAATATCTTAGTGACAATCGGGTGCAAATTCACTACCATCTGCCATTAAGCGAAACCCTTTTTGACTTTTTTGACTTACTTAAATCACGTACGAAGGGATATGCTTCTTTAGATTATGAACATATTGGCTATTTGGAAGGTGACTTAGTAAAGCTGGATATTCTAATTGCGGGCGAGGTAGTTGATGCACTGTCCCTGGTTATCTATCGCGATAAAGCCTACCAGCGGGGGAAGGAACTTGTGGAAAGGCTCAGGAAAATCATACCGCGTCAGCTTTTTGAAGTCCCCGTTCAGGCAGCAGTTGGCAGCAGAATAATTTCACGGGAAACCATATCCGCCAAGCGTAAAGACGTTATTGCTAAATGCTATGGTGGCGATATTACAAGAAAGCGCAAGTTACTTGAGAAGCAGAAAGCAGGTAAGAAACGTATGAAACAGCTGGGTAAGGTGGAGGTCCCGCAAGAGGCTTTCCTTGCCATTCTCAAAGTGAGGAAATAATATGGTTGGCCTTTACATACATTTTCCTTTCTGCCTGAGCAAGTGTGCTTATTGCGATTTTAATTCCTACGCTGGAATGCATGAACTCTATCGCTCGTACTTAAATGCCCTAAAGACCGAGATCAGGCTGGCTGCGGATCTAAATGGGGATATGGTAATTGACACTCTCTATTTCGGGGGAGGGACTCCCACCGTTTTTAAAGCTAAGGATCTGGTGGAAATCTTTCTACTTTGCAAGAAGTCATTTACCGTAAAAGGAAAGGTGGAAGTGAGCATTGAAGCCAATCCTGAAACACTTAATCCTTCCAAACTGAGTTCTCTAAGAAAAGCTGGTTTTAACCGTATTAGCATAGGCATGCAGTCGCTAGATGATGATGTATTGCAAGCTTTAGGCAGGAAGCACAATAGAAAAAGAGCTTTGCTTAGCTATCGGTGGGCGCGCAGGGCAGGCTTTAAAAACATAAATCTAGATTTAATCTTTGGTATTGAGGGTCAAAGCATTTATTCCTGGCGGAAGACTCTGCACGAGGTAGCAGATTTAAATCCAGAGCATATCTCAGCGTATCCTTTGGAGTTAAACAGATCTGCTTTTGGGCTGAGGGAATCTGAAGAGGATTTACAGGCGAAAATGTTTGAATTAACTGACTCTTTTCTAACCGGGCTCGGATTTAAACACTATGAGATTTCGAATTTTACCAGACCCGGGTTTGAATCAAGGCATAATCTCATCTATTGGAATAATGGATACTACCTGGGTCTTGGAGCTGGCGCACATTCTCATATCGCTGAGATGCGTTTCTGTAACGAATGCGATCCTGCAGTATATATAAAAAAACTTGGCGGAGGAAACGTACCGGTTTGTGAAAAAAAGAAACTTGCACCACGGGAAGTTCTATCAGAGAGTATTTTTTTGGGTTTGCGTCTTTTAGAGGGCATAAATTTAAAGGACTTCGGTGAAAAATTTGGAATAGACCTGGTAGAGACTTTTTCCAGTTCTATTACACAGCTTCTTGAAGAGGGTTTGGTTATATTAACACCAGAACGCTTAAAGTTGAGTTATGTGGGGCGGCTTTTAGCTAATCGAGTTTTTTTAGAATTTCTGTGAAAATGGAATTGATTGACAGTAAAAGTTGCAGATGCTACCGTAATTGTCAAAGAGTAACACTTTGAAGGTTCTTTGATGCAACTTTCAGAATGAGAGATGTGAAGGCATGATGGAATTGAAACTTGATGAGCGAAAAAAACAGATACTCTATGCTGTAGTATCTAACTATATATTAAGTGCTGAGCCGGTCAGTTCGCAAACTATAACTGATAAGTATCAAATAGGGGTAAGCCCTGCTACGGTACGTCATGAGATGGGGCTCCTGGAAGAGATGGGATATCTTAAGCAACCCCATACGTCGGCAGGAAGAATTCCAACGGACATCGGTTATCGGTTTTATGTAGACAACCTAACGGATATTGAGTTGAATCCCATTGAACAGGTAACCATAAGCAGGCTCTTCGCGACTATTAGTAAAGAGATTGAGGATTTGATGAAGGAAACTTCGGTTCTTCTTTCTCGAATGACCAGCTATACGGGAATTGTCTTTGCACCACTTTTAAGGAGGAGCACATTCAAGCATTTAGATTTAATCTATCTGAATCCACACACTATACTTATGGTCTTAATTACGGATACAGGCTGTGTAGATAAAGAGCTTGTGCAGATGAGAAAGGATGTCTCAGCTGAAATACTTACCGAGATGGAGCAGGAACTTAATTCAAGCCTGGCAAGGTTAAACTTGGATCAGATCAGAAATAATAAACAAAGAGTGCTGAGGGAGAGTGTTTCTGATAAAACCTTACTCAAGGAAATATTTGAACGTATAATTGACCTAATGGATCGAGAAGAGAGTGAACGGATTTTCCTGGGAGGGACATCTTACATTCTGCAACAGCCGGAGTTTGAGGACATTGAAAAGGTACAAGGCCTTCTGGAAGCTTTGGAGCAGCGGTATGTGATCTTGTATCTTTTAAAGGAAGCCTTCAACCAGAGCCAAGTTTTTGTAAGGATTGGAGTGGAGAACCGGAGGCAGGAAATGAAAGACTGCAGTATAGTAGCCGCCAAATATAGATTTGCAGGCAGAGACTTGGGCACCCTGGGAATCATTGGACCTACAAGAATGGATTATGCACGGGCAATTTCTATGGTTAAATACTTTGCTCGCACCCTGAGTGAAGTCCTTGAGTCTCTGCATAATTAGCCCCGAACTTTAACTTTCTGGATGATTTGTGCAATAAACAAGTTAGGCTGATACCTTGATCTTTATACAAGTAAAATCTATGTTCCTTATATTTTGTTGATATGGCTCGGCTCTCATGCTACGAAGACACGCAAGAAAGTCGCCAGTGGGAAGTCGTTAGTGGGGGAGTGGAAATTATACTCCCGACTATCGACTAAAAGACTCCCGACTAGTTTTTGATACTTAGGTAAACGGGCTTAGCCCCATAGGGAGTTTTGACTTTACTTGCTAATAGTCCAGATGAACATTGCTGGAGGTCTTTTGCATCATTTTTTTGTTTTGCCCAAAATGATTAAAGGAACTAAGGCTACCATAATCGGTGAGGACGTCCAACATATAAGAAGAGTGCTTCGTCTCACTACCGGTGATGAAATTTCTTTAAGCGATGGGAAAGGAGCTATTTTCAGAGCCAGGATCGAGTCTATTAACCATAAAAGTATCGTTGCTGCAATTCTCAAGGAAGAAAAGCATCAGGAACAGTTGCCTTTTGTCACTCTTTTTCAAGCATTACCCAAGGGAACGAAAATGGATTTAATAATAAGGCAGGCAACGGAGCTAGGTATAAAAGAAATTGTACCCCTTGTTACTGAGCGTTCTTTAGTGCATCTTGACAAAAAAAGTGCTGAGAAACGAATAATAAGGTGGAGACGAATTGCAGAAGAAGCGTCCAAGCAGTCAAGGCGCGCGTACCTCCCTGATTTTTCAGATATAATGAAGTGGGAGGAAGCGCTGGAGTCATTACGCTCTTATGGTTTAATTATAGTTCCCTGGGAAGAAGAAAAAGCAGCTGGGATTCGCAAAATACTCAGGGAAACAGGCGGGAAGAAACAGGTCGCTGCCGTAATAGGGCCAGAGGGTGGGTTTACTTCCTTAGAGATAGAAACGCTCAAAGGTGCGGGTGCCAGGATTGTTAGTTTGGGCGAAAATATTCTGCGTACGGAAACCGCAGCCATAGCTGCTATTGCCATAATTCTTTATGAACTGGCGGAATAGAATGTTAAAAGTAGCCATCTCTACTTTGGGATGTAAGGTAAATCAATATGAAAGCGAAAAACTTAGACAGGCCTTCTTCGATGCCGGCTGTGAAATCAGCGATAATTCAGAAGGTGGTGTTGATGTCCATATAGTTAATACCTGCACAGTAACTGCTTTGAGTGATAAGAAATCCAGGCAGATGATAAGGAAGGCAATAAGAAAGAACCCACAAGCAACCATTGTGGCCACGGGATGTTATGTAGATGCCGAACCTGACAAGATTTTTAATATAAGAGGTGTGGACCTTATAGTTGCCAACAAGGAAAAGTCGAAGCTCCCCCGGTTGATTTTAGGAACTTCAATAGATTCTTCAAAATCCACACCCCTTAATCAATGTCACACCAGGGCATTAATAAAGATTCAAGACGGATGTGATCAGTTTTGCTCATTCTGTCAGATTCCCTATGTACGGGGAAACCCCAGTAGCCGCAGCCCCAGTGAGATTATCTGTGAGGCTCGAAAGTTGGCTGAAAGTGGAGTAAAAGAAATAGTACTAACCGGTATTCACTTGGGACGGTATGGGGCTGACATGTCTCCTTCCTTTGACCTGGTTGATCTTTTGTCCCAGCTTTTGCCGGTACCGGGTCTTAAAAGAATTAGACTGAGCTCTATTGAAGTAAAGGAAGTAGATAAAAGAATAATGGCACTCTTTGCTTCCTCTTCCAAATTGTGCAAACATCTCCATATTCCTCTTCAGAGTGGAGACGATGAGATTTTAAAAAAAATGAATAGAAACTATAGTTCAGAGGAATATCTTACTATTGTTAGAAATATAAGAGCAAAAATTCCGGACCTTGCACTTACTACTGATATTATGGTTGGTTTTCCGGGAGAGAGCGAGGATCAGTTCAGGAGGACGTTATTTGTCGCTGGGGAGGCAGCATTTGCCAGAACTCATGTGTTTAACTTTTCAGCCAGGCCTCGAACAAAAGCTGCTGCAATGGAAGATAAAATACCGGGGATAATAAAAAAGGATAGGGTAAAAAGGATGATGAAAGTAGCAGAAGATCTTTCTAGAGAATATAGGAAAAGATTTATCGGGGTAACAGTTGATGTGCTGGTTGAAGGAGAAAAGGATAATCTTCTAACGGGATTAACGAACAACTATATGCGCGTAAGATTTGAGGCTGGTTCAGACATCATAGGCAAGATTGTGCCAGTCAAATTACTGGAGTTGAAACAGGATTTCATTCTGGGAAAGCTTTGGAAGAGAGCGGAAGTAAAAGTTTAAAATAGAGGGACTTTGAAGTTAAAGTAGTACCGAGCAGTAATGCGCAACGAGTAGCAATCAGTGGTAAAACTTGCTGGCTGTTACAGATTTACTGATTATGGGTTAAATATTAACTACTCGATTCCTCTTTTTGTGTTTTGAATTTGTTTTCTGCCAAGGATGGAGGTAAAGATGGAAGAGTGCTTGTTTTGTAAGATAGCAAACAAGGAGATACCGAGTGACATTATATATGAGAACGATAAAATTGTTGCTTTTAAGGATATTAATCCCCAGGCGCCAGTGCACATTCTAATAGCTACTAAGAAGCATATAAGGTCAGTTATGGATTTAAGCTCAGATAGTGGAGAAATACTATCCGGGATATTCTCAGCGGTTAAAGAAATAGCGAAGCACCAGAGTATTGATGTGAGCGGATTTAGGGTTATTACTAATACAGGTCCAGACAGCGGACAGGAGATTGACCACCTTCATTTCCATCTATTGGGAGGGAGAAGACTGGGAAAGTTAGTGCAAATCCAATAGCTGGTAATAGAGTAATTGCGTAGCAGAGCAGTTTTACGATGATCTGCAAATAGCCTACAGTGAACAATTAACGGTGAACGGTGAACAAATAAGGGGGAACAGTGACACTGAAGGAAAAGATCAACAAAGATATGAAAGAAGCCCTAAAAACTGGGGATAAAATAAAGCTATCAACTTTAAGGTTGCTTATTTCAGAGATGAAAAATGTTGAGATTGCCAAGCGGAAAGAGTTAGACGACGAGGGAATTTTAGAAGTTCTGGCGAGGCAAGTTAAAAAGCGAAAGGAATCAATTGCTGAATATGAAAAAGCGGGGCGGGAAGACCTGCGGGATAAAGAGAGAAAAGAGGCAGAAATATTGCAGGAATATTTACCGCCACAGCTAACTGAAGAGGAGTTGAAGAAAGTAATATCTGAGGTGATAGAGGAATTAGGAGCTACAAGTTTAAAAGACATGGGGAAGGTTATGGCTCTGGTAATGTCAAAGGTTAAGGGTCGCGCAGAGGGAAAGTTAGTAAATGACCTTGTAAAAGAAGCTTTGTCTACAGAAGAAAGCGCATAAAATATCCATATATTACCATTAGTGAATGATAGTTGTCCGTTAATTATGATATAATTTTCCTAGGTTATGATATGAAGAAAGGGTAAGTTTTGTTGAAGAAGACTGAGAAACAGGTTAAAATTCTTGTTCCGGGCAATCAGCTTATGGTTGATCTTTTAGGGCAAAGGGATGAGTTGTTGAAGATTATTGAATCCGAGTTTGCAAGCAATATAATGGTTAGAGGTAACGAGATTACCATTTGGGGTGAAGAGAAGGAAGTAGAGGTAGTAGCTGCATTATTCCGGGAATTAGTAAATCTCTTAGCAGACGGTCAGCAGCTTAGTCCTCAGAGCGTAGGAGAAACTATCGAGATAATTAGGGGAGAAGAGACTTTAAAGCCCAGCGAGATCTTCTCTGATATTATAGTGACACACCGGGGCAAAGTAATAAAGCCGAAGACTGCTGGACAGAAGCGCTATGTTGATGCAATAAGGAATAATACTTTAGTGTTTGCCATAGGGCCGGCAGGAACAGGAAAGACCTATCTGGCTATGGCTATGGCAGTGCAGGCGTTGAAGATTAAGTCTGTTGGGAGATTGATTCTTACAAGACCGGCGGTAGAGGCAGGGGAGAAATTAGGTTTTCTTCCAGGTGACCTGTATGCAAAAGTTGATCCCTATCTACGGCCGCTTTATGATGCGCTTTTCGATATGATGGAAGCAGAGCAGTTTCAAAAATTGTTGGAAAGAGGCACAATTGAAGTGGCGCCCCTGGCCTTTATGCGAGGAAGAACACTAAATGACTCTTTTATTATTCTTGATGAAGCACAGAATACGTCTCCCGAGCAGATGAAAATGTTCTTGACCAGACTGGGATTTGGTTCTAAAGCAATAATTACAGGAGACATTACTCAGATCGATCTCCCTTCTGGGCACCATTCAGGTTTGATAATAATAGAGAAGATTTTATCGGGTATAAAGGACATAAATTTCATCAGGCTACACGCCCGAGATGTTGTCAGGCATCAGCTGGTACAAAAGATTGTAGAGGCTTATAAAGAATATGAAGAAAAACCAGCTGAAAGCTCCTCCTAGAGAGCTGATTATTAATGACCTTGCGTCAACAGATAGATATAATTAGAAGGCTGGGGAAGATTGACTTACGGTGGCGTAATCCGAATCTCCAGCGTTTTGTTCTTGCCTTTTCTATTTTTGTTGCTGTTTCTGCACTTCTATCGTGGGGATATCTCCAGGTAACCAAGATTGTTGGAATAAGCCTTCTTTCTTTAGGACTCTTAGTAGCCATTGCAATATACCTTTATAAATATCAGAAGAATGTCTTTAACAATTCGCGTTTGATTGTTCTTTTAGGTCTTATCTTTATTACGTTTATTTTCATTTCAAAAGTCCTCACACCTTTCTTGCCAGGTTATCTTATTCCCGTAGCTGGTATTGCTATGCTGGTTACTATTCTTTTCAACTATCAGCTGGCTATTTCAGTTGTGCTTTTGGCAGGGGTTGTTGTAGGAATAGTAACAGGTAATCATATCGAATTTCCCATCATAAGTCTTGTCAGCGGACTGCTTGCAGTATTTATGGTTTCCAATCTTTCACAGCGCTCTGAGCTAACTCAAGCCGGATTGGGCATCAGCCTTGCTTTGGCCTATCTCTGTGTGGCAATGAGCTTGATTCAAGGTCAGTCATTAATTATGACTGTACGTAATGCTGGCTGGGGAATGATAAGTGGAATCTTTTCCGCCGTCCTAACCATAGGAGGCCTTCCTTTCCTGGAGAGCGCTTTTGGCGTCACTACTTCGCTTCGCTTGTTGGAACTTTCGAGTCCTAATCAGTTCTTGCTGCGTGAGCTTATGGCTAATGCTCCAGGTACCTACAATCATAGTGTGGTTGCTGCAAATCTGGCTGAGAGTGGGGCAGAGGCGATAGGAGCAGATCCTTTGCTTTCACGAGTTGGGGCCTATTATCATGACATTGGAAAAATGAAGAGACCCTTCTTCTTCATTGAAAACCAGATAGATATTAATGAACACGATAAGATAAATCCGAATCTCAGTTGTCTGATAATTACGGCTCACGTCAAAGAAGGAGTTGAATTAGCTAAAGAATATCATCTACCTCCAGAGATAATAGATATTATTCAGGAACATCATGGAACGACACTTGTTACCTACTTTTACCACAGGGCAAAGGAGAAAGTGGCAAAGGAAAGGATATGCGAGGAAGATTTTAGATATTCGGGAATGCGGCCCAAAAGCAAAGAAGCTGCCTTGGTTATGCTTGCTGACTCTGTAGAAGCAGCAGCGCGTACGATGAGTAAGCCGTCCCTTAATCGTCTAGAGCAAATGATTCGCAAGATTGTAAACGGGAAACTTAATGACGGTCAATTAGACGAGAGTGCCTTGACTTTAGCTGATCTTGAAAAGATCGTTAGAGCCTTTACGCAAACCATAGCCAGCGTTTATCACTATCGTATTGAATATCCAAAGACAGAACCAAATAACAAGAGGAGATTTGAGATCTATGGAAATCCTTCTCGACAATCGCCAAGACGAAGTTGACATAGAGGAGTATTTCCTGCAACTGGAGTCTCTTGCCCTTCATGTTATAAGGGAAGAAGGAGTAGACTCTTCAGCTGAACTTAGCGTAGTTTTTGTTGACGAAGAGGAGATGAGAGAGCTTAATTCTCGCTATCGAGATATCTATTATCCGACCGATGTTCTCTCCTTTTCTATGCTGGAGGAATCAGGAGAGCTGGTCAATCCTGACCGGGAACTTCCGCTTCTTCTGGGAGACGTTGTTATCTGCCCTCAGATAGCTGAACGTAACGCGGAAAGAAGGAAAATTGATCTTGTAGACGAACTCTTTCTGCTCTTAGTGCATGGAATACTTCACTTATTGGGATACGATCACACGCGGATACCTCAGAGGTCGGCGATGAAAAACAGAGAAAAGGAGTTGCTGGCCGGCTTTCTTAAAAGCGGCTCTGGTCTTCAATGAAAAGTCGTAGTCTAATTAAGAGCTTTAATTATGCGGCAGATGGCATAATTTATGTATTGCGCACTCAGCGCAATATGAAACTACATTTCCTGATTGCCGCTATAGTTCTAATTGCAAGTCTTTTTCTCAATCTTACTCGTCTGGAATTCATCATCCTTCTCTTTACGGTAGCATTCGTGCTGGTTGCTGAGTTGATTAATACAGCGATTGAAGCAACAATAGATGTTGTCACACCGACTTTTGACCCATTGGCTATGATTGCCAAAGATGTGGCAGCAGCAGCAGTTCTAATATCAGCCATAAACGCTGTCGTTGTGGGTTATCTGATATTTTTTCAGAGGTTAAGTCCTTATACAGTCAATGTGCTTCTCCGGGTGAGAAATTCGCCAGTTCATATTACCTTCATTGGCATTTTTCTAGTAATACTGTTTGCCATAGTGGGTAAAGTCTTGATGGGACGGGGAACTCCTTTTAAAGGCGGAATGCCTTCTGTGCACAGCGCTTTAGCGTTTTCTGGTTTTGTAGCTATTACCTTTATCGCTTCACAGTACTGCCCTGCAAGATTTACGGCTTTAATATCGACGCTGGCCCTACTTATGGCCCTTTTAGTCTCACAGACCAGAATCGAAACGGGAATACACTCCTTTCTAGAAGTAGGAGTGGGTGCTCTTTTAGGAATATTGGTTACAGTTCTAGTATGGCAAGTATATTTCTTAATGGCTAAGTAGGAGGAAGATAGTTTGTCAATCATAACATCTCTCATTATTCTTGTTTTTCTACTTTCGCTTTCGGCTTTGTTCTCGGGGAGCGAAACTGCTCTGACTTCAGTTAACCGGATCAGGATTCGCCGTATGATTGAAGAAAAGGTACAAGGAGCAGAGAGATTGGATGCAATACTTGAGCATCCCAGCAAATTTTTGGCGGTAATTCTTTTTATGAATAATCTGGTCAACATAGCTGCTGCTTCTCTTGCTACGGTAATAGCCACCCAGTATTTCAAGACCTTTGGTGCTGGAATTGCTACCGGTGTAATGACTTTTCTGATTTTGATTTATGGAGAAATCACTCCTAAAAGCTTTGCAATTCAAAATGCCGAAAGGTTTGCGCTGGCAGTAGCATTTCCTATCCAGATTCTTTCCAGTCTTCTCTATCCTGTGGTGAGGGTTCTCATCAGCATTACCAATTTTTTCATTAGGATTTTAGGTGGAAAAATTCTGAAAGAAGGTCCTTTCGTAACCGAGGAAGAGATAAAGACTATGGTTGAAGTTGGAGAAGAAGAGGGAGTTATCGAGGAAGAAGAAAAAGAGATGATCCACTCCATATTCGAGTTTGGAGACACCATAGTAAGAGAAGTTATGGTACCCAGACCCGATATGATAACTGCTGAGAGCACCAGCCCTATTAAAGAGATTCTCAGTCTGATAATGCATGAGGGTCATTCCCGTATACCTGTTTATAAAAAGAATCTTGATAACATTATCGGCATAGTATATGCAAAGGATATTCTCAAGTATTTAGGTGAAGGTAAACTGGATGTCTCCCTTAAGAGCCTGGTGAGACCGGCATATGTTATCCCGGAAACCAAAAAAGTAAATGAACTGTTGCGTGAACTGCGGAAGCAAAAGATACATATGGCAATTGTAGTTGATGAGTACGGGACGACAGTTGGATTGGCAACCATCGAGGATCTGTTAGAGGAGATTGTAGGAGAGATATTCGACGAGTATGATCTTGAGGAAGCCATGATTGAAAAAATTGATGAAAATACTGTACGTGTTGATGCTAAGGTTGGCATAGATGAAGTTACTGAACTGCTCGGTATAACTTTTCCTGAGTTTGAAGGAGATACCATTGGAGGATTCATCTTTAATCTTTTAGGAAGGATACCGTCGGAAGGAGAAAAAGTACCCTTTGAGAATCTGCTCTTTACCATAGAGAAAGTTGGGGGACGAAGAATAAGAAAAATTTTAATTACCAAGGAACCCGCTGTCAAAGTGGAGAATTTTTAACTGCCAACGACGCATAGCTGAATAGGATCTACGTATGTATTTCTTGTACATTTGCGCATTAGCGGAGAGAAGGGTTTAGTGAGTCGGGGTCCGCGTGGTCAAAAATCTGTTAAGATTTTACCTGAACACTGGAATTCCTTCAGCTGAGCAGATAAACTCTCCTTTTATCGGCCTTGAGGGCTAAGACCGAGGAGATAACTTTTAAGAGACTTGCAATAAGCTTTGAATTTCAAGGTCCTTTTATTCTTGCTCTGTTCAGTGTTAAAATTCACCTTTGTATAAGTATGTCAACTTAAGTTGTTTTAAGGATTCATTTATGGTTACCAAAGAAAGATTAATTGAATTGGCAAAAGAGGCGAGGGAAAGGGCATATGCTCCCTATTCTGAATTTAAAGTAGGGGCAGCTCTTCTGACAACGGATGGAGAGGTATTTGCCGCAGGGAATGTAGAAAATGCTTCTTATGGGTTATCCATATGTGCTGAGCGTGTAGCATTGGTGAAAGCAGTTTCTGAAGGATATACTGATTTTCAAAAGCTGGTTATAGTTGCAGATACTGAGGAACCATGTCCTCCCTGTGGAATCTGCAGACAGATGCTCTATGAGTTTAGCCAGGATCTACCTGTGTTAATGGTAAACCTCAAAGGGAAAGAGAAGGAGTCAGCTCTCAGTAAGCTTCTTCCTGATGCTTTCAGCGACAGAGTAAGGAAACAGGTGTAGAGGGTATTTTATGAGTTTTAGGATAGTTGAGCTTAACGAGCTCATACCAGAGTTGGTTGAGAGCATAATTAGGGAAGAGAAGGAAACCTTTGGTGAGGGCGCTCTTAATGAATGGACTTTGCCGGTAATAATTACATATGGCAAGGTCTTTGTTTTTGAAGACGATGGTGAATTTCAGGGCGAAGCAGGCCTGATTAGGGACTGGTCGAATCCCAGTCTTGCATATCTGGTAACCTTGACCATTGTAAAAGAGAAACGGGGTAAAGGGCTGGGTAGAGTATATTTGGAGGAGCTTCTAAAAAGAATTAGAAAGGATAATATTCTCCGTCTGCAGCTTACTGTAGATGCAGCTAATAAAGCAGCATTATCTTTATACCAGAGGTTAGGGTTTAAAGAGAAAGCGTTCTTAAAGGACCATTATGGTTCTGGCGAAAGCAGGATTCTCTTGGAGAAATATTTGGGTGATTAAATGAGCGGAGAATTCCACTCAGGCTTCGTGGCAATTGTTGGTAGACCCAATGTTGGAAAATCCACTTTAGTAAACTATTTTGCTAATCAGAAAATAGCCATTGTTTCAAAAAGACCGCAGACCACCAGACATCAGATTCGGTGTATTGTTAATCAGCCTGACGCACAGATTATTTTTATAGACACACCCGGTTTTCACAAACCATTTTCACTTTTGGGAAAACATTTGAATTTGACTGTGCGGAATGCGCTACAAGAAGTAGACATAATCCTTTTCATGGTTGATGTTCTTGAGGGCATTGGGAGAGGTGATGCCTATCTTGCATTGGAACTTAAAAAACTTAAAACACCGACCATTCTTGTTCTAAATAAAGTAGATGCCGTTGAGATTGATAGACTGGATCAGCAGTTAAAACTAGCAAAAGAATTTAGTGCCTCATCTGCTTTATACGTAGTTTCTGCACTTACCGGAAGCGGTATGACGGAATTGCTTAACGGGATTGTTTCTCAACTTCCTCCAGGCCCCCAATATTACCCGGAAGGAATAATTACTGATCAGCCGGAACGTATGATAATTGCTGAGTTCATAAGAGAGAAAGCTTTAGAGCTTATGAGAGAAGAGGTACCTTATAGCGTAGCCGTAGAGATTGAAGAAATTAAACCCCGGAAAAATAAGGACCTATTGGATGTTTCAGCCATAATCTATGTTGAGAGGGACTCACAAAAGGGTATAGTTATCGGAAAGCATGGACAAATGTTAAAGGAGATTGGTACGCGGGCTCGTCAGGAAATTGAGAGGTTGCTTGGCAGCCAAATAAATCTTCAATTGTGGGTAAAGGTAGAGAAGGATTGGAGCCACAAGGAGTCAATCTTAAGAAGAATGGAATACTAAAATAATTCAAAATTCAAAATGCAAAATATAAAATGACAATGCGAATTTCAAAAAGTTAAGGGATCAGGCAAGCTAAAAGAATCAGATTTTTTAAAGATTTTTGGATTTTGATATGTAATTTAGATTTTTACATTTTAATTTTTGATTTATTCTTGGCAAATAGACTCGGCTGCAGGTTAAAGTATTAATTTAAATTGTTAATATTCCAGCTTAAGGCTGAAAGCTTTAAAAACTGAAGCGAATAAAAGTATAGTAGTAACAAGCAAAACAGTTTTGCCTGGGTCAGATAAGGAGACGATTAATGAAGAGAGTCATACCAGCACTTTTGGCAAATGATCTTGAAGATTTCATAAGATTAATAGAGCAAGCAGAATCTTTCGCTGATTATGTACAGATAGACTTGATGGATGGTCAATTTGTACCGTCCAAAAGCATCAGCGCAAAAGAGTTAAGAACAGTCAGAACAACTCTGCGTAGCGAAGCACATCTTATGGTTAAGGACCCCGAAACCTACCTTGAAGCACTAAAGGAGTTTGGATCGGAAAAGATTGTTTTTCACTATGAAGCTGTCACGGAACCGAAGAAACTATTTGATAAGCTGAGAGGTGTGGGGTTTCAAGCTGGTATCGCAGTGAATCCGGAAACCGCACTCTATTCTATTGAAGGATTGGTAGATTCAGCAGACTCTGTTCTTTTTCTGACTGTTGATCCCGGGTTCTATGGCAGCAAATTCATTCCTGAGGTCTTGGAAAAAGTAAAGGAGTTGAAAGCTAAAAGACCGGAGGTTGAAGTTGGTGTAGATGGGGGCATAAAACAAGACAATATTGATGAAGTACTTGAAGCAGGCGTTGATTTTGTATGTGTAGGAAGTGGAATATTTGCTCAGGCGGATCCCAAAAGAAGCTTTATTGAATTAGAGGCAAAGTTTGATGACCGCAATACTTAGCGAACGAGATATTTTAGAACTAGAGCTTAATGCCAATATTTTGCGTCAGGATATCATCGGAATGCTGGTAAATGCCGGGAGTGGGCACTGTGCGGGACCGTTGGGTATGGCAGAAGTTTTTTCTGCTCTTTATTTCCACATCCTAAGTCATAATCCCAAAAATCCTTTATGGAAAGAAAGAGATCGTCTCATTCTTTCTAACGGTCATATATGTCCTGTTTTATATGCAGCTATGGCCAGAAGCGGCTATTTCCCTGTAGAAGAGCTTATGACCTTTCGCAAGCTTAACACGAAACTTCAGGGTCATCCTCACAATGCCTCCCTGCCTGGTGTAGAAAACACAGGAGGACCTTTAGGTCAAGGAATATCTCAAGCTGTGGGTAGAGCTGTAGCAGCTTTGAGGGAAAAGAAGAAGTACAGGATTTACTGTATAGTCAGCGATGGAGAACATAACGAAGGTCAAACATGGGAAGCTTTAATGTTTGCCGGAAATCACAAGCTAAGAAATCTCACAGCTTTAATGGATAGAAACAATATTCAAATTGACGGATTCACGGAAGAAATTATGCCTCTTGAGCCATTAAGAGATAAACACAAAGCTTTTAACTGGCATGTGATTGAGATAGACGGTCACAATATTCGGCAAATAGTGGAAGCGTGTGAAGAAGCAAAAGCTATATATGAGAAACCAACTATGATCATTTGTCATACCATTCCCGGTAAAGATGTAGATTTTATGGAGAATGACTATCACTGGCATGGAATTGCACCTAAACCCGATGAGGGTGAGAGAGCGCTTGAACAGCTTAGGAAGAAAGAAAAAGAAATTAGGGAAAGACTTGCTGAGCTCACGGTTAGGGAACCTGGTTTTTGATTGAAAGTTAAATGTATTATAAGAAAGTTAGGTTGATATTTGGCTCTTTATGCCAGCAAAATCTGGATTTCTTATATGGTAGCTATAGGCTCGGTTGCATGACATGGGGATACGCAGAAAAGTCGTTAGTGGGGAGTCGTTTGTAAGGAGTAAAAATTTTACTACCAGCTGTCGACCAAGAGACTTCAAGCTAATTTATAACGTAGTATAGAGGATTTACAAATGAGCACAAAAGCAAAACTTGTTGATAACCTCTTTGATCCTGATATAGAGAAGGTACCTACACGAAACGGGTTTGGAGAAGGACTGCTTGAACTAGGTAGAAATAATCCCCAGGTATGGGCACTTTCAGCCGACCTCACAGAATCAACCAGAGCTCTTGCCTTTTCTGAGGAGTTTCCTCAAAGATATATTGAGGTAGGAGTCGCTGAACAGAATATGGCGGGAATTGCAGCCGGTTTGGCTCTCGAAGGAAAAATACCGTATGCGTGCTCTTTTGCCGTATTTTCGCCAGGTAGAAACTGGGATCAGATTCGAGTTAGTATCTGCTATAGTAATGCCAACGTCAAGATAGCAAGTTCTCATGCTGGTATTTCCACGGGGGCTGATGGAGCTACGCATCAAGCTATGGAAGATATAGCAATGATGAGGGTACTCCCCAATATCACAGTAGTAGTGCCCTGTGATGCTCTGGAGACGAACAGGGCAGCCGTTGAAGCAGCAAAAATAGAAGGTCCAGTATATCTGAGGTTTCAAAGAGAAAAGTCCCCTCTGTTTACAACTGAAAAGACACCCTTTAAGATTGGGAGAGCAGAAGTATTTTGGGAAGGCGAGGACGTTGCTATTGTTGGGTGCGGGCCAATTCTTTATGAGGCTCTGGTTGTTGCCAGGGAACTGCAGGACAGCAATGTATCCGTTATGGTAATCAATTGTCATACTATAAAACCGATCGATGAACAAACAATAGCTTCAGCTGCTCGGAAGACGGGAGCGATCGTAACCGTTGAGGAACACCAGAAGTATGGTGGATTAGGGAGTGCAGTAGCCGAGGTTCTTGTAAAAAACAGTCCGGTTCCAGCGGAAAGGGTAGCTATTAATGATACTTTCGGAGAATCGGGCGAACCAGAAGAACTTTTGGCAAAATACGGTTTAACTCGAAATGATATTAAGGAAGCTGTACTGAGAGTGCTGAAGAGGAAGAAGTAATAAGGTAATAAGGTGGTAAGTGCTGGAATGTTGAAAGCGGCTCCAGGGTTATAAGGCTGTAGAGCTATGCTTCACATCTTAGCGCCATGAAGAGCTGATAACTGCCAACTACCAGCTGAGACATGGAACTGACAGACCAAAAACTTGCTAAGCATATAGACCATACACTTCTTAAACCAGAAGCAAGTGAGCTGGAAATCAAGCAGCTTTGTGAAGAAGCTGAAAATTTCGGATTCTTCAGCGTCTGTGTCAATCCAATGTATTTGGACAGAGTGGTTGAGAAACTAAAAAGAACAAAAATAAAGATTTGTACGGTAATAGGATTTCCTTTAGGCGCGAATACACCTGAAGTAAAAGCGTTCGAAGCCAATGATGCCATTCTGAGAGGTGCGCAAGAACTGGATATGGTAATGAACATAGGGGCTTTAAAGTCGGGAAACCTCAGTTTGGTAAGTGAAGACATAGAAGGAGTAGTGAGTTCAGCCAGGCGGCGTTCTGTTTTGGTCAAGGTTATTGTTGAAACCTCTTTGTTAAATAATGAGGAAAAGCGGATTGCATGCCGTATCTGTGAGCGTGCTGGAGCAGATTTTGTTAAAACTTCAACTGGATGGGGAACCAGGGGGGCAACCATTGAGGACGTAAAGTTACTACGTGCTGCAGTGAGCCCTCAAATTGGAGTAAAGGCATCCGGGGGAATAAGGACCGCATCTAAAGCTATTGCCTTGATTGCAGCAGGTGCAAACCGCATAGGAACTAGCTCTGGCGTTAAGATAATGGCTGAATTAGGAAGTAGGAAGTAGGAAATTCGAAATTGGGAATTAGGAATTAGAAAATCGAAATTAAGAGCAACGAATAACTAATTCCGAATAACTAATAACTGCGCTATGAAAAATCGTCTATACAAAACCGAAGCTATAGTAATAAAATCGATGGATTTAGGGGAAGCAGATAAGATTGTTACTCTCTTTTCGCCGGCTCTGGGAAAAATCCGGGCGGTAGCAAAGGGAATAAGGAAAACTAAAAGCAAATTTGGAGCCAGATTAGAACCTTTTACCTGTGTGAATTTACTTCTATACAAAGGTAGAAATCTGGATATAGTATCTCAGGCAGAGATTATACACCCCTTTCGGGCTGTAAAGGATAACCTGGATCGGATAAACTACGGGTGTCTTATGCTCGATATTATTGATAAAGTATCACAGGAAGGGGAGAAAGAGAAAGAACTTTTTAGACTCCTGTTTTCTGCTCTTGAAACCCTATCTGAGATGACAAAGAGCTTTGAACTTCTTCTTGCCGCTTTTCAGCTTAAAGTGATGGCGCTGATTGGATATCTGCCACAGGTTTCATTGTGTGCTGGCTGCGGTAGCCAGCTAGCTTCTGAAAATATGATGAAGTTTAGTTTTTCCTCGGGCGGAATACTCTGTGCAAGATGCAGCGGTGCAGATTCTGAAGCACTCCCAATTTCACCGCAGGCAGCATCTCTGATAAGTAAATTAATGAAGGCTGATAGATTCAAACTACAGGAAATGGTGGTAGCGAGTGAAACTCAAAGGGAACTATTTTCTTTAGCACAAATGTATCTTAACTACTACCTGGAGGTTCCGTTTAGAACCTTTAACTATTTGATGCATATTAGCGAAGGGGAGAGCCCTCCTGAAAAAGATAATGATATTACGGGAAGCATGAGCGAAACGTGTTGAAGATTACCAGACCTGAAAGAGCTAGGATTCAAGGGTTAAAGTGCTTAGTTAATGAGGAACCTAAATTTAAATATCTAAGTCCTGCGATTTGTAAACAAATGACTAACGACTACCAAAATCGAAAATCAAAGATTAAATATTAAATACACATATCAAAAACTTAAAAAGTTAAATTGGGTCTCTGCATTTTGTGTTTTCCTTAGGGTAGGCAGGTGTTTTTGATTTTTGATATTTCATATTTGATTTGGAATTAGTCATTCAAGTTCATATATTTTTCAGAATTTTGTGCATGGCATTTAGAATTTTCCCAATTCACTTGAATCTTATAACCCTTTTGTATTAGTTTCCTTCCTATATCCAGAGGCAGAAAAAGACAATAAAGAGCAGATAAGTGATAAGTCATGGGTTCCAAAGGCATTATATGCTTTATATGTTTAGTTCTTATAATAAGGGGTATATGAAAAAATGTTGAGCAAAGCAAGCCTTGCTCCAAATTAGGGAAAGGAGGGGTAAGAGTGTCAACGTATACTGTTCTTTGGAAGCTAACCGATTCTGGCGTAAAGAATATGCACAATCTACCGCAGGTCAGCGAAAGAGTAAAACAAGCTTGCGGTGATAATGGAGGCGAGCTTAAGCATATGTTTCTGTGTATGGGTGAGTATGATGTGATTTCGATAATTGATGCACCCCAAGATTCAGCAATGCTTAACATTTTGACTACTATAACCTCCTGGGGAATAACGCACACAGAGACTTTACGGTGTATCTCCGTTGATGAGTACGCTCGAGCGATTCGAAAAGCTGCTTAGAGGTTGGCTAAAAGGCCCCACAGAGCTGGGGCCTTTTTTATTTTGTTAATTACCCCTATTTATGAATAATCCAGGTACCTGTTACTTGTGTATTTTCAGTAAAAAGCTGATTTCTTTTGTCGCTAGGAGACCAGATTACAGAAAACTTAACAGATAGTAGCTTGTTAATCGCATATACTATGGTATGCTGATAGGGGAGGAGATATGAACCAATCCTATGTTGATGAGCTTTCTAAAATCGACGTAATTCGAGAGCGTACAGGCGTAAATTATGAGAAGGCCCGGGATGCTTTGCAGGAAGCAACGGGAGATGTAGTTGGTGCTATTGTCTATTTGGAGAAGATGGAAAAAAAACAATGGTGGGTAGTAAACTCAAGTGAACTTTTTGCAAAAGTCAAGGAGCTTATCAAAGCAGGAAATGCACGAATTATCAGAATTAAGCATAAGAATAAAGTAGTATTAGAAATACCTTTAACTGCAGGAGTTATAGGTGCGATGACAAGTGCAGTTCTAGTTCCCTATTTAACAGCAGCAGCTCTGATAGCAGGATGGTATACAAAGTGGCGGGTTGAAATAGAAAAGAGGTAATTTTTATCCTCCGTTAGGACTAGATCTTTGTTATGCCATATTTATCTGAATTATTTCCTCAATTCGCAACCCTTTCTGTTGAAGACAGAAGAAGATTAGTAATGGGGCTAATATTGATATTTATGCTTTTTTTGTTTGGAGTTGCTGCCTGGCTGTCAGTTCGCCACACAGAAGTAAGCATTAATCAGAATGCGTTCGATTTCATGGAGCACCTTTTTCCTGGCGCAAAGCGTCGAAATGAATCCTTGATTCCCGTAAGCAAAGATCAGATAACCAATTTACAAAATAAGTTAAAAAAACTTACTCCCAAAGATAAGGAGCTTAGAAAAGCCCAAAATCATTTGATACAAGCCCTGTCTTATCTTTACAGGGAATTGGAAGCAGAGAGCGCATTTGGCCGTTATGCCGGAAATCACCAATACGAGGAAGCTGAGCGTGCATCCAAGGAACTGGATGAAGCTAGGGGCAAGTATATTTCGGAATATCGAAAAGCAGAAAATTATATGAATGTTTACAGGAAGAGGATAGGAAGTAAACCCGTTTACGTTAAGTTTCCCGATGAGGATTAAAAGCTAAGAGATATTTTTATGACGCATGAGCGCATCGAGGTGGAAGCATATGCAGGATATAAAGGGCCAGAAATGCCGCGAGTTTTCTTATGGAAGGGACGGAAACTGGAAGTCAAGAAAGTTAAAAGAACATGGTATCAGGAAGATACTAAAGGTACACGGTATCAATTTTTTCGAATTCAAGCAAGCGATAAAAAGGAGTATCTAATCTCTTATTCCGTACGTGAGGACACGTGGTATCTGGAGAATACTAGTAATTACTAATGATGTATTATATCTTTAGCCATCTTGATTAGTACTTGAGTTTTGTCCTATTATTTAGAACGTGGAGAAAAATCTAGAGAAGAGATATCTCTCGCTCCAGGTATGTTTTGGCGTAGTAGCGAGAGAATTTTAATTTTAATCGGACTGGTAAATGAATTTTCAAAAAATAATTCTAACTTTGGAGAATTTTTGGACTAAAAAAGGATGCGTGCTAGCTCAACCCTATGATGTTGAGACAGGGGCAGGTACGTTCAACCCCGCTACTTTTCTGCGCTCGCTAGGTCCAGAACCATGGAAAGTTGCTTATGTTGAGCCATCGCGAAGACCAACAGACGGGCGTTATGGAGAGAACCCCAACCGGCTTTACCAGCACTATCAGTTTCAGGTTATCTTAAAGCCAAGCCCAAACGAAGTTCAGGATATATATTTAGAAAGTTTACGATCACTCGGCATAAAACTGGAAGAGCATGATGTTCGCTTTGTTGAGGATGATTGGGAATCACCGACATTGGGCGCCTGGGGACTGGGATGGGAAGTCTGGCTGGACGGCATGGAGATTACTCAGTTTACCTACTTTCAGCAAGTAGGTAGCATCGATTTAAAGCCCATATCCGTTGAGCTCACTTATGGACTTGAAAGAATTGCTATGTATATCCAGGAAAAGGATAATGTATACAATCTGAGTTGGGCTCCCGGTATAAACTACGGGGATATTCATCATCAGGGTGAGATAGAGTGGTCTCAATATAATTTTGAGGTAGCTGATATTAAACTGCTATATGAACTCTTTGAAAAGTATGAGAAAGAAGGAAAAGATGCTCTGGAGAAAGGATTGGTTCTTCCCGCCTATGACTATACTCTAAAGTGTTCTCATACATTTAATCTCTTGGATTCTCGCGGAGCAATAAGTGTGACAGAGCGCACTTATTTCATTACGAGGGTAAGAAGCTTAGCCAGAGCTTGCGCTCAAGCCTACCTTGTTCAGAGAGAAAAAGCGGGATTTCCGCTACTTAAGAAGCATAGAGCAGAGTAGGGAATAAGGAGAAAAAATTAAATTTCTTTATCTCTCAACTCTACGCTCTCAGCTCTATGCTTCATACAATTTATGAAAGGCAGATGGTATTTTGCCCAAGGATTTACTGTTAGAGATAGGAACTGAAGAGATGCCTGCTTCTGCGGTGGAAGCGGGAATTAAGCAGCTGGAGGAAGCTCATAGGTTCCTAAAAAATTATCGTATCTCTTTCCAAAGTATGCTGGTAAAGGGTTCTCCACGCCGGCTTGTTTTGATAGTGAGAAAAGTAGTTGAAAGGCAAGAGAAAATTTTGCATGAGACAAAAGGACCAGCAAGACAGGTGGCCTTTGATAGCAAGAAACCAACTGCAGCAGCTATCGGTTTCGCAAAGTCCCAAGGTATTTCTGTAGAATCGCTGCTTATTAGGGAAACACCACAGGGCGAGTATGTGTTTGCTGTGAAAGAGGAACAAGGTCAACCCGTAATTGAGGTATTACCGCAGCTACTGAGAGAGATTATTCTTTCACTTTCCTTTTCTAAATCAATGCGGTGGGAGGATGGAGACCTTCGTTTCGTACGTCCGATTCGATGGCTGCTTGCACTTTGGGATAGTAAGGTTATTCCCTTGGAAATAGGCAGCCTTAAAGCAAGCAATAAGACGTGGGGACACCGCTTTTTAAGCGAGAAGAATCCGCTAACTGTTAAGAAAGTAGACGATTATGAGCAGTTATTAAAAAATGCCGGGAAAGTGATTATTGACCATCGCAAGAAGAGGGATTATATATTAAAACAGATTGAGGATATTGCTGCTCAGCACAGCGGAAAAGCGGTAATTGACGAGGAGACCTTTCGAGAGGTGATACATCTTGTGGAATACCCTCATGCTATATATGGTCATTTCTCTGACGAATTCTTGTCTTTACCACGTGAAGTATTAGTAACAGCTATGGAAGCTCACCAACGTTATTTTCCAGTTGAAGATGAAGAAGGCAATCTAAAGTCCGGTTTTATCGCCGTCCATAATGGAGATGAGAATTTTGCCGGCCTCATAACCAGAGGTCATCAGCGAGTACTGCAAGCCCGTCTTGCTGATGCAAAATTCTTCTTTGAGGAGGATCAAAAAATACCGTTGTATCAAAGAACCGAGGGGCTTAAGGGTGTAACATATCAAGAAAAGTTGGGTACAGTGTTCCTGAAAGTAATGAGAATACAAAAACTTTCGACCACAATTGCTGATGTTCTGGGAGCCGACCCTAACGTAAAGGACTATGCGGGCCGTGCTTCTTATCTTTGCAAGTCAGACTTGGTTACTAATATGGTGGTTGAATTTCCTGTATTGCAGGGAGTTATGGGTAAGGAGTATGCTCTGCTGTCTGGTGAGCCCGCTGAAGTTGCAACTGCCATTTATGAACATTATCTTCCAAAATCAGCGGGAGATGAATTACCTTCCAGCTTGACAGGAAAGATTGTAAGTATTAGTGATAAAATTGATACTATTGTAAGTTCTCTTGCCGTTGGACTTATACCAACTAGTTCAGAGGATCCATATGCTCTGAGAAGACAGGCACAGGGAATTGTCTCCATAATCTTAGATAATCAGTTTATACTGCCTCTGCAAAAACTTATCTCTGCATGTTTGGAAATGCTTAATGAGCAAGAAGTCAAGTTTAACAGTATGAAAACTCACGAGGAGGTTGAATCCCTCTTCAAGCAAAGAATGAGGCAGACCATATTGGGTCGTGGATTAAGTTATGATGTAGCCGATGCAGTTCTCAGCTTTAAATTAGAGGATCTGCTAGATATATATAAGAGAGCTGTTGCTATCGGAAAATATCAGGGCAAGAAAGAGATGGAAGATCTGCTTACCGCCTTTTATAGATGCAATAATCTAGCCGAACCGGAGTATGGCTCTTGGGTTAAAAAAGAATTAATTATTGAAGAGGCTGAGAATCAGCTTGCACATGCTTTGGACAGAGCGGCATCAGAACTTGCTCATGCCATTGGAGAAAGTAACTATGAGCAAGCAATAAAAATACTGGCAGGACTAAGACCGACTATTGATTTCTTTTTTGATAAAGTACTGGTTATGACCGAAGACGAGAAATTGCGCAAGAACCGCCTCTGTATTCTTAACAGGGCAGTGGAGATATTTCAAGCTGTAGCTGATTTTTCGAAACTAGTATCACCAAACAGTAATTAGGAATTAGTAATTAGGAATTGGCTCTAATAACGAATAACTAATAACGAATTGGCAATTAAAAATGGAGGGTAAATAGCCAAAATGGCTGGGGCTCGAATATATGTGCTCTCTGACTCTCTAGGGGAAACTGCTGAAAATGTATCTAAAGCTGCAGCAAGCCAGTTTCCGGAAGATGACTTTAAAATAGTTAAGCTCCCTAAAGTAAAGAATAAAATGCAGATTGATGAGATTGTTAAAAGAGCGAAGAGCGAAAATAGTGTAATATTCTATACCCTGGTTGAGCCTGAGCTCAGGCGTTATTTGGAAGAAAAAGCAGCGGAAAGTTCTATTCCGCGAGTTGATGTTTTGGGCCCCGCTATGGGTGCTCTGGAGATAGTTTCTGGAAATTCACCTAACTTGAAACCGGGGATATGGCGACGTCTAAACCGCAGCTACTTTCGTAAGATTGAAGCTTTGGAATTTTCCGTAAAATGTGATGACGGTAGGAACCCCAGAGTTCTTAAAGATGCTGAAATTGTTCTAATTGGAGTGTCGCGAACATCAAAGACACCTCTAAGTATGTATTTGGCCTACTATGGCTGGAAAACAGCAAATGTACCTATTGTCTACAATATTCAACCACCGGGCGAGCTCTTTGAAATACCATCCGAGAAGATAATCGGTCTCACTATTAGTCCTGAAATTTTACTCGAGATACGTGGGCAAAGACTCGAGGCTATGAGAGGAAAAAAGAGCTCAGGTTATGCTAAACTTGAAGAAATAATGAAAGAATTGAGATACGCAGAGTCTATTATAAAGAAATTGAAGTGCCGGACCGTAGATGTAGGGCAAAAAGCCATAGAGGAATCTGCCAATGAGATACTTAAATGTTTTACATAGCTTAGACTGCAGAGAAGATTTTTAGTGGTTTTGTCTGTCCGGGCAGCACCGTCTGGACAAGTGAGTTGAAAATTTAAATACAGAGCACAAAACGACCTGTCCGCTGAACTTAATGCTTTTAACGGGTTGTCAGTTGGTTTGAGATTTGCAGGCCCATACAATTACAGAAAATGTACAAGTTCTTTGGAAGGCGGGCAATCCAAAATTAGAAATTATATCTTATGAAAGTAAGAGAATATAGGCTAACAGTGTAATTGGTTGTTTGCAATTATTTTATTGTTTTTTAAATCTATTATTACCCTCAATTTTGGATTTTGATTTGCCTGCCAGCCGGCAGGTGGGTAATTTTGCTATTTAGTATTTGATTTGATATTCAGCTAGGAGGTACGTATGAAGAAGAAATATGTTTATGAATTTAAAGAAGGAAGCGCCAAAATGAAATTTCTTCTTGGTGGAAAAGGCTCAAATCTCTGTGAAATGACAAGACTGGGCTTTCCTGTACCCCAAGGTTTTGTTATCTCGACCGACGCATGTAACGTTTACTCGCGTACCGGGAAATTCCCACAGGGTATGGAAAAGCAAGTATGGAGCAGTCTTAAGAACCTGGAGAAAAAGAATAGAAAGAAACTTGGCGATCCTAATGATCCTTTGCTTGTATCCGTTCGTTCTGGTGCAGCTTTCTCAATGCCGGGTATGATGGACACTGTTCTTAACCTTGGTCTCAACGAAAGCTCAGTTCAAGGTCTTATTAAACAGACGCAGAATCCACGGTTTGCCTACGACTCCTATCGGCGCTTTATTCAGATGTTTGGGGACGTAGTTCTGAAAGTGGATGGAGCTAAATTTGAACATGCCCTCTCAGAACTCAAAAAAAAGAAGGGGGTTAAACTAGATACCGAACTTGATGAAGACGATCTTAAAACACTGATAAAGACTTTTAAGCGATTAGTAAAGAAAGAGACAGGTACTGATTTTCCCTCTAATCCTAAAGAGCAGCTCAAGAAAGCTATTGTTGCTGTATTTGAGTCATGGAATAATCCCCGGGCTAACGTGTATCGGCGGGCTAATAATATTCCTGATGATTTGGGAACTGCAGTAAACATACAAACTATGGTGTTTGGTAATAAAGGGAATGATTCGGCAACGGGAGTAGCTTTTACCCGTGATCCGTCAACCGGGGCTAAAAAAGTATATGGGGAGTATTTAGTTAACGCTCAGGGTGAGGACGTAGTCTCAGGTGCGCGAACCCCACAACCCATTTCCAAATTGAAAAAGCAGATGCCCAAGATTTATAAAGAGCTGGAAAATCTAATGAAGAAGCTGGAAAAACACTATAAAGATATGCAGGATATAGAGTTTACAATCGAGCAAGGCAAACTCTATATGCTGCAAACTCGAAATGGGAAACGAACTGCCCAGGCGGCACTCAAGATCGCTGTAGATATGGTAAAAGAGAGGCTTCTTACGAGAAAGCAAGCAATAGGAAGAATCGATCCTAATGCATTAGATCAGCTTCTTCATCCCAGGCTCGATCCTGCTTCAAAGTATGAAGTGTTGGTAAAAGGATTACCAGCTTCACCCGGAGCAGCTACGGGTAAAGTGGTTTTTGATGCTGATAGGGCTGAGGAGCTTGGCAGGAATGGGGAGAAGGTAATTCTGACTCGCTGGGAGACAACTCCAGATGATATCCACGGAGTCATAGTTGCTCAGGGAATCTTAACTTCCCATGGAGGTATGACCAGTCATGCGGCTGTAGTTGCTCGCGGTATGGGCAAACCCTGTATATGTGGTGCAGAGGATATAAAGATTGATTTAGGCAACCGGATTTTTAAGACAAACAGTACTATCGTTAAAGAAGGAGATATAGTAACTATTGATGGAGGAAGCGGTGAAGTAATTCTTGGAAGGGTACCCTTAATCTCACCGAGTATTGGTCCCGACTTCAAGAAATTATTAGCATGGGCTGATGGATTGAGAAAGCTCAAAGTCAGAACTAATGCCGATACTCCTGAGGATGCCCGAAAAGCCAGAGAATTCGGAGCGCAAGGAATTGGTCTATGTCGAACAGAGCATATGTTTATGGCGGAGGATAGACTTCCCTATGTAAGAGAAATGATTTTGGCGGAGACCGATGAGGAGAGAAAAGTTGCTCTGGATAAACTTCTACCTGTGCAGCGCAGTGATTTTGAAGGTATTTTTAAAGCAATGCGGGGACTACCGGTGAATATCCGTCTTCTGGACCCTCCCCTTCATGAGTTTCTACCTAATTACTGTGACCTCAACGTTGATCTAGTAAAGATGCAATATGAGAACGCTCCACAATCGAAGATCAGGCAGAAAGAGATTCTTATTGATAAAGTACGTACTCAAATGGAGGCAAATCCTATGCTCGGTCTCCGAGGATGCCGCTTGGGATTGATATATGGGGGTATTTATAAAATGCAAGTAAGGGCTATCTTTGAGGCTGCCTGTAATATAGCATCTAAAGATTCAGCGCCTATAGTAGAAGTTATGATTCCCCTGGTTGCCCATGCTAATGAACTGAAGATACTTAGAGAAGAAGTAATTGAGGTTGTAGAAGAGATACTTAAGCGGAGACGTAAAAGAATACGTTATACAGTGGGGACTATGATAGAAATACCACGTGCTGCAATTACAGCAGATAAAATTGCTGAATATGCCGACTTCTTCTCCTTCGGCACTAACGATCTTACTCAGACCACTTTTGGCTTCAGCCGGGACGATGCAGAAGGGAAATTTCTACCCAATTATCTAGAGAGAAAGATACTTGCGGATAATCCTTTTGAGGTTCTAGATGAAAGCGGGGTTGGCAAATTAGTGGAGTTAGCTACAAAACTTGGGCGAAAAACCAAGCCTAACCTTAAATTGGGAGTCTGTGGTGAGCATGGAGGAGAACCACGCTCGGTGAAGTTCTTCCACAAAGTAGGTCTGGATTATGTAAGCTGCTCTCCTTACCGCGTTCCCCTGGCTCGCTTGGCGGCAGCTCAGGCAACTTTGGCCGATGCAGAAGCAGGAGCGAGGGAAAAATAGAACTATTATGAGCGTACGTGATGATCTAGAAGAAGATGAAGTTAAGCGTCTATCTCCCCTTGCGCAGTTAAGCAAGAACACTCGCGGCCGCAATACACAGGAAAGGCCAAGCAGTATCCGTACTGAATACCAAAGAGACCGCGACCGTATTATTCACTGCAAAAGCTTCCGGCGGCTTAAGCACAAAACTCAGGTATTTCTTGCACCGGAAGGTGATCATTACCGCACCCGGCTAACTCACACTTTAGAAGTTGCCCAGATTTCTCGAGTAATTGCACGTGCCCTAAAGCTGAACGAAGATTTAACTGAAGCTATTGCTTTAGGCCACGATCTGGGACACACTCCCTTTGGACATATTGGCGAGGATGCTTTAACTGAAGCGCTGGAAAGACCCTTTTATCACAACCAGCAGAGCCTTCGAGTGGTGGAACAACTGGAGTATGACGGCAAAGGGTTGAATCTGACATGGGAGGTAAGAGATGGTATCCTGCATCATACGGGGGATGAAAACCCTTCTACACTTGAGGGCCAGATAGTAAAGACTGCAGACCGTATTGCTTATATTAACCACGATATCGATGATGCCATACGGGCCAATGTCATCAGTCAGGATGATCTGCCGCCTGATTTGGTAAGAATACTGGGTAAGTACCACAGTATGCGCATAAACACCATGGTGGTTGATTTAGTTGAAAACAGTATAGATAAAGACAAGATCCAGATGAGCGGAACCATCAGCGAAGCTACTGACAATTTACGGGATTTTATGTTTGACAGAGTATATCTCAATTCAACAGTAAAGGGCGAGAGCTCTAAAGCAAAAGACATTCTTAAATCGCTATTTTCCCACTATCGCGAGCATTCCGGTGAGCTTCCTAAAGAACTTCTGCGCTTAAAGGATGAGTTAAACGTAAAAGTGTGTGACTATTTAGCAGGAATGACTGACCGATATGCAATTCGGAGGTATGAAGAAATATTTATTCCAGCTTCCTGGATGGTATAAGTTGACTAAATATCGACACAAACCTACTCATTTGCTATAATTTCCGACCAGATTGCATTTTTAATTGTAGATGCAACCCGACATAAGTCAGTATTTAGATGCTTATTTTGGCTAATAGATGTGAGTTTGCCCCAAATCCCTAATCAAATGCGCTAAATTTAGAGTGGTTCGATAAAACTTGTTCTGAGTAGTCCGGAATGTTTACTATCAAATTTGTCGAGGGGTTCGCTATATCTTCAAGCCTGAAGTTGTTGGATGACAATATCAAATAGTAAAAATCGAAATGGCTGTCTTCAGCAAAGTAGAAAGATTGAGCTTATTTGTTCTAAATTTTAAAGATTTAGATTTTGAGTTTGTCTAGGGCTTGGAATTTGGGATTTAGAATTTGTGGACACAGATCGGTACCGGCATATCTAATATTTATACAATTTTTGAGAGGAGTTGAAATATGGGTCTAGTTATTTTATGCGTTCTAGCTGCTTTAATTGGACTGGTAACTGCAGTCTACTTCGCCTACACAGTTTTAAAACACGATGCAGGAACAGAAAAGATGGTTGAGATATCGAAAGCAATACAGGAAGGTGCAATGGCCTTCTTAAGTCGAGAATATCGGACCATTGCCTTTATACTTTTGGGAGTAGTAGTTTTAATGATATTTTGGTTGAGGCAGCCTCTAACTAGTATCTCTTATATCTTTGGAGCTATTTTTTCTGCAACGGCAGGATTTGTAGGTCTATCAATTGCTACTAGGGCTAATGCGAGAACGACCAATGCAGCCAGGAATAGTCTTTCACAAGCGCTACTAGTTGCCTTTAGGGGCGGAGGCGTTATGGGTCTTACCGTTGCGGGACTCGGCCTTTTAGGATTAAGTGTTAGCTTCATCGTCTTTTATTTTCTAACTGGTCTTGATAAGAGTGGAGCATTTTTTAGCATCGGTTCTCTAGAAATTACCGCTAGGAATGTTTTCGAGGATATTATCCCCGGGTTTGGCTTGGGAGCTTCCACCATTGCTCTTTTTGCCCGCGTTGGTGGGGGCATATTCACAAAGGCGGCTGACGTGGGAGCTGATCTTGTAGGTAAAGTAGAGGCGGGAATTCCTGAAGATGACCCAAGAAATCCAGCCGTTATAGCAGATAATGTCGGAGACAATGTTGGTGATGTAGCAGGGATGGGAGCCGATTTGTATGAATCTTATGTAGGCTCGATTGTTGCCCCCCTGGCCTTGGGTTCATTGCTTTTAGGTTTTAGAGGTGCCGTTCTACCTCTTTTGATTGCTTCAGTTGGAATAATCTGTTCGATTATTGCCAGTTTCTTTGTGAGAAGCAAACCTGGAGGTCATCCTGGAAAAGCTCTAAGTTACGGGACTTATGGGGCCGCTATTCTCACAGCTATCGGGTGCTACTTTATAGTGGTACTTATTTTGGGCCCAGATGCTAAAGTTATACATCCTGTTGGATTCTTCTTTTCCATAATTGCCGGTTTAGCTGCAGGAATGGGTATTGGTCAAGTTTCAGAGATCTACACTTCTGATAGGTTCAAGGGAGTAAAGGAAATTGCAGAGTCCGCAAAAACTGGGACTGCTACCAACATTCTTGCTGGTATAGCTGATGGCATGCGTTCAACAGCTTGGTCGATAGTTATTTTAGTTTTTGCAATACTTTTATCATATTTCACCGGTGAATGGGCAATCGAAGGTGGTGGAGTTTTTGCCATAGGCCTTTCGGCGATTGGCATGCTGGCTACGACTGGTATTGTAGTTTCAGTTGATGCGTATGGGCCCATAGCTGATAATGCTGGAGGAATTTCTGAGATGAGCGGACAGGGTAAAGAAGTCAGAAGAATTACTGACTCGCTGGATGCAGTTGGTAATACCACAGCTGCTATTGCCAAAGGTTTTGCTATTGCTTCAGCGGCAGTGACTGCTCTCGCTCTTTTTAAATTATACTCGGCAAAAGTTGGACTGGTTAAAATTGACATTCTTGAAGCTCCAACGCTGGTAGGTTTATTCTTAGGCGGAATGTTTCCATTCCTCTTTTCCTCTCTGGCAATTAAGGCGGTAGGAAGAGCAGCCTTTAAAATGATTGAGGAAGTTAGACGGCAATTTAGAGAAATACCCGGACTTCGAGAGGGTAAAGAAGGGGCTAGAGCTGAATATGCTAAGTGTGTTGACATATCAACCAGGGCAGCGTTAAAAGAAATGGTTGCGCCTGCTTCCATAGCCGTAATAAGCCCTATAGTGATTGGGCTTTGGGATGCCCAAGCACTGGGTGGTTATTTAGCGGGGGCACTGGTTGTAGGATTCCTTATGGCAATATTTATGGCTAATGCTGGCGGTGCCTGGGATAATGCAAAGAAATATATTGAGGCCGGGCATTTAGGTGGAAAGGGAACAACTACTCATGCATCAGCGGTTGTCGGGGATACCGTCGGGGATCCCTTCAAGGATACTGCAGGTCCTTCTATGAACATTATGATTAAGGTAATGTCGGTGGTTTCGGTAATTTTTGCGCCCCTGTTTATTAGATAAATGTCAAAAATAGGATTCAAGGGGTCAAGGGTTCTAGGATTCAAGTAAATATTAGAAATTCTAAATACTGAGCACGAAATTCTAATAATCTCCCCTAACCCCTCTTTAGAAAAGAAAGGACATATAAAACCTCTTTTTCCTAAAGGGAGATTGGAGGGATTAACCTTTCATAAAGGAATATAAAGGGAGATTATTCCTTGAATCCTAAATCATGTATCAACTAATAAGTCTTATCTGCCTTAGCAAAAATTTGCTATTTTCTCTCTATTTGAAGGTATCTCCAGTCAACTGTCTAATCTATGCTTTATCAATTAATTAGAACTCTGCTCTTTGTTGTTGCAAAAATGCAAACAGCCAATAGTAAATGACCAAAAGCTAAAATGCGTATTTCAGACGAAGATATTGATCAGATACGGGAAAGAAATGATCTGGTAGAGATTGTCAGTCAGCATGTGACTTTGAAGAAGTCTGGACGTAGTTTCAAAGGCTTGTGCCCCTTCCATCGTGAAAAAACTCCCTCATTTATGGTGAATCCAGTTAAACAGCTGTATCATTGTTTCGGTTGCGGTGAGGGAGGAAACGCCTTTACATTTGCAATGAAGACAGATAATCTCTCGTTTCCCGAGGCAGTAAGAATGTTAGCCGACAGAGTTGGCTATCGACTGCGCTGGGAAGAGGAAGAAGGTGAGGTTTCAGAAAGAAAAAGGATATGCGATGCTCACCGTTTTGCTATGAATTTTTACCATGATTACCTGATTAAGCAGAAAGATGCTGCTGTTGCCAGAGAATATCTCAAAAACAGAGGATTTAATGAGACAACAATAAGAACTTTTCGACTAGGTTATGCTCCAAAGAAATGGGATGCCCTTACGGTTTATTTACAGAGAAAGGGATTTAAGCTTACTGAGTTGGCTCTAGCAGGTCTAGCAGGTAGAGGGGAACAGGGGCCTTCTTATTATGACCGTTTTCGCAACCGCATTATTTTCCCAATTCTTGATGTCCGTGGAAGATGTATTGCCTTCGGAGGCCGTATCATTAATGAAGGCCACCCCAAATATCTTAATTCTTCGGAAACTCCTGTTTTCCGCAAAAGTTACCAGCTTTATGGTCTATTTCACGCCAAGAGTGAAATAGTACGGGTGGAGCAAGCAATTGTAGTAGAAGGATATACGGATGTTTTAGCTTTATTCCAGTCAGGGATAAAGTATGCCGTAGCCACTTTGGGCACCGCTTTTACTTCAGAACATTTAAGACTGCTTGCCCGTTTTGTTGAAAAAGTAATTTTAGTCTTTGATGCAGACATAGCAGGTAGTACTGCTGCTGAGAGGGGATTTGGACTATTAAGTGAAGCTAAAGTTGACCTTTATGTTATGACCTTGCCCGCGGGAATGGATCCTGCTGATTTTATTATGAGTAGGAGCAAGGAGGAGTTTGAAGACGGACTAAATAATGCGAAACTTCTGATTGATTTCTGTTTGGATCAAGCTGTGGAAAAATTCAACTTAAGAGAGACAGCGGGAAGAATAAAGGCTGCTCAATCAGCAATTTCCCTAATTAAGAATCTTCCGAGCCCTATAGCCAGAGAAGAATATTTGCGTAAAACAAGCGACAAGTTGAATATTTCACATCATTCACTGCTAACAGAGCTTAACAAGAATAAGGGCGTAATGAGGGCAGAACCTTTTGAAATTATGTCAAAAACTGGTAGAATGGATACTCAAGGCTTAACTGAAAGAGAGATGATAAAACTACTTATTCATTATCCTGAAGTATCAAAAGAGGCACTAGAAGATCTTGAAGTGGAAGACTTTACGAATGAGAAAAATAGGTACTTATTTACTGTTTTAAAGCGGTTTTTCAAGGGTAAAAATAGTTATGAGGTAGCAGATTTATTTAACAAGATTGAAGGAGAAGAGGAAAAGAGCTTACTAAGCAAACTGGCGTTCGATAATATCGAAATAGAGGATATAGCAAAATATTTCCAAGATATTTTAAGAAAACTCAAGGAATTTAGGCTTCAATGTCAAATAAATAAACTAAAATCAACGTTAGAAAAACTTAATCCCACCAAAGACCCTGTGGGATATGATGCATTATTTGAGCAATTATTACAGTTAGAGGCTACCAAGAGAGATCTTAAAGAAAAAACGTTGTAACATTCTAAGCTCGGCTTAAGGTTGAGCTTAGTCTTTCTATAAGATATGAGGGATATTATGGGAAGACCAAATTTGAAAGAGTTTAGAGAATTAGATATTGATAGTGTAAAAGAACTTGTCGCCCGTGGTCAGGAAAAGGGGAGCCTTACCTCTGATGAGATTGCTGATGCTCTTCAAGAAATAGAACTGACTACTGAACAGATAGAGAATATTTATTCAGCACTTACAGAGTTAGGGATAGAAATTGTTGATACTCCTAGTGAAGAGATAGAAGAAGTAGGACAGGAAGTTGACGAGGGTGAAGAGCGGCCACAGAGAAAGATAGATTTTTCGGTTAAAGCCCCTACCAATGATCCGGTAAGGATGTATCTTAAGGAGATTGGTAAAGTTCCGCTTCTTACGGCTGAAGAAGAGGTGGATCTGGCCAAGAAGATTGAGAAGGGTGAAGCTGCTACTAGCAAGCTGGCAGGAAAGAGCAAGCTTTCAAGAGAACAGAGAAGGTCTTTGAAAATGGTAGTCGAGAACGGTTTAGCTGCTAAGAGAAAGCTGGTTGAAGCAAACCTGCGTCTGGTAGTGAGCATAGCCAAACGTTATGTGGGACGGGGTATGCTTTTCCTTGATCTTATTCAGGAAGGTAACCTCGGTCTTATCCGGGCAGTCGAGAAGTTTGATTATCGCAAGGGATATAAATTCTCCACCTATGCTACATGGTGGATTAGACAGGCTATAACCCGTGCCATTGCTGACCAGGCTCGTACTATAAGGATCCCGGTTCATATGGTTGAGACAATTAACAAGCTGATAAGGGTGCAGCGGCACCTTTTACAGGATTTAGGCCGGGAGCCTACACCTGAGGAGATTGCCGAGGAGATGGATCTGACACCTGAGAAAGTTAGAGAAATACTCAAAGTATCGCAGGAACCGGTTTCTCTGGAGACTCCCATTGGAGAAGAAGAAGACAGTCAGCTTGGTGACTTCATAGAAGACCAGGAAGCAGTAATTCCTGCTAACGCTGCATCATTTGTGCTTCTTCAGGATCAGCTGCGTGAGGTTTTGGACAGCTTAAGTGAGAGGGAAAGAAGAGTGATTGAGCTTAGGTTTGGACTTAAGAACGGACATCCTCGTACGCTGGAAGAGGTTGGTCGTGTCTTTGGAGTTACGCGTGAACGTATCAGACAGATCGAGTCTAAGACTTTGAGTAAGCTTCGCCATCCGAGCAGAAGTCACAAGCTCAAGGACTATCTTGATTAATAATTGGAAAACCGGATAGTAAAAATAAGAAAAGAGCCTGATCTTCAGGCTCTTTGTCATTATTAGTTTCAGCACAAAATAGCTACTTAAATAGACTTTCAGGTATATTAAGATCTTGAGATGAAGTAGTAATTGTATTCTTAGCGGGAAAGATTAAAAAGTCTTTGCTTTTTTGCCCAAAGGTTGATGGTAAAAAAGAGCTTGACCTAATCCAATTAAAACTACAAAAGGGAAAATATAAAAACGGGTTTGTAATTTTGTGGCAGGTTGGAGTTTATATGCTTGAGATAAAAGACATTCTCGATCACAGAACCATTGCTATAGTAGGGTGCTCTCGCAATCAAGAAAAGGATGCCCACAAGGTACCAAAGTATTTGAAAGAAAAGGGTTACAAAATAATACCTGTTAATCCTCTGGCAGATGAAATACTGGGAGAGAGAGCTTATCCTGGTCTCCTGGAGATGCCTGAGAAGCTTCAAAAAATTGTCGAAATAGTGGATATATTCAGGCCCAGCAGGGATGTTCTGCCCATCATTGAAGAAGCTATTATACTAAAAAGGAAATATAATGTTCTTAAAGCTGTATGGATGCAGCTTGGTATTGTAAATGAGGAAGCAGCCGAGAAAGCAAGAAAAGCAGAAATAACTGTGGTTATGGACAGGTGTATGAAGATAGAGCACAAACGCTTGCATTCCAGCTTGATTGATTAAGGAATTAGAATGAAATTTATAAAGGACAATATTCAATAGCGCGGATAATTCAGATACTGACTTATCCTCTTCTGAATGTTTGGAAATTTCAATGTTTATGCAGGCATTTTACATTGGATATTGAACTATTGATTGATATCTATGGGATAGTTGGAATGTTCTATCAAAAATGTTGGCCTGAGGAGTAATGGAAAGCAAGAAATCAGGCAAATATTAGAGCTTAATTAGAAAGAGAGGAGCGGGATGACAAACAGGGCAAAATGGTTACTAGCAGCAGCAATTGGAATCGTTATAGTTTTAATATTGGGGATTTCAATCTACTCATCTGTAACCGCTTTGTTTTATAGAACACAACCTCAAATAACTACAACTCAACCGGAAGCCCTGAAACGGGAAACAGGCGAAGCACCTCCGGCTCAGCTTGGGGAGGCGCCCGCAGAGAAAGACAAGCAAGACCGTCTGATAATCAGAAATAAATCAATCAAGCTTGAGGTAAAAAGCGTAAAAAAATCTTACTCGCAAATTGAAAAAATCACCATAAAATATGAAGGTAGTATTACAAGTTCTCAAATTTACTCAAATTCTTCCCCAACCCCGGTTCCCTTAGAAGAGGCACAGTCGACCAGCGTTACTAAATCTATGTCGGCCTTGATTACCGTCAAGGTCCCTGTCAAGAATTTTGATCCAGCAGTTAAAGACTTAAAGAAGCTTGGAGAATTAAAGAGTGAGCAGGAGGCAACCGAGGAAGTTACGGAGCGTTATATAGACTTGAAGGCCAGACTCAGAAACTTACAGCGTCAGGAGAGCCGTTACCTTGACATACTTGACCTTGCCAAGAAGGTAGAGGAGGTCTTAAAGGTCGAGAATGAGCTTACCAGAATCAGGGGAGAGATAGAATCTTTACAAGCCCAGATAGATTACTTAGAGAGAAGTGCAGCAATGGCAACTATTACACTCGAACTCTCTGAACCAAAGACAATAACTGAACCTGTATGGAAGTGGGGATTAAAGGATGCGGTAATTAGAGCGATTAAAAATTTCATTGTGGTGGTAAATCTATTTATTGTTATTATAGGCACACTGCTTCCTTTGATAATTCTTGGATTTCTTATCTGGTTTGGTATTTATTCGTGGAGAAAATTAGCAAGAAGATCCACTTAAAAATGTACAAGTTTGACTAAAAATAGAATTTTTGAGGTTTTTTGGTAAAATGAACAAATTCCCTATAGATACTTCAACCTTACTGCTTCTTTTACCGCTCATCGTTCTTCAGCTTGCGCTTATGATTGCCGCATTGGCCGATCTGGTGAAGAGAGAAAAAGTAACTGGCGGAAATAAAGTTATCTGGGTTCTGGTGATAATCTTCATACAAATAATTGGTCCTATCGTATATTTTGTTGTAGGAAGGAAAGAAGATTGACCAATGTTATTGAGACGGAAGGTCTGACTAAGAAGTTCGGGGAAGTTCTAGCGATAGACCATCTTAATCTTAAAGTTAAAGAAGGATCAGTTTTCGGTTTTCTAGGACCAAACGGTGCAGGTAAGACTACTACTCAGAGACTTCTTGTAGGTCTGGCCAGACCTACGGAAGGAACTGCTCGCATTCTGGGATACAACATCCTTACCAGTATGGGTGAAATTAGCAAGCGTATAGGTTTTCTGCCGGATGTCCCCACTTTCTATAATTGGATGAATGCTACCGATTATCTCAATTTTGCAGCAAATATATTTGGAATTCCTCAAAGAGAGACAAAGTCAAAAATTGGAACACTTCTGGAGCTAGCAGGACTTAGCGGTGTCAAGACAAAGGTCGGTGGATACTCAAGAGGAATGAAGCAAAGGCTGGGTATAGCCCAGGCGCTTATTAATGATCCTAAGGTTATTCTGATGGATGAGCCAACCTCTGCACTAGACCCTATCGGGAGGAAAGAGGTTCTGGACATGATAGCGGCTTTGGGAAAAGAGATAACCGTATTTTTCTCTACTCATATTTTAAATGATGTAGAAAGGGTATGCGACACGGTTGCTATCTTAAATAAAGGTAGGCTTATGACGGAGGAAAGCCTGGAGAGTTTAAAGGCAAAGTATTTAAAGCCGACCTTTACCTTGGAGCTAAGCACAAATCCTGGTGAACTTGCTGCCAGGCTAGAAGGCTTGCCCTGGGTTGTGGTTGTTGAGCGGTCAGGTGATAATATTTTAAAGGTGACTTCAAAGGATTTAGAGTCTGGTGAGCGAGAACTCCCCCTCATAATTGCTGAGCTCAAGCTGCCCTTGAAGAGTTTTCAAGAAGCTGAACCCAGTCTGGAAGAGATCTTTATGAAGATGATGGAAGGAGAATAGTGGCTTTTTTTAAGAAAGAACTCCTGGGAATATTTAAGACGTATAAAATTTGGGTTGTACCGGTAATATTTCTTTTCTTTGGTCTTATGAGCCCACCTGTTGCAAAGCTAGCGCCGCAGATAGTCGAATCTGCTCTTCCTAAAGGTATGAGTATTGAAATACCAGAGCCGACTATTCTTGATTCCTTTGGACAGTATTTCAAGAACCTGGCTCAGCTTGGCATTCTTGCAGTTATTCTTCTCTCTATGGGATTAGTTAGTGAAGAAAAATCTAAAGGGACATTACAACTAATTGTAACCAAGCCAGTATCAAGGGGTGCGGTTGTTCTTTCCAAATTTGTTGCCCAGACTTTGCTGATAATTAGTTCAATGGCCGTTTCAGGAGTGGTTTGTTATCTATATTCCATTGTCATTTTCAAAGAGGGAGGGTTTTTGGAGTTCAGCCAGGCGAACCTTCTCTTCATTGTCTATTACGTGCTAATCATTAGCATTACAATATTTTTCAGTACTGTACTCAGTAACCAAATAGCTGCGGGAGGTTTGTCAATAATTGTCCTGGCAGTTCTTTCGGTAACTCCGGTTCTCAACAAATCTTTTGAACAGTACTCGCCCGCCGCTCTTACAGGAATCGCAAATAAAATAATGTTAGATCAAGCAAAAATCTCACAGGCTGGTTGGCCCGTTGTCATATCTTTAGTATTTATTTTGTTTTTGCTGTTTGTTGGCATTTTTATTTTTAGCCGCCAGGAACTTTAGGAGTAAAGGGGCTAGATCTAACAAAGCCAACGCGGCTCAATCTCTTATCATAAGAGAGGCATAGAAAAATCGTATCAATCCATCTCCTTCAAGCGAAGAGAAATGCTTGATACTAATAATTCTGAAATAGGGTGAAAAGATTGTAGTAATATTACTTCTTGAAAAATGGTTCCAGGCGGGGCCGTTTTTGTTACTGAAGCAGACAACCAGGTAGTGCCCCTTCTTTTTTAGTACCCGGTGGATACCTTCTGTATACCTTATTCTATCCTCGGGTAGTATATGATGGAAACAACCCATATCAAAGACAAAGTCGAATTGTCCATCCTTGAATGGTAAATCCACAGCAGAACCAATATAAAACTGAATGTTTGTACCTGCCGCCTCAGAGCTCAGTTTTGCTCTCTGAATAGCCGTTTCCGATATATCTATGCCGGTGGTCTCAAATCCAGATTTAGCAATGTATATAGTATTTGTCCCGAGCCCGCAGCATGCATCTAAAGCCTTCCCGTGAGGGACCAACACTCCACTTTCTATAAGGTCAACAAGAATGGGACGAGGTCTTCCCAGCTCCCAGGGCAAAGATTCGTCTCTGTGCCTCCTGTATATTTCCTCCCATTCGTCATATTTTCCCATATAATCACCATAAACATATTTATATGAGCCTGGGGCGTAATTCTCCAGGGTCATTCTGACCCCGCCTTGGCGGGGGAAGAATCTCACGATTGGAGATCCTTCGTCGCTTTCACTCTTCAGGATGACGGTGGGCCTTATACACCACCCTCAAGTATATGCTTTAATTTTTATGCCACTGAGACATTATTTGTTTAAATTGAGATTCATTCTGAAAAATATAATAAGTAAATGGATCTGAAAAAGATAGTTTAAAAGTTTAGGAAAATTAATATTTAAGCAGATAGATGGTTTAAAACTTAGGGCTGTCTATGTTCTAGAAAAAATATAATACGAATAAATACGCGTACACTTAGGGATTATAAAAAGATCATCTGTCTGCTGTGGTTTTTCAGCTACTTAAAGATATGGGTGTAAGGGCTGGCAACTTTCTATAAGAAGGTATCCCTGTTGTTGTCTGCAGTATGGATGCCAATTATCCAGCGTTGGCTTGGTTGTATAAAAATTAGATAAAACGGGGTATGGCCTATCTATAACTATAATCCCAGCTATGTTACTGTGTAGTCAGGGCGTATCCCATAGAACATCAAGACACGTAATATTTTAAAATAGGGAATACTTTAAATGGGATTATCTTCAAGCATGCTAAAAGTATGGAAGATTGTGTGGGGAGGACTTAAGGGTACAATATCCGCACGGCTGGGAAATAAACCAGAGCTTCGAGATATAGAGATTGAACCTGTTGTGAAAAGAAGAGAAGTGGGTACAAAGAGCCGGGTTGCCATAGTAAGAAAACAGAATCTCCAAGAGATGCTGGAAAGGGCAATAGAACTTGCGGGAGGAATGGAGATTCCTGCTAAGGCAACTGTTCTCATAAAACCCAATCAAAACTCGGATGATCCGTTTCCAGCAACTTCAAATGCTGCCACAGTTGCCTATTTAGTAAACTATATTAAGAGATTCCATCCCGAACAGGTTATAGTTGCAGATGCTTCCTTCGCTGGGTTTCTTCCTTCCATACGAACAATGAAACAAACAGGAATTTTTCAAGCCGCACAGGAGGCAGGTGCCAAAGTCGTTGGTCTGGAAGAGGAGGAATTTATTACTGTTATGCCTGAAGGTGCAGCACATTGGGAGAGGCCCTTTCGTATTTCAAAACTTTATATGGATGCCGACTATGTTATAAATCAACCAGTAATTAAAACGCACAGATATGCCGGCTACAGCATGGCTTTAAAAAATACTATTGGAGTAATTAATAATAATGATAGGCCGCTTATGCACCGCGCGGCTGATGATCGATTCAGAAGGATGGTAGCGGAACTTAACCTTGCAAGACCACCTGATTTTATTGTTTTAGATGGACAGAAAGCTATGGTTACAGGGGGGCCGTTTTCAGGACAGATTAGGGAAGCAAATCTCGTGATTGCAACAAAGGATATGGTTGCCGCAGATGCCGTGGGGCTAGCCGTACTTAAGTATCTAGGTACCACGGCAAAAATTGAAAACATTTCAGTGTGGGATCAATTGGTTCTTGAATATGCCGGTAAGATTGGGTTGGGAGCCAGGTCAAGAAAAGAGATAGAGCTTGTTTCAGACGGTATTCCTGAAATCAAGGAGATAGAGCATTTCCTTTAGAACTATATTTTAGAACTATATATAAGTGCTATTTCAGTATACAGGTTATTGCAGTTACCGCGAGAAGTGAATTGAGAGGGAAGGGACTTGAAAAGGTTTACTGTGTATTTAGCCCTCAGTTTACTATTGCTATCACTTTCGTGCACACTATCCCCGGGAAGATATATTCCAGGTTCACGAACCACAGGCATAACGCCCAATAAGGACTTTTTCGTTGTTGATATAAAGGGAACTCCTTCAATAGACATAAAAAAGTGGCGTTTGAGCGTTGATGGGGAAGTTGAAAATCCTCTAACGTTTACCTACGAAGAAATTAAGAAATTGCCTCAGTACTCCGAAGTAGCATTGCTTCAGTGCGTGGAAGGACCTTTTGGAAGAGCAAAGTGGACAGGAGTTCGACTGAAAGACGTTCTTAAGTTGGCTCAACCGAAAAAGGGAGCCAAAGAAGTTGTTTTTCGTTGCGAAGACGGGTACTCGACCAGCATCAATCTAACTACTGCCAAGAAGCCTGATACCCTACTTGCACTGAAGATGAATGATGAGGTACTACCTAAACCGCACGGGTTCCCTTTAAAAGTTATCATTCCCGGTAAGTTCGGATACAAGTGGGCCAAGTGGATAAGGAGAATAGAAATAATTGATTATGATTACAAAGGCTACTGGGAAAAACGTGGATGGGACGATGAGGCAGATCTTTCCCGCTGAAAAAAATCTTCTCTAATTTGCGGCTAAAACTTTTTCACCGGCAGAGCCGGTTTAAGCGAAATACTTAGACCTTGCACTAACTTCTGTTCCTATAGGTGCGGGGCTGCGGTACGGCCTTCTGCGTGCTTCATCTTTACTTTTCTATCTCCGTTTGGTCAAATGTTAACCTAGCTGGTTAGTAGATCGTATTATCTCTACATTCAAACATAAAACCTTGTTTACCTAAGCGTGATACATTTTTAGTGGGAAACAGTATATTATCCCCGGACTGGTGGGTACTTTTTCGGCTTGAACGTAGAGAAAATGAATTTATGTAATAAGCATAATTCGTAAACATCAAAGTGTTTCGAGATTTTTTATTCAAAATAGAGGAATTTCTCTATTTTTTGAAGAAAGCTCAAAACTAGGATAAACCGCATACCTACAAAACCTTCCCACAATCATATCTTTTTAATTTAGCTGGAAGGAGGTGTAACCTAACCGGTTGTTGAATCAAATCCTTCCTTACAAAATCCCGACAAAATTGAATGCGACAATTAAATTAACTATTTGAACGGGGGTGAGAATCTCAAATGAGTATAGATGGTTTAAGCTTCTCTATTTCCCGAAGAGATTTTCTAAAGATTTCGGGAGTAGCTACCGCAAGTCTGCTTTTGCCGCCATCTGAGGTAATGGGAGCACCAGTCTTCCCGCTTCACAAAAAAGTGAAGGAGGGTTTTACTATTTGTCCTTATTGTTCAGTTGGATGCGGGCTCATTATAGCTACTGATGAGAAGGGAGTCATTATCAATTCTGAGGGTGATCCTGATCACATTATAAACAGGGGAGCTCTTGATCCAAAGTCAGTTGCCGTTCGCCAGCTATCAAATAGTACCCTGAGGCTCCGTAAGGTCAAATATCGTGCTCCTGGTTCTAATAAGTGGGAAGAAAAGGATTGGGACTGGGCTATTGACCGAATTACCGCAAGGATTAAGGAGACACGGGATGCAACGTTTGAAGAGAAAGATGAAAATGGTGTTACCGTTAATCGTGCCCCGGGGCTTGCCTGGCTAGGTGGGGCAGCTAATAGCGACGAGGATTGCTATCTTGCAGTGAAATTTACGAGGGCACTGGGTATGGTTTATATCGAGCACCATGCACGTATATGACATTCTTCCACGGTGGCCGGTCTGGGCACATCGTTTGGAAGAGGAGCTATGACCAATCACTGGATTGATTTGAAGAATTCTGATGTGATTATGATTATTGGTTCCAATTGCGCAGAGAATCATCCGGCATCCTTCAAGTGGATCCATGAGGCAATGGACAAAGGGACAAAGCTGATTGTCGTAGACCCTCGTGTCACCCGTACAGCTTCTAGAGCAGATATATATGCTCCAATGAGGAGCGGCACGGATATTGTATTCTTTGGAGGACTGATCAACTACGCTCTTGAGAATGAGCTCTATCATAAAGAGTATGTAGTCAAATATACGAATGCTGCTACTCTTATTAACCCAGAATTTAAGGGGCCCGTTGACCTTGACGGTTTCTTCTCTGGATTTGATGAGGAGAAGGGATCTTATGATAGGGCAACGTGGAAGTATCAGGTCGACAGGGCAGATAATCCCCTGCGAGACGAGACTTTAGAAGACCCCAATTGCGTATTTCAGCACCTGAAGAAGCATTACGCCAGGTATACGCCTGACATAGTGGAAAAAGTAACAGGGTGCCCAAAAGAAAAGTTCCTGGAGATAGCAAAAGTTTTCTGTTCCACGGGTCAGCCCGGTAAAGCAGGAACGACTCTTTATGCCATGGGAGGCACACAGCATACGGTTGGCTCTCAAAATGTTAGGAGCCACGCTGTTCTGCAGTTGCTGCTAGGAAATGTGGGTATGCCAGGCGGCGGAGTAAATGCGCTGCGAGGGGAGTCCAATGTCCAGGGTTCAACAGATATGGCAGTTCTTTTCCACATTATTCCTGGCTACATGGCAGCTCCCCGAGCCAAAGATCATCCTACTTTCGAGGATTATCTCAGTAAAGAAACACCAAAGACAAGCTACTGGAGCAACAAACCCAAATTCTTTGTCAGCCTTCTCAAGGCATGGTGGGGCGATAAGGCGATTGCCGAGAATGATTTTGCCTATGATTATCTGCCGAAAGCAAGCGGTAATTACTCTTGGATTTCGTTGTTTGAGGCAATGAATGAGGGCGTAATTAAAGGCACCGTAATTATGGGTCAGAATCCAGCTGTATGTGGTCCCAATTCTAGATTTGAGAGGCAGGCATTGAGAAAACTTGACTGGCTTGTGGTAATGGACCTTTTCGAGACAGAGACAGCTGCAATATGGAAGGAACCAGGAATCGATCCTGCAAATGTCAATACAGAAGTTTTCTTATTGCCGGCTAAAGATGCCATGGAAAAGGATGGAAGCCTGGTTACCAGCGGACGTCTTATACAGTGGCGTCTAAAAGTAGCTGAGGGTCCAGAGGAAGCAAAAGAAGATATTGAGATACTTGATCTAATGATGAACGCGCTAAAGAATGCCTATGCAGGTAGCGCAGAAGCAAAAGATAAGCCAATTCTTGATTTGGATTGGAACTACGGAAATAAACCTACGTCTGAAATGCTGGCAAAGGAGATAAATGGTTACTTTACAAAGGACGTAGTTGATGCTACCGGGGTAGTTGTTGGAAAGCAGGGAGATTTAGTACCCTTGTTTACAGCCCTCAAAGACGATGGTTCGACTGCCTGTGGAAACTGGCTCTTCTCAGGTTATTACTATCCACGGGATGATGGTACTGGAGTAACATCGCCTGCATCAAAACGAAGAGGGCAAGATGATCCTGGTGGCCTGGGCATCTATCCTAACTGGGCCTTTGCCTGGCCAGCTAATCGCCATATCATCTACAACCGGTGCTCAGCTGATCCAGATGGCAATCCCTGGAGTAAAGAAAAAGCACTTGTCTGGTGGGATGCTGACCAGAAAAAATGGACAGGCTACGATGTACCTGACTTCAATACCGCTTTAGCGCCAACAGCGCCAGGAGGAACCAGTCCTTTCATTATGAAAACTGATGGCAAGGGCTGGATATTCGGTGCACTTAATGAGGGACCTTTCCCAGAGCACTACGAACCGGTGGAATCACCGGTTGATAATCTCCTCTCCAATCAGCAGGTTAATCCTGCAATTAAAATATGGGATACAGACAAGGACAAGGAGATAGGGGATAGGCTCGGTACCAAAGATAAGTTCCCCATTATATGTACTACGTATAGACTTGTCGAGCACTGGCAGGCAGGTGCGATGTCAAGGAATCTTGGATGGCTTGCCGAAACTCAGCCGGATATGTTTGTCGAGATAAGTAAAGAGCTGGCGGAGGAGAAAGATATTAAGAATGGTGATACCGTTATTGTCAGCTCGGCCCGAGGTGAGATCAAGGCCATTGCTGTGGTCACGGTAAGATTCCAGCCATTTACTATAAACGGTAAGATGGTTCATCATATCGGTATGCCCTGGCACTATGGTTGGATGGGACTGGCAACAGGAGATATAGCTAATGATCTCACTCCTCATGTAGGGGATGCTAATACGATGATTCCTGAATATAAGGCCTTTCTAGTTGATATTAGAAAGGAGGCGTAAAACATGGCTGGAAGAGTAGTACTTATGATCGATGAATCAAAATGTACCGCATGTAGGGGATGTCAGGTGGCATGCAAGCAGTGGAACGACAACGGATATGAGGAGACAACCAATACAGGAACCTATGAGAATCCCCCTGATCTCAATCCGGATACATTCACCAGGATTCAATTCTTTGAGAAATTAGAAGAAGGTCAAACAAAATTCTTTTTCCTTAAGCAGGGGTGCATGCATTGCGGTAATGCAGCGTGTGTAACTGTATGCCCTACCAAGGCTCTGAAACAACACGAAATGGGCTTTGTCTCGGTTGAGAAGGATCTCTGCAACGGGTGCGGTTACTGTGCTGAGTTCTGTCCCTTTAATATTCCCAGAATTAAGGTAGACAGCTTGATTACTGGATACGGGAAGACAAGCAAGTGCCATCTTTGCCAGGACAGAATAACAAACGGTCTTACGCCGGCTTGTGCCAAGACCTGTCCTCCTGGAGCAATCAAATACGGAGATCGTGATGAGCTGATTGCAGATGCTAAAAAACGGATTGACATCCTGAAGAACCAAGGACATGTTAACGCCAGCCTTTATGGAGAGAACGTACTCGATGGCCTTGGCAGAATGTATATACTAACCGAGAAGCCGGAAGAGTACGGACTCCCAAAGGAACCACGTTTACCTGTGCTAACCGAGTTCTGGCAAAGCATATTACAGCCTGCGGGTGGTTATATATTTGGCCTGGGAATTCTTGGTCTGATAATTAACTACCTGGTAGCTTCACAGAACGTAAAGAAGGTTTCGGAAGAAAGTAGCGGCGAATCTACTACTGAAGGGAGGGAGGTCTAGATGGCTCAGAGAGCTGATCGTGTAGTTATTGTCCGTGGAGTTCCAAAAATCGTGCGCTTTAGTGGTTGGGAAAGATTTGGTCATCTAGTTCATATTCTCTCATTCTTGATCCTTGCTTTGACTGGTCTTTTCCTCTACATGCCGTCTTTGGCTGCCTTTACAATAGGAGAAGCAGGGGAACTCTCACGCTTGATTCATAGAGTTGCTGCTGTGGTTTTCATGGTTAATCCAGTTATCTACCTCTTTTTTGACACCAGCAGATTTACTGGCTCTCTTAAACGCATCTTCAGCTGGACCGAAGAGGATACCAAGTGGATAAGCAGTGGGGGGTTCAAATCATACTGGACAGGAAGGAAGAAAGGGTTGCCACCCAGTGAGAAATTTACCCCGGGACAGAAAATAAATAGTATGATCCAAATTATTGCTTTCTTTGTTTTTGCCATAACAGGTCTGGTAATGTGGTTTGGCAAGGAAGCTGTTGGCTTAGGTCTGTTCCAGACAATGGTTGTGCTTCATGACTTAGCTATGCTTTTTGCAGTTGGCTTCTTCCTGATCCATTTCTTTATGGGTGTAATCAACCCGGTTACCAAAGTTGGCGCGTTTTCTATTGTTGACGGATTAATGAATGTTGAGGACGCCAGAGAGGAACATGGATTGTGGTTTGATAAGGAGGTAAAGAACAAAGAGCTTATTGGAGGCTAGGCAAACAGGTTTTTCTTTTTAGCATTATGGCGCCTCCACTCTAAAGCGGCAGGCGCCATCTGAACTTAATAGGAGGGTAATTGCTGCGAGTTTATTCTTTAGTAGAAACAATTCAAGGCCTTAAGGAGGCAATAGAGCACCAGAGAGTCAAGGAAGGTGAAATTAAGTTATATCTTGATATGCTTAGGTGCGAACAAGAGTTAGCATCAAGTTTTTCATTTCCCGGAGCCGATTCTAAGGATATTGCAGAAAGATGGGAAAAAAACCTCCCTGCTTTGGATAACAGTTATCAGATATGCAATCTCCCCACAGTTCATAATCTGTTTAGATCGCTTGCCAATATTCTTCTTGGCTACTTACCTAATTATAAGGATGATGTACAGGAGGTACTCAGCAAAGATATATCATATTTTGCCCGTGGATTAAGCAAAGAGGAGACCTTTGATTCGCAGATAATCTATTTTCTGTTCGCTCATGCCGTTCACCCTTTTCTGGTTAAGGCCTCTCAGGCCATAGTGGAGACCGGGCCAAACCTTAAGAAATGGACGAAAGGTTTCTGCCCCCTATGTGGAGCGCGGCCAGATATAGCTTCTTTGGATAAGGATGCGGGTAGCCGGAAATTGTTATGTTCTCAATGTGATTGTGAATGGCCTTATAGGCGAATTGGCTGTCCCTTTTGTGAAAACCGAGATTTTAATAAGATTTTCTATTATACGGACGAGACGGGAAGGTACAGACTTTATATGTGTGAAGAATGCGGTGAGTACCTAAAAACGGTTGATTTAAGAGAGCTCGCAGTACCACTCGCTCTTTCTGTTGAACGGTATTTATCACAGGGTCTTGATGCTGCAGTCAAACAGGTTAAGAGCTAGAAAATATTAACTGGTTCTTTTATAAATAAATATATAAAAACCTGGAGAATTTCGGTTAAAATCTACTTTTCAATCTTAACCAGTTCCAATTCGAACAGTAGAGTTTCTCCTGCTAACGGATGGTTAAAGTCAAAAGTCACTTTTTCGTCAGTTAGCTTCCTTATTGTTGCTGAAACGATTTGATTATCACCAGTTTGCAATTGAACTACCTGGCCTTCGGATACCTGACTTGTACCAAGTACACTTCGGGGGAATTCTCTAACGAGATCGTCTTTCCTTTTTCCGTACCCTTTCTCAGGGGGGAGAGAAACCTCCTTTTTTTCTCCTTCCTCCATTCCTACGACAGCTTCTTCGATTCCGGGAATAACTTTTCCCTTTCCAACCTCAAAGATGATGGGCCCTTTCTCCTTGCTGCTGTCAAATTCTTCCCCATCTTTGAATGTGCCAGTGTAATGAAGATGTACTTTGTTACCCTTTTCAACCGACATACGATCACCTCTCTGCAAAGTTATATAAACCATCCTAAAACATATGCCTCCTATATGCAAATTTAGGGGATAACCTGAATTATGTGTTCATAATATTATTAGAGGAATAATAAGATTCTTTAATGTACAAAAGGATAGTACTGTAAAAGTTGCGGTTTTTTGGCCTTTTTAGATCTGATTATAAGAGGGGTGAGAGTTACATTACACTTTTATCACTTCGGGTATTCCATCAGTAATTTTAAGGTAAGTACCGTCGTCGCGAATTGACCCGCCATCCCATAATTGGGGTCTATACTCTGGAACCCAGCTTCCGAATACGTGATCGTGACCAATGACTATCCCTTTCTGGACCTTTTTCCAATCAGCAAAGGAAAGAGCTCGATACCATATGTTTCTGGAGTGCTGCCGGTAGACGAAATCAATGCTGCTGGCCTTCAGCTTCTGATTTGCTGGATTGAGATCAAACTTTTCTCTCCACGGTTGATAGAGATGGTGGAAAATCCAATGTGCCCATTCAGGACGGGCGTCAAAAATGGGCCGGAGGATTGGCCAGCCTTGCCAAAATACATCCTTTAAATGTCCATGCTCGAACCAGAAACCATCGGTATAGTAGTTGAAGGCAATTGTTGCATTTGGAAAAAGCTTCTCCAGAGTATCACCGTCGAAATCGTGATTTCCTAATATAAGAAGCAGGGGTATTTCTCTAGAGAGGAACTCAAGCTTTTTAACAGTGGGATTACCGGCTATAGTCTCTTCCTTTTCAGCCCAAAGATCGATCACGTCGCCATTGCCAATAAGTAAATCAGGAGGTTCTTGAGCGGCTATGTCGAGCAAAGCTTCCGTATTAGGACACCTTGTTTTTTTAAGGTGGGAGTCTGAAAATTCAAAGATGTTCATTTATCTCCTTTGCAAAGATGGGACTAACATAGAATTTTTAGAAACCAATTGGTAAAGAATTGGTTCTCTGATTCTTACAAAAATCCTAGGAGCAAGAAAGTCAGGATGCCAGCGCACACTGTGAGAGCCAAACTCCTGGTTTTTAAGATGACGGCCAGACAGATTAATCCTGCCCATATGTTAAGATTATCAAGCCCTATATCGATCCTCCCGTTTGCTAGAAGAAGATCGGGGAAGAGAAGGGCAGAAAACACGGAGACCGGAATATAATCCAGAAATCTTCTTAGAAAAGCAGGAAGGTTTAGCTGAGAGAGCCCAAGCAAGGGAAGCATCCTGGTAAGATATGTAACTATTGCCATTCCAATAATTATTGATGTGATTTTTCCGTCCATCTCTCTAAGGTCGCTCCTATAGCGGCGGCTGCAAGAGTAGCAAGCAATACATTTCCTATACCGTAAATCTGAAAGTAAAATATGGAGGAAGCAATAGCAGCTGTAACAAGAACAACGATATGGAATCTGCTTTCAATCTGAAGAACTAAAAGTCCAATGAACATAGAGGGAAGTGCAAAGGCAAAGCTGCTTTTGAGGAAAAGAGGGATGAATGAACCAATCAAAATCCCAAGAAATGAGCCGAGCACCCAGGAAAGATATGCAGTGAAGTTGATGCTAAGCATATACCATTGGTTCGCCTTACCTTCCTTAAATCTTGTTACAGTTACAGCAAAAGTCTCATCGGTAACTCCAAAAGATAGAACAGCAAGGAGTGGACTTTTCACCTTCTGTAAATAGGGAGCTAAAGAGGCACTCATCAAAATATGTCTGGCATTTATAAAAAGAGTGGTTAGAATAATCTGAGCAGCACCGGCTCCTGCAGCAAGCAATCCTACACCGATGAACTGACTTGCTCCCGCAAAGACGACAACCGACATCAAAGTGCCCTGAAAAATACTCAAGTCCGCCTGCTTGGCAATCACCCCATAAGCTGTACCTATCGCGAGGTAGCCAAGCACGATAGGGATAGCGTCTTCAATACCGTTTTTTACATTACTTAAAATGGAATCCACCGTTATTTATGGTGTTCTTTCCTTCAACAGCTCACTGCCTCCCAGATCAAATCCAAAGGAGAACTTTAATGCATCTTTGGGGCAGGTGCTAATGCAGGTTTGGCAGAGGCTGCATTCTGTTGAAAGAACACGCTTGTTGTTCTTGATGTATTCAGGTATTCGAATATACATAGGACAGGTTTTCACGCAGGCTCCGCAATCATTGCACTTCTCGTTGGACCCTTTGATCTTAAGAAGAGAAAAACGGGTAGGAGCTTTGAGAAATACCGTGATGGGACAAAGATACTTACAGAATGCACGGTTATCTTCTAACTTAAAGGCTAATGCTATACCTGTAAGATAATAAAATGCATTGCCGGCAATCAACCAGTTAAGACCGGTAGTGCTCCCGAACTGGATATGTTTTTGGTAATCAAATCCAAACCATAGTACCAGAACGATGCTAAGGCTGAGGGCGAAATGTCCATAGCGCAGCCATCCCCATTTTTTAGGAAGCCTGCCGCTAGGTTTGGTAAAAGGCAGCAAGTCGAGAATCATTACTATCCAGCAGGCCCAGCCGCACCATAGCCTCCCAAAAAAGAGAGGACCAAATATTTTAGCGATTAAATAGTGAGTAAGGGCAGCCCCGAAGAGTCCTGCAAGAATGGAGAAGAAAACCCATTCGATTTGTATATTCTCAGACTGTATCAATCCCATATAAACGAGCAGAAATCCGCCAACAAGGAACAAGGAAAATTTACGGCCAAAGGGTTTTTTCTGCTTGGGAAGCGCGGCATAAAGTCCCAGCCCTGCGCCCACAGATGTTCCGATATAGCCAAAGAAAAACAGCGGCTCAATAAATCCTGAGGACTGCCACATTGCAAAGCCCAGGATCCAGAAGATAATCATTATGATAACCGGAACGGTCATTTTTCTTAAAGAGAGAGTTTCTTTGCTACCTATATTGATCTCCCATTTTTACACTGGTTTATGCTTAGAATGTTTGTTACACAATAGCTGAGGGTGCGTATTCAAATATATAAATAAAGGATGGTAAAAGCAATATATGGAGGAATAAAAATGGTCTCCAAAGTTGCGGACATCTATGAGGTTTTTACGGTTTAACAGGCCGGCCGAGAATAACCATTTTATTGTCGGATTGGCCTTAAGCTGGTTCTATTAGTTTTTTGTAATTCTTAGTCCCGCCAAGGCATGGCGAAGAATCTCTTGACTACTGACGCTCGAAGCAAACGAGAAGGCTGTTGCTCGATTCCCCAGAGCCTATCCAAGCAACAGTCTTATTCAAAGAGGACTTAAACGTAAATTAGATTTTCTTAAACCATTCATTACTGCAATTGAGCTTGCTCAACTTGGAGAAACTAAAGTATCTATTACAACTTAGTTAAATCAAGGGAGCCAAAATATGCAGTATATTTCTAGATTCTTAATGATTGGTAATTGGGATTATGTTTTGAAGGATTTAGAAGATATGCGTGTTTGTTACTCAAAGCAGGAGTTATTATATATTCCTTCCTTTAAGTTCTTCATCGTCGAATACAAATAACTCATCAACAGTAGTTCCTAATATTTTAGCGATATCGTGAGCTAACTTAAGAGATGGATTATATTTGCCCTTCTCCAAGAAGACAATTGTCTCTCTTCTAACCCCAACTTTTCTCGCCAATTCTTCCTGAGTTAAGTCATATCTTGCTCTGAATTCCTTTATCCTCGTCTTTAGCATTATAACTTATCTCCGGTTCGGCTAACCCACAAATAGCAAAGACCAAGTATTATAACCATCCCCAGTATCCCTGCGCCAATTGCCTGCTGGATATCACGGAATTCAATTATTCCGTAATCTGTAGCAAGACTTACTGCCAGCAGCCAGTAGATAGATATTAAGAAAGCTCTATATGCGGCGTATACGAATAATCTTCTGGTTCTCTCGTCCTGAACAGGAAATCCTTCCTTTGCTGATCTATATTGCTTCCACAAAAGAATGGCAGATCCGATAATTACAATGGGCGCAATCACGGCAGATAAAGCTGGCCACAAAATTTCACCCTTAATAAATCCCACTATAGCCCATAAAAGGACTGTGGAAATAACAAGGCCTGCGGTTATTCCCGTCGCCACAAGTTTTAGTTTGTCCTTCCGTTGTACTTTCATTTTCTCTCTCCCCTTGTTAGATATTTAACACATTAAGTTTAAAATTATTAACTATATGTTATATCATTCTAACTTTTTTGTCAATAGTTATTTAATACTATCATTTGTGAAGAATAAACAGAGAGCATCAAATAGTTTTAGGCGAATTGTTAAACCGGGTTGCTATACAGGATTAATGAAGATACCCTAACAAAGCAAAATCCACATATAAAAAATCTTCAATCATATCGCGAATTCAATTTAAATAAAACCGGTTTTTATACTATTGATCTTGCTATGAACTCTTTTAACAATTGACGGATCAAAAATACCATGCTTGAAGAATAAAGAAAGAACAGTAAGCAAAAATTCAAATCAAAAAAAACTGTTAATTTCCTAAATTTATTGTAAATCCAGTCCATTCCTTTGGAGAATAAATAGACGAAAGGTAACAGTGCAGGGAAAACAAATATAGCTTTCATGCTGGAAAAATCTCTGTAGTTAAGCGTATAGGAAATTATAAATAAAATGTATCCGGCCAGGAAAATATCAAAGATCCAATCATTGGCATTAACAATAAAGCTAAAATCACCTCTCACAATATTCCTGAACAGCTTGGTTGCTTCCTTTGCAGCCCCGAGCAGCAGAATAAAAGTTGGAATTAATGCTATTACCAAAATAATTCTGCCTAGATTTAGAATTGTCGTATCATTGGTTTGCCATGAATCTGGCCAATTGTCAAAGAAAACAAAGTGTGTTCGTCCATATAATTGTGACCAAAGCGAGGTTCTATGTAACGGATAATTTTTTATGTCATTCTTTATCATAGGATTCCTAATTAAATCAAGAAATCTATAAGTAAAATAGGAATTTACTATTGAAGTTACACCAGGTCGTTTATGATACGTATTTTTAAAAACATGGGGGAAAGGATCTGTGCTTTGGTTAATGATGAACGGTGAGCCGAATTGTCGATAATTATAATAATACTGGCCAAATACAGGAACAACAGCAAAATAAATCAAACAAAAAATTAAAGCATATGTAAAATATCCCCCTTTAAGATTTAATGAAATATTTTTACTTTTAATTAATTTGAATATAAAGATCAATAAAATAGAAAGAAATATGATAAGTCCGTTGCCTTTAGATAAACCGGCGAAAATAGTAGAAATTGTTAAAGCATAAAAGTATTTGGGTTTTTCACTGACCAAGAAGCGATAAGTGTAATAAATTGCTGCAGTTGAAAACATAATAACAAAAGAGTCATTAGTCACCTGGGCATTTATACCTATTAGTTTGGGATTTAATGCAACAATGGAAAGACAAATAAGCTTTACCTTATTAGCCAAATCCGTATTGTTTAAAAATAACCACACTATAAAAATCGTTATCAAGCCTGCAATAGAATTCAGCAACTGTGCCAGTACTATTTGAGCCCGTTTGTCCTCAAACGGTAAAATGACCCAAATAGTAGCAGCTGTTAAATGATATAGTTTGGGCTGGTAGCTTTCACCACCATCATATTTTGTAGGAAGTCTCTTTTCGTTCTTAATTATTTCGATAACGGATAAGTGGTCGTCATTTGCCCGGCAGTTAACAATGGATAAAAAAATTCTTAGTGTTATGGCCACTAAGAAAACAACAATTATCAGTATTTTGTATGCGTTTTTCATCAGATTAGAATCTATCATATGTATCAACTTTTACGGCTTCTACCTGAATAAAGTTTATTGATAGTTTTAATTGGTTACTGCCAGTTCACACAATGGTTATTCTAAAGCTTCTCTAAGAAACGTCAATCTTTTATGTGAAAACAATACTATATATAACGAAACTGTTTCACATAATAGGAACCGTGTTTGCATTGATGTATTCAGAGCCAGCTTTAAGGACGGGATGCATAGGAGAAAGAAGGGAAGATTTTTGCAAAGTTCAAGCGGGTTCATAACGTAGCTATTTCATCCGGTAATGGATAAGGATTGATGCTCGAATGGATAGGCAGTTTGACTGATCTCATATCTCAGTAAAAAGATAAGTGAAGCAACATTGGCAAAGATGACATGGGTTGAATATGAAAATACGCTCTGCATATCTACTTAAACTTATCTCTAAAAAGCAAACTTACAGGTAGTTCTTGGGTCAGCCGTAATTTAGGGGACATCTTGTAAATTATTCAAAGTCTTTGAGAAAAAAGAAGGCGGATCCCTCTTTTCTAAGAGCTAGCTTTTCCATAAGCTATGTATATTGCAGTATTCTCTTGCAATAATATTATCCATCTGGATAGGAAATGTGGCTTCGGGATTATCCCCAGGCTTTAAGAATTTACGATAAATTTTGTCATTGGCTATTACTTCAATCCACTCTATATAATGTGCTTCCTCCATAGGATGAGGCACACTGCCAACTTTCACTTTGATACCGTCTGATGTTTTTTCAATTACGGGAACATGTTTTTCGCGAGCTGCGTCAACCGTATTTTCTATAAGCAGCTCCATTTGTTCATCACAGCAAACAAGACGACCTTTACCAACATGCAATATTGCTACAATATTTCCGCAAACCTTACACTTATAAACCTGCAATCTATCCATTGTTCTACCTGCCTTTCTTTAAACTTTTTTGTATTAAGTGATTGCTTTTATATAGAAAGCTGTGACGGTTAGTATTTCCAAACAATACTTTAACTATTTAATTTTTGAAATAAAAGACCATTATGTCTTTAGCGGACTCTTTAATAGTAGATACAACAAAATATATACATATATGTCAAGAACTGTTTGTGGTCAAACTGGCTTCAGGAGAGGTGGTCGAAATATGAAGGTATAAGCTCTTACGTATGATTAGGGGGAAATTGATGGTAAGGACTCGAACACTGCAACAACGCATCCGCGTTTTGGACGGGGAACCTCACGGTTCCCCGCCAACGCCACCCTTCCTTACGGTAGACTACGGGGGCAATGCTTTCCCCCTTAAAGAACCCCCTTGGGTTCGAGTCCCACCCTCGAAAATCACGTAAAAATAAAAGAGCCCTAATGGGCTCGTTTGTTTTCTTGGCTCTCTTTGAAATCCTTTATTCGAACAGGGAAGTACTTGAAGAGGTAGGAAAAATATTTGGATAAACGCCTGGTCACAGCATCAAGAAATTGACATATACAAACAGAGGTTCGATAATAGATGTAGCTTAATTAGCTGAGATTAATGAAACTAAAAAACTAACAGTAACAGACATAATACAGCTTTTTAGCAGACAAATTCCAATCATCTTTCTCATTACAACAATAACAGCTGTAACTTCCTGGCAACTCTGGGCGCGGTCTAAGCATCTAAAGGGCATTTGGAAGATGCTTGCGATTATAGCAATAGTCTTAGTAGTCTATATCTACTACTGCATAACCAGACGCCTTATAGATATGTTCAGAGTGATAGGTTAGATATTATTGGATCTTTTGCCAAAGTTTGATATTCTGCAGTTTACTCTTTCGAGTGTTGTATAGAAGTTACAATAAAAAAAATGCCTCTGTACAGCATTTAAGCGGAACTTCCTTTGATGGGCATCGCCATAACTAAATCAAAACCTTTCTTTTCATCAAATCCCAGTTTTTTGCCAGTATGAATAATACAACGAGAGTAAGAGAACCCATAAACATAGTCTGCCAAATGACTGTTTCCCTAGATGTAAAAGCAAGGGAAACAAACAAAAGTTGGCCAGTAGTAAAACTAGCATGCGTAATCCAGCCCAATACTACACTCTTGGTTTTTGAATAGATCCAGACCGTTACGATGCGCAAGATTACTATGCCTACTGACGCAACCAAAAAATTAATAAGGAATAGTTCACCGTGAAAAACGGAGGAGCCCCAAAAACTGGCCGGTAAATGCCAAATTGCATGGATCAGTCCAAGGATAAGTCCAACTTTTAAAGGAGTTGACTTGACAAGCATTCTGGGTGTTGCATACCCGGTCCATCCAAGCTCTTCCCAAAACGCGCTGATCAACGTGCCAAAAGTGAGGACTGTTAGATTTAAAACAGGTGCATAATTTAGCGAAAAGAAACTGAGTATAAGTAATGTGCCTACCATGGTTACCGGGAATATGAAGAGCGCTTTCGCATACCAACCTGGTGTGAACTTCCAGAATTTCAATTGCCGAAATAATTCTTTAATGCCTTTAAAACCTTGGTCCCGAAAGGAAGCAACAAGAGCCGCAATAGTCGGTGCATGAACCATAGTCATTATAACAACCAGAGTTAAGGCAGAAATGTCAGTAACTGCTAATGTAGGTGATAAACCATCTCTAAGAGTAATAAATGTTGATGCGATAATCGGTATGAGAAAAGCGATTACAAAATAGAGAGTTAACGAATTTTGTTTTGAAGTTGTCTCATTATCCATATGAATACTTTGAATTCTTCGACTATATTCTTGATATAGTTCGAATAGAAACCTCTTGGCTCTATTATGCCAGCTCATATAAACGTTACAAGAGCTAAAAGGTCGTTGAAAAACAGCTCAAGATATGGATATCTGTGAAAACTATGGATTTGATACGAAGTGTGAGTCCGACGCGGGAGCAAAGAACTGTAAGAGTCCAAAAAATGCCTCTGTACAGGCATGTAAGCGTGGCTCCCTTTGATATTCTATATTCGAATATGGAACGGATAACTCAGTTTGGGCAATTCTTGAATAAAAGGCGATAGCCTACAGGCAAAATGCTGTCGGTCTCGCATGTCATTTCAGATAGATCTCATCTCAATCGCCTCTTATCAGGGTTCAGGACCTGCGCTATTGTCTCATAGAAAACACTCTGTAAAGAGCAACAAAACTTACTACACACCACATACCTACCACTGCAAATGCGGTGGCCAGATTGCTTGCAAGACCTTTTGTGACCGTGCCCCGGACAAGATCAGCCATGTACATAACCGGCAAGATCTTATGAATAATTTGCAGCCACTCTGGCAGTCGCTCTGGCGGAAAATTGATGGGAGAGAAGAAAAATATTATAAACACGGTGATATTGGTAAGTATTCCTGTAAGTACGGGTGAGGGTGAAAGATGAGCAACACTCATCCCGACAGCAACAGCCGTAAGCGCAACCAAAAGAAAAGCAGGAACGATCAAAGGAGAAATCGACAGATCGAAACCGTAATGGAGCGAGCCCATCAAAAGCGTTGCCGCGACACCGGGGAGAACAATAATTGCCCAAAAAGAGAAGTCGGACAAAAGAAAGATGAAGCGAGGTATCGGCAGCGACCAAAGATAATCAAAGGCCTTGCTTGCTTTCATCTGAGCTATGGTTTGGGGAACCATGACCAGCCCAAGTGTTGCCAGGGCCAACACAGCGGCGCCCGTCACAATGTATTTGGCAGAAAGCATATCGATTTTCGGATACATAAACCCGAGCCCATAGATAACGGCTCCCGCCATTAAAAGCTGAAACATAAAAGCCATCGGAAGAACCGGCTTTAAGCTGAGTATTTGCCATTTCATCACAAAAGAATAAGCCTTGAGATACTTACTCATTTTTTACACCCCCTGTGCCTGGGTCGAAGTATCATTTTCCGTTTCGTTATCTTCTGACACCCCTGTGCGGCTTACCATGCGCACATAAACATCCTCAAGACTTGCCGGAGCGATCGAGAATTCTTCGGCAATCTTTTTCCGCTGCAACTCATGAGCCCACTCAATGGCTCTTGTCACTGAACCGTTCTCAACACTTGCTTTGAGACGCCTGCCTACAATGGTGGACGTGACAAAATCAGGCACCTTGGGCGCAAGCACGCCGGGCTCCAATTTGATATCAAGTAGCAACTTACTCGTCAGTGTTTCTTTGAGTGATGCAGGCGTTCCACTTGCTATAACTTTTCCCTTGTCTATTACTGCCAGCTTGTCGACGACGCGCTCCGCTTCAAGCACGTTGTGGGTTATCAAAAGCACCGCGGTGCCTGCATCGGCAACCGAACGGATCTCTTTCCAAAGTAAACGCCTGCGAAGCGGATCAACGTCGTTGGTAGGCTCATCTAAGATCACAATTTTACCCGGAGCGACGGTTGCCATTGAATAACTGACCAGCCTGCGTACTCCACCCGACAGCTGAGCGCCTGGTTTATTAGCCCACTTGCCAAGCTCCAAGGCCTCAATAAGCGCTCGCGTTCTTTTCTTGACCGCAAACCTATTCTTGTTTCTTAAGTGCCCGACAAGTTCAATTGCCTGGGTCGGCGTGAAACCATCGATCGGCACGCTCCCCTGAGGTTGCACAGAGCAGACTTCACGCGCAAACGCCGGATTTTTTATGATGTCTACTCCATCCAAGATGAGCTCACCCGAAGTCGGTTTTAGAAGCGCTATGATTTGGTTCACCAGAGTAGTTTTGCCTGCGCCGTTCGGACCAAGTAGACCGAACACCTCTCCTAGTTCAATCGAGATTGAAATATCATCATTGGCACGCAAACCGTTTTTGAACTCCTTGACCAAATTTCGGATTTCTAAAATCATTCTTTCCTCCTTTGTTCTTTCAATATTAGTAATGCCGCTCTGTTCTAAAGCTCCCGTCCAGCAGAGCGTTGGTTGCCTCAACATAAGCATCAACATCGAGCTCCGGATTTATTACAAACTGGACTTGCAGGCCTTGAAGAAGAGCAAGCAGCGCCCGAGCAACAGCTGTGGAATCAAGACCTCTATTGATCGTGCCCTCTTGCTGCCCGCGCTCGACAAGCTTCGATACTTGAGAAAGCGTGCTTTCCTGACACTCTCGAGATACTCTGTCGATGTGTTCATTCCGTGTCGCCTCAGACCACAGATCAAAATCAATGCTCAGAGATTTTCTGGCATCAGACTTGCTCCCCAGTTCCTTGAAGATTGTGAAGAAGTCATTCAACAGTCTACTTAGTGGATTCTCTTCATCCTTCTTAGCCGCCTCGGTTATCATGTTCATATTGCGTTCAAACGACATGTCAGCAATAGACTCAACGATTTCTTCTTTACTTTTAAAGTAGTTGTAGACCGCGCCTGAGCTTAGCCCGGATCCCTTGAAGATATCCATCATTGTCGTATTGTGAAACCCTTTTTTAGCAAAGCTCTCACATGCGGCTTCAATTATTTGGTCCTTTCTTTTTTGTTTGTAATCCGCGTCTACTTTTGGTGCCATGTTTAGACCTCCCATAATATAGAATTAACATTCTATATTTAATATAGAACGATAATTCTATATTGTCAACTCTTTTTTAGCTTTTTTTGATATCTTTTTGGATTTAGAAGTAATGATGTTCTTGTCCGACCGGCCGTCAAAATAAAAAATGCCTTTGTGCAGGCATTTTCCCGTGGCCGTGAATGAGCTTTGCTCTACTTCATGGCTCCCAGGGCGGGACATCAAACCGTCGCCTTGCTCTTTCGAGGGGCAACTCACAGTTTCCCCTCGAACAACTCCCCTTCCTTACGAATGATTA
>CAYGBL010000005.1:0-65882 GCA_964348135.1 uncultured Actinomycetota bacterium
CTTTGCCTGAGCAAAACGTGCCAACCTATCTCCTTTATAATATACCTAATGCTCAAATAGATTTTATAGCCACTATTAAGTCTAACGGTTGTTCATACTCATTACAATAACTGTAAAAATTCTTTACTTATTTCTTCGATCAACATAATATCCACTACCTGAAATATTTCGAGCATATTCTTTAATCTCTTTTCCCCGTTCCCACACTTCCCAATGTGTAGAAATATCCCTCTTCTCATTGCTAACAATGCTTATCGAAATACTCATAATGGGATGTTTAAGTATCGCTCCTTGTCTATTCTGTGTAGCTACAAACCCTTTCTTGCGATCATCAAACCGATAAAAATTCGCTATTTCATTATCAAATTCTTTGATAACAAACTCAGCAATCTTCGGTGCGCGACTGGGCTCAGTTACAACGACTAAATTATCTCCTCCCAGATGTCCTAGTAAATCGCTCTCCTCTCCCAACCTTTCAAGAGCTTTCATGATAATCGTTACCACAAATTTTATGACCGCGTCTCCCTGAAGAAATCCATAAACCTTGTTAAAGGCTCTGAAATTATCAAGGTCGATAAATAACACTGAAAATTTTTTCTGCTTTTCCATAACACGCCTCTTTACCTCTTCCTCGATAATTCCGCTTCCTGGAAGGCCCGTAAGTAGGTTAACCGACCTGTCTTCCCAAATCCTCTTAAGATTCATCCTTATTCTAACAATAAGCTCATTCTCACCAAATGGGACTATCAAATAATCGTTAGCACCGCATTCAAGTCCCTCAATTTTGTCTAACCTTCCTTGAGAACTAAGAATAATAACAGGCACCCTGGAAAAATTCTTATCATTTTTAAAATTCCGACATAACTGATATCCACTTATAGTTGGAAAATCAACCTGCAGAAGAATAAGATCAGGTTTAACCGCTTCAGCTAAAGAAATACTTTCCCTGCCAGAAGAAGTGTAAACATCAAATCCTTCCTTTTTTAGAATTATCTCCGCTTGTTTTCTAATTTCAGATTGATTCGCTACGATAAGAATCTTTGCCATATAAGCTCTAGATGCATCTCCTTCTATGCCCAGACCTAATATGAGTTGGATTTTACCAAGATAAGGTCGTAAATTGCCAGACTTAAATTGCAAACAAAAATTCAAAAAGAATTCAGGGGTGAATTAATAATATAAATAAATTTGGATTGATACACTTGTCCCGTTATACAATAAAGTACCAACTCGGTTTGTATATAACCAAAGTATTTATGATATAAGCTACAGGAGTGAGGCTAGTTGCGCAAGCCGTAAAAAAGGAGCGGGATATATACCTATGGCCAGAGTAAGAACTAAAGCAAGGGTAATTCCTAATGTAAGACTTGTAGGTACTCTTATCCTTATATCTTCTGATGGCGGCAACAGATACATCTGGCGTACGACGGCAACGTAATAATAGAGGGAGATTACACTATTTAAAACTCCCAAAACGGCTAACCAGATAACGCCCTTCTGTACAGCTGCTCCAAAGAGATAAAGTTTTCCCATAAAACCGGCTAACGGGGGAATTCCCACCAGGGAGAGGAAAAAGATTGTCATTGATAGAGCTAAGAACGGAGAGCTTTGGCTGAGTCCAGTATAATCCTGTATGAGCTCGCCCCTTCCTCTTTTCGACTGACTGATAATAATTGCAAATACTCCAATGTTAGCAAGAATATAAACCAAGATGTATAGAACCATACTTGAAAGGGAAAGTCTTGAACCAATAGCTAAACCGATAAGGATATAACCTGAATGTGCAATACTGGAATAAGCCATCATCCTTTTTATATTGCGTTGAGATAAAGCCATTAAATTTCCCAGGGTCATAGTCAGAGCCGAGAGAATAGCAAAAAGAACTATCCACTTTATCCGAGCAATAACAAAGGCAATAAAAAATATTCGAACCAATGATGCAAACCCTCCACTTTTTGGTCCTACCGAAAGATAAGCAGTAACTGGTGTAGGAGCACCCTCATAGGTATCAGGCGCCCAAAAATGGAAGGGAACAGCTGCAATCTTAAGGCTTAAACCCGTAGCCACAAATATTACAGCCAGGATTAAGGCCGGCTGTGCCTCTGCTAACTGAAAAGCAATTTTGAAAAGATTAGTATGACCGGTAAGTCCGTAGACCAGGGACATTCCATATACCATCACTACTGAAGCCAGAAGTCCCAGAAGAAAATATTTAAGTGCTGCCTCAGAAGACTTGACATCTCTCTTGCGGTAACCAGCTAGGACATACGCAGGTATGGAAACCAGTTCGAGAGCCAAATAAACAGCAATTAAATCCACTGCCGCAGCCATAAGCATAGCCCCAAAAAGAGAGAAAAGAAGAAGCGAGTAGTATTCACCCTCGTTAACGCTCTTTTTAAAAAAGTCAAGAGAGGAAAGAATTATAAGAATGCCAACCAGACTCAAAACGATCTTAAAAAAGACCGAAAAGTAATCCAATAAAAACATTTCATTAAAGAAGAGATATCTCTTTCCGAGTAAATCTAAAGAAGTTGCCGCAGCAGCAGCCAGGCCAGCAATACTTAAGTAACCCAAATAGTACTTCCACTTGCTGGGTACAAAAAGATCTAGAACAAGAACCACTAAAGCCAGAGATACTACTATGATATCGGGAACCAGAAGTCCATAGTTCAATTAAGAACCTCCAATAATATTCACAAGAGCTATCGCTGTAGGATTTATGATATTTAGAATGGGCGGAGGATAAACACCAACAACAATAATCACAATAACCAGCGGTACCAGAGTGCTCAATTCTCTGATATTTACGTCTACCAGCTCAGCATACCGTTCCTTTAGAACGCCAAGATTTACACGTTGAATTGTCCATAAAAGATATCCGGCAGTTAGTACAATACCTCCTGCTGCAATGGCGGTAGCCAACGGATAGATTCCATAACTTCCAAGTAACACCAAAAACTCACCAACAAAACCGCTTAATCCTGGTAGTCCAAGTGAAGCCAAAGCCGTAAAACTCAAAATCCCTGCTAATATTGGGACTTTTCCCATTAATCCACCAAGCTCTGCAATCTCCCTTGTATGAGTTCTCTCATAGATTAAACCCACAAGCAAAAAGAGCATTCCCGTTATACAACCGTGATTAAACATTTGCAAGATCGCTCCATTAGTTGCAGTAGCTGTTGCAGCAGCAATTCCGAGCATTACGTATCCCATATGGCTCACGCTTGAATAGGCAACCAGCTTTTTGAGATCATGCTGCATCATTGCAACCAGTGCTCCATATATTATGTTTATTACAGCAAGTACTGCTATCGCAAAAGCCATTCTTTTAAAAGCCTCCGGGAGGATAGGGAGACTTATTCTTAAGAAACCATAGGATCCCATTTTTAACAAAACTCCCGCGAGAAGCACGCTCACAGCTGTGGGAGCCTCCACGTGAGCATCGGGAAGCCAGGTATGGAAAGGAAATATAGGGACTTTGATAGCAAAACCTATAAAGAAAGCTATGAACACAAGATTCTGAATTGACTGTGAATAATTGCCCTGGATTAGCTCAATCATGCTGAAAGTGTTAAGTCCGGACACAAAATAAAGTATAAGTATCCCTACCAGCATAATAACGCTTCCCAGTAACGTATAGATAAAGAACTTAATTGCTGCATATTCACGCCGGGCTCCACCCCAAACACCTATTAAAAAGTACATTGGAACAAGGACTACTTCCCAGAAAATGTAGAAAAGAACAAAATCAAGAGCAAGAAATACACCAAGCATCCCTGTTTCCAGCAGTAAAATAAGAACAAAATATTCTTTCGGTCTTAGTTGAATATTCCAGGATGCAATAACAGCTAAAAATGTAAGGAGTGCAGTGAGGATAACCATCGGAAGGCTTATCCCATCCATCCCAAGAAAGTACTGTGCACCAATACTCTTAATCCATGGAACTCTTTCTACAAACTGCAGCTTGTTGTTGCCGGGCTCAAAATTTATATATGTTATGATACTGAGGACCAAAACTGCTGTAGTCGCAAGAAGGCTGCTACTCTTTATTGTAAGAATTCTGTCTTTAGGAATAAAAAGTATGATCACGGCCAAAGCCAGTGGTATAAAGATTATGAGAGACAATATCGGTAAATTCATCTAAAACCTCCTTAAAATACGAACCAGACAACCAGGACAATCAAAGCAGCAAAAATAACTGCAGCATAGTTCTGTATATAACCTGTTTGAATATATCTAAGTCGGTCTCCAGTAGTTCCTGTAAGTTGAGCAACACCATTTACAGCACCATCCACTACCTTGAGATCAAATCTTGCTCCTATGTTAGCTAAGCGGAGGGTAACCCAACTCACCCCATTTACCAGACCATCAATTATGCGGGCATCAAACTGATAGGAGAGCAACCCTATGCCTACTACCGGCTTTACAATTCCATAGGTGTAGATCTCATCGATGTAGTATTTGCGGGAAAGCAGCACATGCAGGAAGGAGACTTTCTTCATAAGGGTATCCAGCCGAAAGAGCTTTCTATGGTACAGGGTCCAGGCAAGGAAGATACCGAAAAGAGCAATTGCCGAAGAGAGAAGCATTAGAGAGATATTCAAGGGGTGGATCTCATGCTCGGGAGAAAGGAAGCGGGCAAAGCTATTTTGAGTAAGCGGAGAGCCTAAGAACCCCGCAAAGATGGCAAGAAAGGCAAGGATGCTTAAGGGAGCAGTCATATTTAAAGGTGACTCATGGGCATGCAGTTTCTCTTGCTCTTTGCCAAAGAAGGCTAAAAAGCAGAGCCGAAACATGTAAAAGGCGGTGAGAAAGACCGTGGCAAGGCCTACAAGCAGGATAGGATAGTTCTGAGATAAGGAAAGGGAGGCAAGGATCTCATCTTTGCTCCAGAACCCCGCTAGGGGAAAGATACCGGATAAAGAAAGCGCACCAATAACAAAGGTTAAAGAGGTTATCTTCATCTTTTTGGCAAGGCCCCCCATCTGGGTGATGTCCTGGGTGTGCGTTGCGTGAATCACGCTTCCTGCTCCCAGAAAGAGCAGGGCTTTGAAAAACGCATGGGTAAAGAGGTGAAAGATAGAAGCACCTACTGCCCCTGCGCCCAGGGCCATCATCATGTACCCCAGCTGGCTGATGGTGGAATAGGCCAGAATCTTTTTGATGTCGTTGATAACTGTTGCAATGGTTGCTGCCATAAGGCAGGTTATGGCTCCCAATATCCCTACGACAAGCAAGGAAGAGGAGGAGAGCTCAAAGAGGGGAAAGCTCCTTGCGGTAAGATAGACTCCTGCTGCAACCATGGTTGCAGCATGGATGAGCGCTGAAACCGGGGTGGGACCCTCCATGGCATCAGGAAGCCACACATGTAAGGGGAACTGAGCACTCTTTCCCACTGCGCCGGCAAAGAGCAGAAGCGTTGCGGTGGTTAAGAAAAGGGGTGAGAAGGCTCCCGCTTCAGCGAGGGAAAAGAGCATGTTATAATTTAAGGTTCCTACAGTAGTAAAGAGAAGAAGAATCCCCAGAAGCAGGCCCACATCCCCAATCCTGGTGACAATAAAAGCTTTTTTGGCTGCATCAGAGGCACTCTTTTTCTCAAACCAGAACCCGATGAGCAGATAGGAACAGAGTCCCACCAGTTCCCAGAAGATGTAGAGCATAAGGTAGTTGTTCGCAAGCACCAGGGAGAGCATGGAGAAGGTAAAGAGTGAAAGGGCACCATAGTACCAGGAAAAGCCTTTGTCTCCCTTCATATAGCCCAAGGAGTAGACCTGTACCAGCAGGGAGACTAAGGTTACCACTACCAGCATAACGGCAGCAAGGGGATCGATGAGGAAGCCCATATCTAACTGCCAGCTCCCAGTAGTTATCCAGGAAAATTTAATCTCTGCTTCCACACCCTTTAGAACTTCAAAAAGAATAGCAAGAGAAAGCATAAAAGAGATAAAAATACCAGCAATGGCAATAGCTGCACTTTTGGTTTTAAAAACCCTTCCAAACAAAAGTATCAATAAAAAACTTAAAAATGGAATAACAGGTATTAACCATGCGTAGTTAATCATAGTGCCTCACTATATTAGTAATTAGTTATTAGTTATTAGTTATTCGTAATTAGTTTATAAGGTCAATTCCTAATTCCTAATTTCCAATTCCTAATTCCTAATTTCTATCTACCACTTCATCAGATTTATCCTATCAACCTCGATAGTTCCACGAGCTCTATATATACTAAGAACAATAGCCAAACCTACACCAATCTCCGCTGCTGCTACAATCATCAAAAAGATTGCAAATATCTGTCCTCTCATAGGAATTCCTTTTATAAAAGCTGAAAAGGCAATTAAGTTTATATTTACAGCATTTAGCATTAACTCAATTGACATTAAAACCTGAATTCCATTTCTCCTCTTTAAGGCACCATAGAGACCTATGCAGAAGAGTAGGGCAGCAACTGCAAGATAATGATTCAGGGTAATCACTCTTCCTCCTTTCTTGCTAGAACTATTGCTCCCACTAGAGCCACTAGAAGTATTATTCCAGCAACCTCAAAAGGAAGAATATAGTTTCGAAAGAGCAAAATTCCTAAATCACCCGTATTTTTCAATGGAGCAGTAAATTCGTAGACCCAGAGAGTTCTGAACAGGATAAATCCAATCGCCGCTAAAAGACTTCCTGCAATAACCAGAGCTGACAGTGAAAAACCTTCCTTCCATGCTTTCTGAGGTAAAATTCTAGTCGCAGTAAGCATAATTACGAAAAGAATCATAACCGTTACTGCTCCCGCATATATGAAGATTTGCACTGCAGCCAGAAACTCAGCATTAAGCAGGACATAAAAACCGGCTACACTAAGCATACTTAAGAGAAGAAAAATAGCACTGTGAACTACATCGCGTGCAAAGACCACCATAAGTGCAAATCCTAAAATCAAAGTCGTAAAGATATAAAAAGCAATAATTTCTGAAAGGTCGGTCATACAACTCTCCTTTTACCGCCGGAAGATTTCCTTGTAGAAATCTTTCCGGTTGCGCTGCGCTTTTTATAACTGAAAGTCTTGGTTTGTTTTAAATTTATAAACTCCTCTGTGTGTTTATAACCTATCCTGTCAATTTGTGTACTCACAAGCGGGGGAATAAATTCTGTTGCTAGTTCATAAAGATGACTCATATAAAGGGCGCCGTGAGGGCAACTCTCCACACAGAGTCCACAAAAGTAGCACCTGCCTACGTCTACTAGCCATACATTAGTGATCTTCTTCCCTTCTGATGATACTCCAGTAATGACTTCAATGAGATTATCCGGGCAAGCTATTGGGCACAACTTACAACCTGAGCACCTATTTATATCCACCTTTAGCATGCCTCGAAAGCGTGGCGTCATCTGCCGCTTCTCTTTTGGATACTGTACAGTAACTGCTTTGGTAAACAAATACCTCACCGTTAACGCGAGACCTTTAGCTATTCCTATCATTTGCCACCCCATAGAATAAGATATAACCCGGTAAGTCCAATATTAAGAAGCGATAAAGGAAGGAGAATCTTCCATCCCAAATCCATTAACTGATCAACTCTTATACGCGGCAAAGTACCCCTAACCCAGATAATGAAAAGCACTAGAAGATACGTTTTTATAAGAAACCAGACCAGGGGAGGTAGAAACGGACCTTGCCAGCCACCTAAAAAGAGAATTACTGCGATCGCTGAAACCAGGAACATGTTAGAATACTCAGCAAGAAAGAATAGCGCCCAGCGCATTCCGGAATATTCCACATTAAAACCCGCAACAAGTTCAGATTCCGCCTCAGGCATATCAAAAGGAATTCGGTTTAGCTCAGCTACCATAGTGATAGCATATATGAGGAAACCCAAAGGTTGAAGCAGAATAAACCAGACATTCTTCTGGGCTTCAATAATAGAAATAGTACTTAGAGTACCGGCCACCATCACCACACCTAATACCGATAAAAGCATGGGAACTTCATAGCTGATCTGTTGTGCAGCCGCCCGCATTCCTCCCAGAAGTGAATACTTGTTGTTAGAAGCCCAACCCGCAATAACTATCCCTATGGGAAAAAGAGCAGCTATTGCGAAAATATAGAAAATGCCGATATCCAGGTTCTTAACTATCAGAGTTTTGGAAAAAGGTATAACCAAATAAACAATGAAGGCGGGAATAAAAACTATAAAAGGTGCAACAATGAAAAGTCGTCTATCAGCCTTCAAAGGAATAATGTCTTCCTTAATAAGCAGCTTCAATGCATCGGCAATGGTTTGTAAGAGCCCATGGCTACCCACGCGCATAGGACCGAGACGAACCTGAATATGTCCTAAAATCTTTCGTTCTAACCAAACAAGAAAAAGGGCATTTACAAGTACGAAAAGCAAAAGGAAAATACTTTTAACGATGGTTAAAAAGAATACCAACTAACCAGTCCTTTCTATCACTATGCCTGTGAAACGACCTCCATGGTTCAGCAAAGATGCTGCTTCTTTGCTGAATACTGGAAGAACAGCAATCCCCTTAGATATCTTCTCATTTATTCTTATCTTTACCTTAGTTGTACCTTTTGGTGAGGCAACCTTTACCCAGTCGCCTTCTTTAAGATTCAATTGTTCTGTGTCCTCTTTGCTCAACTCAAGTCTTGTCTCTGAATAAATTTCCTTTAAGGCCCTTGCCTTTTGCGACAAACCTCCTGAATGAAAGAGAACATTTTCTACAATCAGCTTCAGTGGATATTCTGGAATACCATTTTTTTCACAGCCCAATATAAATCGGGCTTTACCTCTGGGATAGAGATGCTGGTAAAGAATTGTACTATCATCCTCGGAAAGCGAGTAAGGCCAAACAATACCTCCTTCTTTCAAGCGTTCGTAGTTTATCCCCTGGTAAATTTCCACCGTTTGGGCAATCTCATTCATGACCTCTTCTGGATTTTCATAGTTGAATTCAGCGTCCATCATTCGAGCTAGCGAGGTAATTATCCACCAGTCAGGTTGTGCCTTTCCTGGAGCTGAAACCGCCTTTCTTATAAGCTGAACTCTTCTTTCTCCATTAGTATATGTACCATCTTTCTCGGCGAAACTTGCTGCTGGAAAAACCACATGAGCTAATTCAGCAGTTTCATTAAGGAAGAGGTCTTGCACAACCAGGAACTCTATCTGATTTAACGCTTCAGCTGCTTTGGGATATATGGCCGGATTGCTGCCCATTATATATAAGGCTTTAAGCGTTCCCTTTTGAATGGCATCCCACATTTCATTAGCAGATAAACCAGGCTGAGAAAGTTTTTGATATCCCGGCAACAAGTTTGGCACAATACCCATATCCCAGCTTCCCTGTAAGTTATTTCTTTCCACTAAGGGATAAACACCGCTCCCTCCCTGCTCAATGTTGCCCGTTAAAAGTGCAAGGTTAATCACAGCACCAGCAAGATAGTAATCAGCTCGTGCACCCAAAAAGATACTCAAAGTATCACTGCACGCAAGAATCTTTGCCGCTTTAGTTAATTCCTCTGCAGATAGCCCTATATTTTTTATAAAACTTTCTCCGTTCTGCTCAAGATAAGAAATCAACTCTTCATAATTTTCAGCGTGCAGCCTGAGATATTCTTCATCCACCCAGCCATTTTCAATAATTACATTCATTAAAGAATAGAGGAAAGCTGTTTCAACCCCTGGCTCCAGTTTGAACCAGCTATGGGCAAATTTTGCCAGTTTAACCTTATTGGGATGAACCAGAATCAGCTTTGCTCCTTTTCTGTTTATTGCTTCCTGAATTTTAAGCCCCACAATGGGCATAGCAGTAGAGAGATCTCCTCCCAGAACCAAGATTGCCCGGCTATTTTTAATATTGTTATAAGAATTAGTAGCTGCCGCCACACCCAGCGCATCCATGCTTGCTGTGATATACCCCCGATAATCTATATTGCCTGTTGAGTCAATGTTGTTGGTACCTAACACTTGCCGTACAAATTTCTGCAAGAGATAATTTTCTTCATTGCTACAGCGAGGTGATCCCAATGCAGCAATGCTATCTGCTCCCCTCTGTTCCTTTATTTCAGCTAACTTTTGAGCAACTAGAGAAAGTGCTTCTTCCCAGCTTACTTCTTCGAACCTGCCTTGCTTTTTAATTAAAGGATTAGTTATTCTTTCCCTGTTGTCTACAAATTCGTAGCCAAATCGGCCTTTTACGCAAAGCAGACCTTCGTTAGTACCTCTTTCCTCCTTAGGGATTACCCTATATATCTTGTCATTTCTGGTATTAAGCTCAATTGTGCATCCGCATCCACAATAAGGACATATAGTTTCAACCTTTTCCAGCTCCCAACAGCGGGCAGAGTAAAGAAAAAGTTTATCATTAAGAGCTCCTACAAGACAACCAGAGAGACAGTTTCCGCAAAATTCGCAGTCAAGTACTTCGCTAAAAGAAGTCCCAACTTCAGTCCTTATTCCCCTCTTAGTAAAATCAATAGCAGCAACACCCTGTACTTCATTGCATATACGTACACACCTTCCACATAAAGTACACCGATTAGTGTTACGTTCAATAAAGGGATTAGAGTTTTGCGAAGGACGATTAAGTCGTTCCGCTTGAAATCTATTTTCGATCGCCCCTATATTAAAAACTGCATCCTGGAGCTCGCACTCTCCCGCTTTGTCACAGAACTCGCAATCCAGAGGGTGATGCACAAGCAAAAGCTCTAAAAGAGTTTTCCGTGCTTTCTTAAGAGCAGGTGTTTCTGTATGGACAACCATCCCCTCCCAAACCGGCGTTGAGCAAGCAGTCGATAACCCTCTCTTTTTCTCTATCTCAACCACGCAGAGCCGACACGCACCAAACGGCTTTAGTTTAGGGTGATTGCAGAGATTGGGAATATGAATACCCTTCTGCCTTGCTGCTTCCAGGATAGTCGTTCCTTCTTCTACTTCTATATCTTTGTCGTCAATTTTTAGGCTTATCATCTGCATCACTTTATGGCCAAAAATGGACAGGCCTCAATACAGGCCCGACATTTAATGCACTTTTCCTTATCTATGTAAGCAAGCTGCTTTACTCCTCCCGTAATAGCATCAACCGGACATGCTTTAACGCAAAGCCCACATTTCTTACACAGATCAGATACTACCTCAAACTTTGTTAGAGCAACGCAAACTGCTGTTTTGCAGGACTTATCATAGATATGAGCTTCATACTCCTCCCGAAAATAGCGAATAGTAGAAAGAACAGGATTGGGAGCTGATTCTCCTAAACCGCATAGCGATAGCCGCTTAATGTCCACCGCCAAATCTTCTAAAAGCTCAATATCTCCGTCCCTTCCCTCTCCTCTGGTTATACGGTCAAGTATGTCCAACATTACTTGTGTACCAATACGACAGGGCACACACTTTCCGCAAGACTCATTAACAGTGAATTGCAGAAAGAAACGAGCCATTTCCACCATGCATGTGGTTTCATCCATTACTACTAAACTGCCTGAACCCATCATCGCTCCTGCTTCTAGAAGGGATTCGTAGTCAATAGGAGAATCAAGAAGCGATTCAGGAAGACATCCACCTGAGGGCCCTCCGATCTGTACACCTTTAAAACTGCGGCGCTTCGGTATACCTCCTCCAATATCAAATACGATCTTACGAATAGTAACACCCATAGGAACTTCAATAAGTCCCGTGCTCTTCACCCTTCCAGCTAGGGCAAAAATCTTCGTACCTTTGCTATTCTCTGTCCCTATCGAGGAGTACCATCCTGATCCTTTAAGAATAATGTCAGGAACATTAGCAAAGGTCTCAACATTATTAAGAGTAGTTGGCTTGTTCCATAGTCCGGCTTCAACTGATTGAGGTGGCCTAGTTCGTGGCATTCCTCTCTTACCCTCAATAGAAAACATGAGAGCTGTTGATTCCCCACATACAAAAGCACCAGCTCCTTCTTTGATATGGATATCTAAATCATAACCGCTTCCGAGAATATTCTTGCCTATAAATCCCCTCTTTCCAGCTTGCTCAATAGCCATTTTCAAGCGCTTTATTGCTAGTGGGTATTCTGCACGTACATAAATGTATCCGCCTGTCGCTCCTATGGCATAACCACCAATTATCATTCCCTCAAGTACTCTGTGAGGATCTCCTTCTAGAACAGCCCTATCCATAAAGGCCCCGGGGTCACCTTCGTCAGCGTTGCAGACGATGAATCGCTCATCAGATTGGACTTGACGGCAGGATTTCCATTTCCGCCCAGTAGGAAAGCCTGCTCCTCCTCTTCCCCTTAAGCCTGATTGAGAGATTGTCTCAATTACCTCTTCTGGCTCCATCTCTTTAAGCACCTTTTTCAATGCTTGATAACCACCTGTTGCAATGTAATCTTCTATGCTTTCGGGATCTATCTCGCCGCAGTTCTTAAGAACTATTTTTTGCTGACGTTCTCTAAACTCGAAATAGTCTGGACGGGCCAGCCATTCTTTAACCGGATTGCCTTCAATAATATGCTCCCTAACTATGCGGGGAACCATATCTGTAGCTACTTTCTGATAAGTAACTTTGCCCAACTCTGGAGTAGTTACATCTACTAAAACATCACAAGCGCAGGGACCTCTGCATCCAGTTTTGGTAACCTTGCATCTTCGACCAATTAGTGCCTTAAGATCGTTCTTGGTTATCTCTTCCTCGAAGGCAGCCATAACTTCCTTTCCACCTGAAGCTAGCCCCGCTGGTCCCATGCAAATAGAAATAAGCGAAGTGTCTTTCTTTGTAATTGACGTTTGCCTTCTTCCTTTAACTGTACTCATTAGCCTATTTTGAGCCTAGAGAGTCAAGCTTAGGAAAATCTTTATTCTTTCTCTTCGCTCTCTGCTCTCTGCTCTCTATCGTTATCTTTCATCCTATACTTATTAATACTCTTTTCTACTTTTCCAGAATCAAGCTCTCCAAAGGTATGGTCATCTATCATCATCGCTGGAGCCATACTGCAAGCTCCAATACAAGCTACCTGCTCATAGGTAAACAATCTATCCTTGGTGGTCTCGCTGGGGTGTACTTCCAATATCTCTTCGACCTTATCAGTTATCTGCTTAGCACCTTTAACATGACAGGCTGTTCCACAACATACTCTCAATATGTGCTTTCCTCTTGGCTCAAGATGAAATTGCGCATAAAAGGTAATAACTCCAAAGACTTGATGAGGAGTTACACCTAGATGCTCAGCAATCAATTCAACTACTGGTCTAGGTAGATACCCATAGGCATCCTGAATCTTTTGCAGAACAGGAATTAACGGTCCTCTTATCTCCCTATATTGATCCAGAATCTCTTCTGCCTTAGTTAGATCTATTTTCTCTTCTACTGCTTGATATGACATTCTTTCGTTCTCCGTTCACTGTTTACTTTTATTCTTGTTTACTGCTCTCCTCTAGCTATTCATATTTGACTTTTCTCTTCTCACCCTTCACTCTTCACTCTTCACTTTCCACTATCTATCAATCTCTCCTAGTACAATATCCAAGCTCCCAATTATGGCTACTACATCACCGATCATCATGCCCTTAATCAATTTGGAAAGGGCTTGAAGATTAACAAAGGAGGGAGCCCTAATTTTCACACGGTAAGGTCTGGGTGAGCCATCGCTTATCAAATAAAAACCCAGTTCGCCTCGAGGAGCCTCTATGCTGCTATATACCTCTCCTGCTGGTGGTTTGAATCCTTTCACAATCAGCTCGAAATGGTGAATAAGAGCCTCCATACTGGACTTGAGCTCATCCTTAGGGGGTAGAATAAATTTAAAATCTCTCATTATATAAGGCCCTGACGGCAAACCTTCTAATGCCTGTTGTATTATCTTTGCACTTTCACGCATTTCTCTTATGCGCACCAGGTAACGGTCATAGCAATCACCCATAGTGCCAGTCGGAATTTCAAAATCAAAATTGGTATATACAGAATATGGCTTGTTTTTACGTAGATCCCAGGAAAAACCGGAAGCCCGCAATATAGGACCAGTCACTCCAAGATCAATAGCATCACCCTTGGAGATAATACCAATTCCTTTAGTACGTACTAAGAATATCTCATTAGTGGTTAACAGCTGCTCATATTCATCAACACGCTTCCCGAATTCATCGAGGAACTTGTAAGCTTCACCAAAGAAATCAGCTGGTAAGTCTATCCTTACACCACCGAAGCGATTATAGTTTGACATCATGCGGGAACCAGTAACCATTTCTATCAAATCCAGAGCCTTTTCTCTTTCTCGAAAAGCATATAGAAATGGAGTAATAGCCCCTAGGTCTAGTCCGAAAGTTCCCAGCCAAAGCAAATGGCTAGCAATTCTTGCAAGCTCAGCCATAATCACACGAATGTATTCTGCTCTCAACGGAACCTCGAAGCCAAGAAGTTCCTCTACAGCTCTAACAAACCCAAATTCGTTGCTAAGGGAGGCTAGGTAATCAAGGCGGTTTATTAGCGGCATACATTGGTAATATTGACGATTTTCTAGAATTTTCTCAATGCCCCGGTGAATATATCCTATAGAAGGTTCAACCCCCACCACTACCTCTCCATCCAGTTCTAAAAGAACGTGGAGAACTCCGTGTGTGCTTGGGTGCTGGGGTCCCATATTAAGAATAAGCTCTTCGGTTCTAATTGCCATTTAAACCTGATACCCCTCAGCATTAAATTCTTTACGCATAGGAAAACCATCAAAATCGTCTGTCAGCAGTATACGTCTTAGCCTAGGGTGTCCAGTAAAGATTATGCCGAAGAGATCATAAGCTTCTCTCTCATGCCAATTCGCTGTTTGCCATAAAGAAGTGAGTGAGGGAATCTTTGGTTTTTTTCTATCCACCTTAACCTTGAGTACCAAGGCGTGTTGATGAACATAAGAGAAGAAATGGTAAACCACCTCAAAATTGCTTAAATAATCAACTGCTGAAAGACAATTAAGAAAGTCAAAAGCAAGCTCGGGTGTTTCTCTGAGGAAATGCGCAACTTCTTCAAGCATCTCCACAGATATATGTATGGTTGGCAGTCGAGTCCCCTCTTCAAAATGCAAATCAGGGAATCTCTTTATAATCACGTCAAGATTACTATTCATCTTTGCGCTCCCTTGACGATTATTTGCCTTTCGATCTTTTCCTGGAGTTTGATTACCCCATGCATTAAGGCTTCTGGCCTGGGCGGACAACCAGGAACATAGACATCCACGGGTACAATTCTATTTACTCCTCTTACCACATTATAAGAACTATAGAAGATCCCGCCACTTATAGCACAACTCCCCATAGCAATGACATATTTGGGACTGGGCATCTGCTCGTATAATCTTTTGATTACCGGAACCATTTTTCGGCAGACTGGTCCCGCAACTATCATCAAATCAGACTGTCGGGGCGAACCCCTAGGTATTACTCCAAAACGTTCTAAATCGTAGCGGGGAGAAGCTGTTGTCATCATTTCAATAGCACAGCATTTAATACCAAAAGTAAGGAACCATAACGAGGATTTCCTGGCCCAATTAAAAAGAAAATCGACAGTTGTAGTTATGATGTTTTCTTGAGGAAAAACCTCATCTAAACCCAATCTAGAACTCCTTTACGCCAGGCATAAGCCAATCCCAAAGCTAATATTGCAATAAAGATCATCATTTCAACAAAACCAAAGAGCCCCAATCTTCTAAAGACAACCGCCCAGGGATAAAGAAAGACAGCTTCAATATCAAAGATCACAAAAATAAGGGCGAATACATAGTAGCGGATGTGAAATTGGATCCAGGGATCGCCAACAGGAACCTCGCCACATTCATAAGTTGAAAGCTTCTTATCTGATGGCTCTGCAGGTTGAACCACTCGAGATAGGGTAAGACTAATCCACACAAAGCCTAAACCTATAAGAGAAAATATTGCAACAGGAAGATAGTCTTCCAAATAATAAGAAATAAACATAACTTCTAACCACCATATAAAAAAACCCCACCCAGGGCATTATTACTTATTCTTGTTTTGCTTCAATTATCTGCCTTCAAGTTTTTCATTTTGCTATGATTGCTGTCAATTTTAACCATTTGAGCGGCCATTTTACGGCTTAACTGGTATTCTCCTTAAGTAAGAGGCTCCTAAGTTGCAATATCGATTTATCTATATTTTTGCCTTTTCATCGCAGAAATAAAAGTGAAAACCGCCGAAAAATGGTACTTCAGGATTTCCTGAACTATAAATTTTGAATCTGATCTATAAACTATATTTCACTAGAAAGTACTACTTGGAAAAGATCATAGCTCCATACGACATCAACCAAAAAAGCATTTTTGCGTAGTCAATCAACCAATCCTTTGCTTCATCAATGCTCTCAAAGTACGGGAAATTACCTCCTGCAAGTTTTACAGCTGCATCATAAATGATTCTTTGAGGCCCAGCCGCTCCAATAACAGCACCTTTTTAAAAAACGCTTTATGTAAAGCACGAAATTCTTTACTTCCTGAGCTGTCTTCGAATCAAAATGCCCATCTGCTATATTCGCTAAAGTTAAAAGCGAATTTTCCGGTTGCACTCCTATTATCCTTTTGCTTTCCTTTATAGTTCTGCGCGCCTCTTCCATAGAGTAATTCAAGAAATCCAGATATAGAACCTGTTTTTCCTTGTGAGTTGTAAGTTTTACCCTCTCTGTTTCTCCGATATCAACTAGCCAATCCTTTGCCTTATCAAAATCATCAAACCTTGGCAAAACCCTCCTTGAAAACTTCAAAATGGCATCATATATAATTTTCTGAAGCCCTTTAACCCCAATGACAGCGCCTTTTCTGACATAAGGTTTATTATGAACTACAAAATCTTTCATAGCATCGACTACCTTATAATTGAAGCGAGCGTCTTTCACATTTGTCAGAGTCAGTAATGTATCTTCCGGTTGCCCCCTTATCAACCCCTTGCTCTCCTCAATGATTTCGAGGACCTCTTCAGCTGTACAATTAGAGAAATCTATATATAAAATCTTTTTCCCTTCGTGATTTATAAACTTTATTCCTGCTATTTCTCCTATTCTCTATTATATAGGGTAGTTTCCAGCTTTAAGCATCTGGTAGTTTGTCCCAAATAATTCTTTTACAATATTGAAAACTTTTTTTCTTCTAGTTTAGCCTCTTTAAAAACATACTCATATAAAACTGGACAATAACAGAGTGCTTTTTGAGAGTGTGTCGTCAGAAAAAAGAGGTAACACCACTGACCTGCTCATTGTTTACGTACTCGACCAGCAAAAGATTGAGCTGCTCGCCGCTCGTCACCACTTGCAGCAGCAGTATCATTGAAGCCGCGCCGGGGTCGAACTGAAGACCTACACATAACGAATATGCTAGTCCCTGCATAGCAGTGCATATTTTGAATACTACAAATCCTATGGAGCCCACTGCTAGATTCGAACTGGCGGCCTGCTCATTACGAGTGAGCTGCTCCCCGCTTGCCTAATCCTAAGAATAGCATACCAGTGGAGCCGGATGCCGGAGTCGAACCGGCGACCTACGCATTACGAATGCGTTGCTCTTCCAGCTGAGCTAATCCGGCAAGATAACGCTCTTTACTAATATTTCAGCGACATCCATCAGTTGGCGGGCAGGTACCATTTGAGCCAAGTGGGCAATTCATTGCTGAAAGCTTTGGGCTCAAGGCTCTAGATTTTGTATTTGGTCCCCTCAACCTTGAGTTTCCAACCTTAAGCTATCAACTATGAGCTTCGAGTTCGCTTAAAGGTATTTGAATTCGCCTTCCTTCTGGAAGTTCTATTACAACTAGCCCCTTTGGAATATTATATTCAACCACCTTCCCTCTACCTTCTTCTGTTTCAACCTCTGAGCCTTTCTTTGGGGCTTTCTTCTTGAATTCTTCATATATCTCGTACTCATATTTAAGACAACACATTAGACGACCACAGATTCCCGAAATTTTTATAGGATTAAGAGGGAGTTCCTGGTCTTTAGCCATCCTTATTGATACCGGTTCAAAATCACTTAAGAATTGAGTACAGCACATTCTTCTTCCGCACGGTCCTAAACCGCCAATCATCTTTGCTTCATCTCGTACGCCTACCTGTCGCAGTTCTATTCTGGTCTTAAAAACTGCTGCAAGATCTTTAACCAGCCCCCTAAAATCTACTCTGTCCTCAGCAGTGAAGTAGAAAATGATCTTGCTGCCGTCAAATGTATAATCAACTCCGATAAGCTTCATGGGCAGCTTATGCTCAGCAATTTTTTCAATGCAAGTATCGAAAGCTTCTCTCTCCTTGGTCCTGTTTTTCGCAGCCTGTTCTATATCCTCAGGAGTGGCCCTCCTTATAACCTTTTTAAGAGGCTGAGAAATGTTTTCCTTCGAAACTTCGTGAGGGACCAACACAACTTCCCCCATTTCTACCCCTCTCGAGGTCTTAACAATAACCCTGTCGCCAACTTTAAGGTTCAATTTATCAGGATTGAAGTAATATGTTTTACCAGCTCGTTTAAATAACACACCGGTTACTATAGGCATTAGTTAAACCTCCGTCTATAAGCTTGGGAACAAAATCTAAAAACCTCTTTTCCAATTATAACAAGCCTTCCTCCTCTGTTAAAACTTATTTGTTCACTGTCTATAAATAGATAGGATAGCGTTTTGCACAAATAGGTAAGGCAGATTTCCAGCAGACAGATGTCTATAGTTCTAAATTCTGAAGTTGTATCAACATAGTCTCAAGGGCAAGCTGGGGATTAACGTTACGTTGAACCATCTCCCTGATATGGGAGATAATATCCAAAGCTTCTAAAACACTCTCTTCCTTAAGAAAGTTGCTTCTCTTTCTCAATATTTCCAGATAATCAATGTTCTGTACAAATTTTTCCTCTAGGCCTTGTTTGAGGAGTAGAATATCTGCATACCAGGAAGAACAGTAACTGAAGATTTCATTTAAAACATTTTGTTCTCTGCGACTCAATTCCCGTTTATGAAGCATCGTATATCTTTTTTTAATATAAGTGGCGTGGGGACTACTTACAGCAAATTCCAAAGCCTCCTTCAACTCCTCCTCCTGTCTTTCCTTAATTGAAGATAGAGGGTCTCTGATTTTTGAAATTAATAAAGTCGCTGAATCTAGTAATTTAACAATATTTACCTGATTCAGCCCATAAAGTATAGAAAGCAGTAACTCTCTCTGGCCCTTTGCTTCTTCTGACTCTACCAGTGAAAAAGCTCGTTCTACAATTCCGCCGCTTATTTTAGAGATCAACTCCGCCTCCTTATCCTCTATTCCTTTCTCCTTTACCATAAGAGACTTTATTTGGTCCATAGAAATGGGACGAAAGCGGATATTCTGACAGCGACTTATGATAGTCGGAAGCATATCATCGAGCTGCGAGGCTATTAATATAAAAAAAGTCGAAGGCGGAGGCTCTTCAAGCGTTTTAAGAAAAGCATTTGCAGCTTCTCTCCTCATACAGTCAACTTCTTCCAAAATAAAAACCTTTGCTCTTCCTTCGGAAAGCTTAAGATTAGTTAAGTCCTGCAGGAACCTGATCTGGTCTATAGTAATGGTGCTTCCTTCAGGAGAAATCTGATAGACATCTGGGTGAATTTCCTCAAAGATTTTTTGACAGTCAATACAGGACCCGCATCCCCTTTTTGGACAATTTAGCGCAGCAGCCAGTATCTTTGCCGCTCTCTTCTTACCGGCCCCTGGTGGCCCCCAGAAAAGAAAGGCGTGGCTTACCGTCCCTTTATCTACAGCCACTCTTAGCTGCGCAACTACTTCTGTTTGTCCAATAATTCTATCCCATATCACTTTTTATTCCTAAACTATAAACTCTGAGTTGTGCCTGTTCGGGTTCCTAACCTGAATCTAAACAGCTCTATTCATACAAAAAAGGGGTCAACTACACTCTTTGTGCTTTTCTTTATAGCAGCTCTTGAACTATTTTTACTATTTCTTGATGGATTTGGTCCACATCCCTAGTGGCATCTATTATCTTTATTCTTTGGGGAAATTTCTTTGCAATCTTCAAAAAGCCCTTTGATACTCTATCGTGGAAACCAATATCCTCCTGCTCAATACGATCAGCTAAGCTGCTCTCAGTTCTTCTTAATCCTTCGTCTGCTGGAATATTTAGCAGTATAGTAAGGTCTGCCTTCAAATCATCGGTTGCCCAGTTGTTCAACGTCTCAATTTTTTTCTTATCCAGCCCGCGTCCATAGCTTTGGTAGGCAAAGGAAGAATCAACATACCTATCAGAGAGAATTACCTTTCCCTCTGCCAGAGCAGGCTTTATCACTTCTTCAATATGCTGAGCCCGATTTGCAGCATAAAGCAACGCTTCTGTTTTGAAATCCATCTCGGAAAAATCAGGATTAAGCACAATCTTTCTGATTTTATCCCCAATAGGAGTCCCGCCTGGTTCCCTTGTTCGTATCACTTCGTATCCGTTTTCATTAAGAAACCCAGCAAGCAGATCTATTTGAGTTGATTTCCCTGAACCCTCAACTCCTTCAAAAGTAATAAATATTCCTCTCCGTTTCCTTATATCTACCATTACTACCTGTTTTTGGCTCTAGTCAGCCTGACTCTCCTTCCTCCATTTATCGGTTTCTTCTTCAAACAGATCCCTTCCTCTACAATCAATAGCTACAACAAGGGGCAAATTTTCAACCCTCAGATGATATACTGCCTCGGGACCTAATTCCTCATAGGCAAATATCACTGCCTCTTTTACAAAACTTGAAAGGAAAGCAGCCGCTCCTCCAGTAGCTATCATATAGACTGCTCCGTATTTCTTTATTGCTTCCTTAACCTTATATGACCGCTCACCCTTTCCAATCATTCCTTTTAAGCCTCGTTCCAAAAGCTGAGGAGTGCAAAAGTCCATCCTGTAACTTGTGGTAGGCCCGATAGAACCAATAATTCTTCCCGGCTTAGCTGGAGCAGGACCTGCATAATAAATAATCTGATCCTTAGGCTCAAAGGGTAGCTTTTTCCCTTCCCTCAAGTTTCTGCAAAACCTAAGATGAGCAGTGTCCCTTGCTGTGTAAACCCAGCCGCTTAAACGGACTCTATCTCCAGTCCTTAACTGATTAACCTTGTCTTGAGTCAGAGGAGTGATTATCTCTTTCATAGTACAACTACAGAACGCCGGGTTGCATAGCAACTAATATCTACTGCAGCCGGCAAACAGGCAATATGAGTACCTGCAGTTTCTATATTTACACCGAGAGCGGTAACTATTCCTCCTAATCCCGAAGGTCCAATTCCCAAACTGTTTATTTCTTCCAAAAGCTCTCTTTCAAGTTCCCTTATCTTTGAGTTACCGCTATTCGTACTTAATGGTCTAAGCAGCGCTTTATGGGCCAGGAAGGCTACCTGACTGAAGCTTCCCCCTGTTCCTACTCCTACAACAACAGGAGGACATGGTTTACCTCCCGCCTTCCTAACCGAATCAACCACAAACTGTTTCACGCCTTCTATCCCGGATGCAACTTCAAGCATTCTCAAGGAAGAACTATTCTCACTGCCGCCACCCTTAGGGGCGACCGTAATCCTCACTTTATCTCCTGAAACAATTTGTTGGTAGACCACAGCGGGAGTATTGTTACCAGTATTTTCTCTTTTGAATAAGGGTTCTGCTACAACAGATTTTCTTAAGAAACCTTCTTTATACCCCTTACTAACCCCTTCATCAACTGCCGTTTTGAGGTTTCCTCCTTTAAACAATACGCCTTGCCCTATCTCCAGAAAAACTACAGCCAAACCACAATCTTGGCAAAGTGGAATTCTCTCTGATGAAGCTATTTTTGCATTCTCAATAAGCTGAGAAAGCACTTCCCTGCCCAGCTCTGATTTTTCTTTATTGTGAGCTTGCTCTAGCGCTTCAAAAATGTCTGAAGGCAGAAAGAAATTTGCTTCCTGGCAAAGCCTAGCAACCTCTTCCTTTATTAAATTAACGTGAACCTCTCTCATTTATATCCCAATTAATAGGCTATATCTAATTTTCTAATCCATTTTTATAAGCGTCTTAAGTTCTCTTATTCCTTCCCTTACCAACTCTGCCGACTTTTCTAGAGCCTCTCTCTCCTTCTCGGAGAGATCAAGCTCAATAATTCTTTCCACTCCTTCGGTTCCTAACTGAACAGGTACATTAAGACAAAGATCCTTAAACCCATATTGACCATCAAGATAAATGCAAGTGGAAAAGACTCTTTTTTCATCCCTAAAAACGCTTTCAATCATTCTAACTATTGAAGCTGCCGGAGCATAGAAAGCACTTCCTGTTTTTAGAAAAGAGACTATCTCTGCTCCCGCTTGCTTTGTTCGATCAATAATGTTGTCAATAGCTTTTTCATCCATGAGATCTGTTAGCTTCTGCCCTTTTACTTGTGATAATCGGGTAAGTGGCAGCATTGCATCTGAATGGCTCCCGATAACAAAAACTTCAACATCTTCTACGGGAACGGAGAGAGTCGAGGCAATAAAATAGGCCATGCGGGAGCTGTCAAGAGTGCCGCCCATCCCAAAAACCTTGGTAGAAATAAATCTGCTCTGCCGGTAAGTTAGATAGGTCATGATGTCAACAGGATTAGTTACTACGAGAATCATAGTTTGAGGTGCATACTCAACTATATTTTTAACTACCGATGATATGACTTTGACATTATCAGCTAAAAGATCAGAACGCGACATTCCAGGGCGGCGAGCCTGGCCAGCAGTTACGACGACAAGGTCAGAACCAGCAATATCTGCAAAAGAGTTGCTTCCTTTAATATCTTCTTTGAAATTAAGCAATGGAGCAGATTCCATCATATCAAGAGCTGTTCCCTGGGGGAGACCTTCCACAACATCCAGTAAAAGAATGGATGCGGTTCCTCTTAAGGCCAGCAAATAAGCTGTTATGGCTCCGACATGACCGCTTCCAATAATGCTTACTTTCTTCATCCTCGGAAATTCCTACGTGTCATCTCCAGATACTTTTTCTTCCGGGGAAGCTTTTATTTTGTAATTATTATTCTTACTAGGACACTCCGGATTTACACAAAGTACCCAAGGGCGCGACCTTTTATTTATCACTTTAATCTTAGCAGAACCGCAGACTTCGCATGTCTCCTCCAAAGGTATAACAGCGCCTTGTTGGGGTAAGGGGTATGACTGGTTGCATTCAGGATAATTGCTGCAGCCAATAAATCTCTTTTTAGACTTCTTTGAACGAACAATCCTTAGATCATTGCCGCACTTTGGGCACTTTCCTATTATCCTTCCCTCTCTAATCCCAACTCTAATTTCACCAGCAACTTCTTGTTTGCGACTTTCCAGCACCTTCATCACATCTGTTAGTATCTTTCGCGATCGGTCAACAACTTCTTCTCTTTTCATATTTCCCTCAACAATCGCGTCCATCTCCCTTTCTAGTTCTGCCGTCATCTGTGGGGTAGAAATCGCCTCTGCGTACTTACTTAAAGATTCTGCAACGGCCATGCCCATCTCTGTTGGGATAATTGGGTCACCGTGAATATAACCACGGTCGTATAAGTTTTGAATCATCGTATGCCTTGTAGCTTTAGTCCCCAGTCCTAATTCTTCCATAATTTGAATTAGCCGTCCTTGTCCATAGCGAGGAGGAGGTTGAGTCTCTTTTTCATCTGCAATCGATTTAACCAACTCTAGCTCCATCCCTTGCTTAAGAGGAGGTATCTCTTTGTCTTTCTTGCGGCTATAGTGATAATATTTCAACCATCCTACCTGTGTTATATGGCTTCCCTTCACATAGAATAATTCACCATTAGCATCAATCTCTGCTCTCACACTCTCTATAGCCGCCTGCGGTGCTAAGGTTGCTAGAAAACGTCTTACAATTAGTTCATAAATTCGCCAGGCTTTAGGTTCCAGCTTATCTTTTTCAGCTACATCAGTAGGGTGGATGGGAGGATGGTCTGTTGCAAAACGCTTACCCTTAGTTGGCTTGATTACTTTCTGTTTTAATATATCTTTACTAAGTTCTCCCAGGTCTCCTCGGTTAAGAGTCTTCAGGATTTGCTTTAGATCTAAAGACTCAGGATAGACAGTATTATCGACTCTGGGATAGCTGATCAAACCATTCATGTAAAGATTCTCAGCTATACGCATAGCATTGGGGGCAGAAATTCCCAAGGAGGTGGCAGCCGCACTTAAAAAAGCAGTTGTGTTGAAGGGAGCCGGTGGAGTAAGATTTCGGTCACGCCTGGTAAGTGCCTGCACTACTGCTGTCGATCCTAACCGGGAGAGTACTGTATCTGCTTCTTCCTTATTCCAGAATCTTTCTTTTTTATGTTGAGCTTCAAACATCTGTGAGTTGAACCGAAAAACAGCCTTAATCTGCCAATAAGGTTTGGGTTTAAAAGCAAGACGTTCCTTTTCTCTCATATTTATTAATACCAGAGTTGGGCTCTGAACTCTTCCCACCGAGAGAAACTGTTTGCCAAGTCTTGAAGAAGCCAGCGATAAAAAGCGGGTAAGGGTAGCTCCCCATATAAGGTCAATATCCTGTCGAGCTTCTCCAGCAGAAGCAAGATTGTAATAAACATCCTCTAGATCTTTAAAGGCTTTCTCAATTTCACTTTTGGTTAGGGCAGAGAATCTTGCACGATTAACTTTAACATTAGAGTTTACCTCTCTTATCTTTGTTACTGCATCGGCTCCTATTAACTCACCTTCACGATCAAAGTCAGTAGCAACAATAACCTCTCCCGCTCCTTTAGCCATTTTCTGGAGCGCTCTGATTAAAGTTTTCTGCGTTGGGATTTTGATTATCTTGGCATCAATTAACTTGATCGGTTCAACCTTCTGCCAGTTATTGTATTCTTCTGGATAGTCAACTTTTAGAATATGGCCCTTGAGGCCAATACATTGATACTCTGAACCTTCTCCATCTTTAAAAAAATATGCAGGAATATTGTAAGCCTTTTCTTCTTTAACCTTTCCCTTTGCCAGAATATTAGCTATTCTCTTTGCAGTTGTGTCTTTTTCCGTAACAATAAGTCTAATCATTTGTCCTTGATCTTATCTATTTACATGTCTCACCTATTTCTACAAACCTAATCTATCGGCAATTTCCTTCATTGCCTCAAGCCCTGTTGCCATAAAATCCCGAAGGGTTAGATTCAGATCTTCACAGGTGCGGATTTGACTGCGATTTGCCCCCTTTGCAAACAACTTTTCTTTAAATCTGTTCTCAAGAAATTGAACATCTATAGCAGAAAGCTTTTTATCCGGATGTATCAAAGCACTAGCTACAATAAGCCCAGTTAGTGGATCAACTGCATACAGGGCTTTTTCTAAAAGAGTATTCCTGGGAGCATGACCTGCATGTGCCTTCACAGCCTCAACTATCTCGTCAGGAAATCCTTCATCCCTCAGCATCTCAGCACCGACTATTCCATGGATCTTCATGTCACCTTGTGTGACTCCCAAATCAATATCGTGTGTTATACCTGCAAGTCCCCAGAGTTCTTCATCCTGGTAAAATAGCCTGGCTAACGCTCGCATTATTGCTTCAGTTGCCAGCATATGCTTGACTAGATTCTCATTTTCTACTTTGCTCCTAATCAGGAGCTCTGCCTCTTCCCTTTTCAGCTCAAACACCTCTACATATATTGAGCTAAATCCTATCTTCCGTCAAGTTTCTCAACTTTTCGCAAAAGAAAACAAGTCTTCAACTCCCTATAGTTGAGACAAAACTGAGGTGCAACAGTGCTAGATTGAAACACGCTATATGAATTGTATTTTTGTGTTTTATCCTTTTGCATAATATTCCACAGTATTTCACAATATTTGGTCTAAAACCTTGACAATTTTAACAATATTTATAAAAAGAGCCAATATTTATATCCATTTTATTGTCTATTCCAAAATACTGAACAATCTCTCCTCCTTTCTTATAAATTGTACCGGGCTCCATCGTGCATAATTCTACCGCTTATACCATCTCTTTCCTTGTAAATATGCAAAACCTTTCACGCTTTGTGAACCGGGATTCAGCCGTCTGTTGGAGTTAAACCGCCCATAGATCCCCCCCTATCCCAAGCTAAATCATATTTTTGCTTTTATTATATGGTATTTTAAGAATATCTGTTGTCCACTGTTCTTAAGTAGAAAAAGACCTTTTGTGACAGTTTAGTATCTTATTAAAAATCAAGAAGTTGTTACCTTCCATAATGGAATTATGAGAAATCGTAAATAGAACTAATGCGCAATTATCCAGCATTACTCTATCTCTCATCGAATTGTTCTTCCCCTACAGAATGATTTACAGCGAAAAAGGTTATTTCATTCTTCCTATAGAGATTGGACAATAAAGGGCATCAATAAGATTCCTGAACTTATGGAATCAATTATTTTAAGAACAAAAATGTTCTTGAGCCAGGTAGCAGGAATGATGATATTAGAGCATTTTTAGGCGAACTTGGTACTAAGGTTTTAAGCTTAGACGGAAGAGTACAGAGCGTAAATTTTGCAAACTTGAAGCACCGCTAAGTCAAGAACTTTGAATGTTAAAAGTTTGACCGGGGCATATTGTTCTGAATTTGGTAAAAATTCGACTCAATTATCAATTTGGGACTTCCCATATCATGTAAAGAAGGTTAGGGACAGCTAAATTGATGATTGAAAATGTTGAAGGATATTGTACTCAAAAGTGTCGTCTACGATTCGACAGATCCTTGCAAATATTTGTTGTGACGAGGATAACGATGGTGATGAATTTGCATTAGGGGAACGAGGAGCTCTCCTTCGCCCTTTCATACTGAAATGACTGTTTAGGAGAACAACTTTGAGATTATTCGCTGTTTCTATTAGGATTTAAATAGTAAATATTTAAACTCTTGGATCTCTAACCTATTTACGATTGGCAATACCAGACTTACAAGCGAGTCGGTTTGGTGTCAAAGCGCTTTTGGCGTTTTAAGAAAATCAATACACCAACTTGTAATCAGCCAAAAAATAGGGATCAGACCTTATAACAAAAAAATCCTGCCCGAAATACTCGACCTAGAAATACAAACTCCTCCATTAATGGTCAGCGAATTTGCATCAATTGGAGGAAGTAATATTACAAGCATAAACTCTTTAATCGTTACACCAAGAAGCTAAAAACTTACGTAAGCTCTCCTTTAATCCAGTCTATCCATTCAGGAATTCCCTCTTTGGAAGTACACGAGACCTCAAAGATTTTAATATCCGGGTTCATTGCAAAAACTACTTCCCTGAGTTTGCCCACATTAAAATCGGTCATTGGGAGAAGGTCAACCTTGTTCACCACCAGCACATCCGATTCTGAAAACATCAGTGGATACTTTAAGGGTTTATCGTGACCTTCCGGTACACTCAAGATCATAAGCTTTCTGGTCTCACCAAGCTTAAATTCCGCAGGACATACCAGGTTTCCTACATTCTCAATAATCAAAAGGCTAGTATCATCGAGATCAAGGAGTTCTGAAGCATTTTTTATCATATTTGCATCCAGATGGCAGGCTCCTCCAGTATTTATCTGTATAGCCGTTACTCTCTCCTCTTGAACCTTTTCCGCATCTACTTTTGAAGCTATATCACCCTCAATTACTGCAATTTTACAGTTACCTTTTAAACCCTTAATAGTCTCTAAAATGAAACTCGTCTTTCCAGCTCCAGGAGAAGCCATAATATTCAAAACATATATATCCTTCTCCTTAAACATTTTTTTATTCTCTGCTGCAATTACATCGTTAGCCGCTAAAATATTTTGCAGGACTTTAACCTCTTTAGCCTCCATTATCCTTCTCTCCATCCTCAATTATGATACTAGTAACATCAAGCTCCTTACCAGATACAATATCACTGATCATAGATTGGCATTCTGGACAAATTAAAATAGGATCTTGGCTTTCATAAACTTTATTGCATTGAGCACACTTAATCCTCACGGGTACATCAATAATTTCCAGTTCTGCGCCTTCCGCCAAGGTATTTTTACTTATGATGTCAAAATAAAAGCGCACACAGTCACCCACCACCATCGACATAGCTCCGAACGTTAGTACAATTTTGGAAACCCGTTTTGCCCCGTTCTGATTCGCGTGACTGAGTACAATATCCAGAATGCTCTGGGTAATAGCCATTTCATGCATCTTGATCTCTGTTCCTCAATCTTGAGTCTTGCCCTTTATCTCCTCCAATACAAGATTTACAAGAGCAGGAACTTTTTCCTTAATCTCATCTGAGAGCCCTTCCCCCCAGTCAATGTCCTTAGGCTCAATACCAAGTATTACAGTATGCGGTTTGCTCCCCATCATTTCTGCCAATTTCAATACCTCAAGGAGTGTAATTTGGTGCAGCGACATCCTCGGTGCATCTGAAGAGCTCTCCACATCATTAGGCTCAAACCTAAAAATGGTACCCGGATCGCTCTCTGTCCTAACTGCATCAACCACAATAAGTAAATCGGCCTTTTCTATGTAAGGTAGAAGACTAAGCCCCAAAGTGGCACCGTCCACTAGTTTAACATTAGAAGGCAGATCGAGTTTTTTCAGCTCCTCTACTACTCTTACTCCTACGCCTTCATCCTTAAGTAATATATTGCCAACGCCCAAAACTACAATTTTTTCCTCTCCAGAGGGTTCTAACGAGTGCATAGAAAGTTACCTGATCTCATATATATTTTGCGACTAACACACTTATCTCATAAAGCAGAATCATAGGAACTGCCATTATTGCCATAGTGACTGGGCTCCAATCTGGGGTTATGGCTGCAGATATTACCAGAATGATAAGATAAGCAATCCGCCAGTTATTCCTCAAAGCCTTGGGAGAAACCGCACCTAATTTTACTAAAAAAATGATAACTAGGGGTGTCTCAAAGGCGATACCAAAAGCTAATAAAAACATAAAAGCAAAAGAGATATACATATTAGCAGTAAGGTTCGCGCGCAAAACGTCACCCGCTTGACCAAAGAGCCATTTAATTCCAGCTGGCATTACTGCCTCATATCCAAAAAACACTCCCAGTGCAAAAAGAAGTATCATAGCTATCACAACTGGATATACAATCTTTCTTTCTGTCTTTCTGAGAGCAGGAGCTAAGAAGGCTATGAATTGATACAAAATAATCGGCATAGCTAAAAAAAGCCCCGACCAAATTGCAATTTTAAACTTGGCCATAAAAGGCTCAAGAGGGCTAAGATATACCAGCTCAACTTTACCTGCTGGCCTGGTTAGTAGGCGGAGGATTGGGAAAGCAAAGAAGAAACAAACTGACGCACTAACTGTAACTGCAATTAGGGCAACGATAATGCGCACACGCAATTCTTCCAGATGTTCTATAAAGGACATCTTCTTGTCTACCACTGATAGCCATCACCATTCTTTATTATATTATCTCTGTGAGCTACTCTTTCTTTTCGGATTCTTCCGAAGGTTCTGACTTGGTAGACTCTTGAGAAGATTCTTTCGAAGATTCTTTAGCGGCAGGTTCAGAGAAATCCTGCTTCACTTGACTTTCAATTTCCGAAGTTGATTTCTTAAACTCCCGGATACCCTTTCCCAGAGCTTGACCAATCTCGGGAAGCTTACGGGGCCCAAAAATAACCAAAGCTATAATCAGAATAATCACTAGCTCCGGGACACCTAGTCCAAACAAAATCTCCACCCCCAAACAGTTTTTCTTAAGTATAATCCAACTTATTAAAAAATTCTACAGTTTTTGAATATTGAATGCGATAGCCTCCAACACTAAACAATATACCATATATTGCCATAAATCAGTACTAAAAAAGATGGTATGCAACAGATACCTGCCTTCTACCATCTATAACAATGCTGCTTCAACAGCCCTACCCCAAACGATAGGTTAAATTATGTCAAATATTTGGTTAATGTCAACCTTGTACCTATTTTTGCATCGTGGGAAAATTCTACTTTGTCCATCAAAGCCCTCATAATACAAAGCCCAAGTCCTCCTTGTGTTGGATCAGGACTAAATGTCTCTTCTTCAAACTTTCTCGCACTCATTCCCTTACCCTGATCAGCTACCTCAATTGATAGCTTTTTATTCTCTAATTCACATAAAATCATTATAAGATTATTTTCTTGGCTTTGGACATCATAGGCATGTCTCACAATATTGGTACACGCCTCAGAAGTAGCCAAACGTATATCCTCTACAGCCTCCTCGTTAAAATCCATCTCTCTCGCAACGCCTGCAACTATCAATCGAGCTATACCAACATATTCAGGCTTTGCTGGTAAAGTAAGACCTACCTTTCGTTTACGCTCTTTCAATCTTTGAACCCCTCACTCAGAAATACTTGCCAGTGCTTTCTTTTCCGTTTCAAAAATGGGAAAGACTTTATTAAGACCAGTTATTTCGAAGATTTTCATAATTCTTTCTTCGTTCATTACTAAAAGTATTGAACCATTGTGAGGTTTTACACGTTTTAGTCCCCCAACCAGCACACCCAGTCCTGAACTATCTAAAAAATCTACCTTTTGCAAATCTATGACTATTTTATACTTACCCTGATCAATAAAATCTATTATCCTGCTTCTTACCCTAGGAGCAGTATATATGTCCACTTCTCCTTCTACTTTTATAATGGGAACCGACCTTAACTCTTTAGTTTCTATGTTAAAATCTACCAATATTTCTCCTTTCAATATTAGTAAATTTTTACCCTAATTGTTTAAAAATAAACCTATAATCTAAAATTCTCCAATATAACAGGCAAATTATTAATTCTACTTTACTGTCATTTTATCCGCAATTATAGCACATTTTGAACACAAGAATGAAAATTTTCTATCAGTATCAGCCAGAGAATTGGAAAAATACATTACACATTTATCATCGGAGCAGTGACCAAGACCCAGCATATGACCAACTTCATGAACAGCCTCCTTGAGGACTCTTTGAAAGAATAGTCCTGCATCTCCCATATGATTGTAAAATTCTTGTCTGAGTCTTGTGACAGAAATTACGGCACCTTGTCCTCCCAGATCTGCTTCACCAAATACAAAATTAAGTCCTGGCGCATACAAATCAACATCAGCTATGCCTAAAGCCTTTTCAGCATCCGTAGGGAGATGTTCGATTATATATTTTAGAATTAAAGTCGAGTGATACTGCTGCCTACGCTGATCAAATGCTTTTGATGGAACCGATACTCTCTCGGTAATACTAACATTAAACTTAAACCGTTCCTCCAATCCCCTTCTCAGATAAGAGAGAAGTGTGGCATCTATTTCATTTAATGGTATAAGGAATAAAATATCCATTGAACCTTCCTCTTCTCTCTTATATCTTAGATAAAAAGAAGAAAATATCAACATGTAGGCTACAAGGATTTTCCCTACAAGAATTTACTCAAGTAGATATATCTAAGCTAATCGTTTAGAATTTTCAAATACCAATAAAATACTCGGTTAACTGTATTGCTGCTGAAAATATGAATTCCAAATTTGAAATCCTAAACATATGCAAACCAAAATTCAAAATGCTAAAACCTGCATATTTTGAAATATTAAATTATATAATTTAATATTTTTAGAGTTTAGTGCTTCGGATTTAGGATTTGAATTGAAACAGTCTTTTCAGTAAGTATTACACATTGATAGATGCTTATGGTTAGCCAATCAAGTCATATATTTATAAGATAGGTGTTATATGCCAGAGATTTTTATAGGAACCTCAGGTTGGAGCTACCCGCACTGGGAAGAAATTTTCTATCCTAAAAAACTTGCATCTGTAGAATGGCTTTCCTATTATAGCTGCTTTTTTTCTACAGTTGAAATTAACAACTCATTCTACCATCTTCCCCGGAAAGAAACTTTTAAAAATTGGAAAAGACGAGTACCAAAGGATTTCATCTTCACCGTTAAGGCTAGCCGTTTCATTACTCATATCAAAAAGCTTAATGATGTAGGAGAAGCTTTTAATAGACTGTGGGAGAACTGTCAAGGTCTATCTGAAAAACTTGGCCCGTTACTTTTTCAATTCCCACCAAATTGGAAAAAGAACCAAGAGCGATTAAGGAAGTTTTTAGAAATGCTACCCGATCACTACTATGCTTTTGAATTCAGAAACGAATCGTGGTTCAGTCCTGATATATTCAGACTTCTAAGAAATGAAGGTGCAGCTCTGTGCATTACAAGCTCACCCAGCTTTCCTAGTACCAGAGAAATAACCGCACCTTATACTTTTATCAGGATGCACGGGGGAAAGGAGCTATACGGATCTAATTACTCCGAAGGGGAACTCAAAGAGTGGTCTAAGTTCATTTCTGATTTGAACAAAAAGAAGATAGATGTATATGTTTATTTTAATAATGACGCACATGGTTATGCAGTGCAGAATGCAATGAAATTGAAAGAGTTTCTAAATCTTAAAAATAACTTATTTTAGTGAGTCTAGACTTTGCTTAGCAGCTTTGCCTATGTCGGCTTCAGGAGCTAGTTTCACTACTTTGCCCCAATATTCCTGAGCTTTACTTTCATCCCCCTGTCTAATTGAAACCACACCCATATTGTATAGTGCTACCAGGTGATTCGGGTCCTTATCAATTACCAATTCAAATTGTTGCTTTGCTTCGTGTAATTTATCAAGATAAGAATAGGAAGAACCCAAATCTACTCTGACATTAAGGTTTTCAGGATTTAACTCAAGTGCTTTGGTGTAAACCTCTACAGCTTTACCATAATCTTTATTATCAAAGTGTAAATTTCCTAATTCAACCCAAAGATTTTCATCCTTAGGATTCTGAGATATTAGCGCTTCAATCCTTGCCTGTTCCTGTCCATATATTTCCCTTTGCTGATCCTCAGACTGTTTTTTGGTATTACCACTATAACCACCTTGAAATGAAGGTATCAATACTGCTATAAAATAACCAGCAAAAGTGACGGCAAGGAACAACGCGCCAATCTTGACAAACAACGATGCTCGCCTTTTATCTAATAACATTTAACAATCATCTCCAACCTCATTATGTTGACACAGAAATTTGCCAAACTAAATTAAAGAGTAAAAATCTATACTATTCAAGGATTCTTGGATTTAAGGACTCAAGTGAATATTTATTTAAACGCTTCTTTAACTAAATCCCTTACCCCTCGGCTCCCTGGATCCTTTTACCTGAATAACTATTCCACTATCTCCCTTATAATGGGTTTAAATTCCTTGCTAGCCTTTGCACGTCGGTCAATCAGTCGAATAAACAAAAAGGAAAATCCAAATGCAATGAATGCCAGAATGACTCCTATCGTCTCGCTAATATTGCGTAATTGAGTTATTGCCAGCGATAGAAAAAAACCAGCTATATAGCCTAATATAAAAAATATCACTGGGATAGTATAAATAATAAAAGCGGCAGTAAGGATGCTCTTCGGTTCTACTTCAACTCTTACTTTGTCGCCTATGCTTGCCTTAATTTCATTTCTAGCCTCAGTCAACATAAGCTCTTTGCTGGGAGCTGCCAAATAACAAACATTGCAATTCTTGCAAATAGGACTGCGTTTAAATTGCACTAATGCAAGATTAGCTTCTCGCAATTCTACAACTTCGCCCATCTCTTCCATAGTCATCTCCTATGAACCACTAAGTTTTCGACGTACTGGTTCTGCTTGTTGTACTATTCTGTCTCTATCAAGAGTTTTGAACTCGCCCTTATAGTATAGAATCTTACCACCAATCATAGTAAAGAACACATCTTCTTGATTTGCATTATAAACCAAGGAGGAATAAGGGTCTTTAAGCGGCATTTGATGACTATGGGAAATATCTACCGCTATAATATCGGCCAGCTTCCCTTTTTCCAATGAACCAATCAGGTTATCAATTCTAAGAGCCCTTGCTCCTCCAAAAGTAGCTATTGTCATATAGTCCTCTGCATTTAGACCATTAACTGACTTTATGTGACCTCGCTGCAGTAACAGCGCAATCCTCATCTCATCAAAAAAGTCCATAGTGTTACTGCTTGCCAGACTGTCAGTGCCCAAGCCTACTTTGAGTTTGCGTCGTATAAATGTGGGCAGGGGCGCAATTCCCGTACCTAATTTGGCATTGCTTCTCGGACAATGGGCAATAGCAACATCATACTTGTGCAAAAGGTCAATATCCATCGGTTCCAGCTCTACACAATGCGCAGCTAAAACTTCTCCCTCAAAGACATCCCATTGTTCAAGATATTTTACTGGGCTTGCTCCCGTAGGTTGCCAGAGAAGGTGGCTCCATCCGACCACATCTCTAAAATCATTTGCCAGCATACTGGCTCCATACTTCACAAATTGGTACTCGTCAGGTGACTCCGCAAGATGAAGCGAAAGAGGAAGATTATCTCTTCTCGCCCACTTCGCAACCTCGCAAAAAAGCTTTGGGCTTACTGTATAGCAAGAATGCGGGGATATCCCAACCTTAATATTGCTCCCAGAAGCCTTCTCCTTCCATTTAGTTACTCTACTTTTTGCCTCATTTATGGTCTTTTCAATAAAGGTGTCATCCATCCCAAAGACTTCACTAAAGACTACACCTCGTATTCCACTCTTGAGAGCAGCTTCAAAGCCAGCTCCCGTTCTGCTAATCTCCCCAATTGTTGTTATGCCTGAGTGAATTGCCTCCAAAACTCCTAACTCTGCTGAAATCTGCCAATCTGTCATATTTAACTTGCTGCTCTTCTTTATTAACTGAATGATCCATGGAGCAAAGGGAAGATCATCACACACACCCCTTAATATACTGTACTCTAGATGAGTATGAGTGTTTACAAAGCCAGGCAGTAAAATAGAGTAGCCCAGATCAAGAATCTCCTCCTCGGGATAAAGTGACCGAACCTTCTTCTTTGGTCCGACAGCATCTATCCTTTCTCCCTTTATGGCTACGGCTCCCTCAAATATTGGTTTGCTGCTTATAGGTAATACCCATCGGGCTGTTAAGAGCAAGCGCTCCTCCTCATAACTAGTTATGCCTTCCTACTACAAATTCTCCTACCTGCTTTAATTCTTCTCTTATCGATGGTTTTGAAATTACTTTCAAAACCTCCAGTCCTTCCTTTAGATACTTATTCGCCGTATTCTCACTTTTCTCCCGGGCCTGGGTTAATGATATAAGCTCAATAGCTTTCTTAACCTCACTATTAGAATTCTCCCTCTTCGCCAGGGTCTCTTCAATGAACTCCCTTTCCTCAGACTCATCAAGTGCATAGAGAACCGGCATAGTGGCAATTCCTTCTTTTAGATCTGATCCTACCGGTTTACCTAGAATACTTTCATCACCCCATATATCTAACAAATCATCATAAATTTGAAAAGCCATTCCCAAATTTTCACCATACTTAGCCAGCGCTTCAACCTCTTGATCATTAGCTCCGCTTAGAAGGGCTCCCACTTTACAACATGCAGAAAAAAGTGAAGCTGTTTTATTCCTTATTCTTAAAAGATAGTTCTCTAGGGTCTGCTGTCTCTGGTAGGCTGTCTCTAATTCTAACCACTCACCCTGGCTTAAAGAAAGGGATGCTTCTGCTATGATATCAATAATATGTGCATTCCCCGATTCCGCTAATCTAATAAAGCTAGCTGCGAATATATAGTCACCCACTGCAATAGCAGTATTTTTATCCCATTGGAAGTTAATTGTTGGAACACCCCGTCTATTTGTTGCGTCATCCAAGATATCATCATGGATAAGGGAGGCGGTGTGAATAAGTTCAACTGCCAGTGCAACAGGCATCAGTTTATTAAAATCATAAGTTCCTGTTCTCCCACATATTAGTACCAAAGCTGGTCTAAGCCGTTTTCCACCTGCATTGAATATAAGAGAAGCTGCTTCCTTTATGCGCGCGCTTCTCGGCTCTATGTAGGAATCAATAGTCCGATCTATCAACATTAGATCCTCTTTTATTATGGTAGGCAGAGGATAGCTGTAAGCCAAAATAAACCTCCCAGATTAGATCACATTCGAGAACAATTTCACTGGTTAATAGTTAAGGGTTCTGGTTTTGTGTTGCTGGTGCTGTTGGAGCTGCAGGCGTCGTTGATTCCCCTCCGACAGAAGGATGACCAGCCGGCATCTCTCCTTGCTGCAGTTGTTCTTCAGTCAAGGGAGGAGCCATCCCAGGAGTAGGCGAGCCCTCGAACTGTGGAATACCGGTAGACTGCTCAGATGAGGGAAGAACAAATCCTCTAACAGCAAATCCCAGTAGAAAGGCAGCAACAACCAGAGCAGTAACCCAAACAATTCCAATTTTGGGAATCTCATTCAGTGCATTTCTTTTGTCTTTAGACTTATTTTCCTTGTTGTCCTGCATCGTATTTTGAAGCTTTAAGAAGCTCTCATAACCTCCCTTCTTTGTCTAGCTAAAATCTAAAAGCTTTTCTAACATTTGGTGATATTGCTCTTGCGGAAGCTTGTGTATTTTTTCTTTGGCAATTTTGAAAAAATGCGTCCTCGTTTCCTCGCCCGCCTCATAAAAAAGACCAAGATTTAAACAAAAATCTTTCAGAATTCTGGCGTGAGAAGGCATCACCTCGCTCAATAATGCTCCCAGAGATGCTGAAGTAACATAAAGAGACGCTAATTTTCTAAACTTTACAACTATATCCTGAATTGACATCCCTGATATTGGTGCTTTCTCTACATTGGCTTCCGAAATATCAGCAATTGCCTGGGATAAAAACCTTACTACCTGGCAATCACCTAAGGCTGAAACTAATTTAAGAGCACGCGCATATAAATAATCTCCTCTAATCAGGGCAAAATGTTTGTCATTATTTTGCCTTACTCTATTCTCGGTTCTAACCTTTTTATAATGTTCATACAGTGCAATATCTAAAAGCTCAACAGCGACAGCTACAGGCTTAAGCCCGGTAAAATCATAATTTCCTAGTTTTCCAGATAGAAGGACCAATCGTGATTGAATAAACCAATGATTGTTAGAATACTCTGGGGAAAAATTATTATTTAGGGACATTTCGTCCCAAAATTGTAACTTTACCTGTTGCAGGTCTTCAAGAATAGGAGAGAATAGCAACAAACATACCCCTAAAAGTAAAGATTAAGCATTTATAGTATATGTTACAAAGTTGTTATTTGCAATAAACGGAAAGAGCTTGGAGTTTCTTTTCCTTTTGATAGCAAGGATAGACTCTATAGAATATCCATATTGTGGCAGTTCAGGCAAAGGTTATCATTATTTTCCTGTTGAAGCATTGATTCATACTCGGAGCCATGAGGTTCGTGGCAACTGCTAGTACAAGTGAGTATTCCTCCTTTTTTAGGATCAATGTAGTTGTCTCCTACCGGATGATTCTGAATGCTCTCACCCAAGTAATGGCAACCTAAACAAAGAGCAACAGGATCTTTTCTAAGGAGTGATACATTGCCAGATGAGTGGTTAGAATGGCATTTGAGACAGGACGCGGAATTGTCATTAAGTAGGCGATGAGCATCCTCGATAATAGCTCGTCTTTCTTTTATGTGACAACTTACGCATAAGGTTTGCGGATCTTCTTTGAGTAAGTGCTCATGGAGCGGTGTATGAATTTTATGGCAACCCAAACATTGACCACTCGCAAACAGCGGGTGAACAAATGAGTCTGTCATCTGGGCTTGTTCTTCAAAATGACAGGTCAAGCACAGCTTAGATGCAGAGCTTTTCAACTGAGGAATAGTTTTGTCGTCTTCTTTAAGATGACATGTTGAACAATTGCTAGAGTGATACCTGGTGGGGAAATAATCCATTGTATCAGAGGTACTGAAAGCCCCTGTTATTTGCAGCGCTAACAACTTGCTTCCAAATAAGCCAATACTCAAGATTGTCATAGCAAAAATAGAAATAAGAGCTGCTCGCCAAAGAAGAGAATTAACTCCGTAGCGCCTATTGTCATTGTAAGCTATCTTCCCCATATCCATCTCAACCAGGTAATCCAGCCATTCGTTTACTTTTGATCTTTAGCTTTGCTCGCGCCTGCCAATCATCCGTATCTGCTGTCCGTTTTTAACCAGATTACCTTTTGCCTATCGCTTGACAGACTAGTTCTCCACGATTTGCGAGATGGGTTCTATCGCTGTTTTAGCACTATCACTGGTTTTTTTTGAAAGAGGTGCGATAAGGCCTGCTCTTGCGTACAAGTTCCTTCGTACATTTTTTGCAGACCCACCATCTTTGTCCGTTTTGCTCCATAACTGGGAGGGTTAGGCACTCTGAATCTTTGCTACATTGTTTGCCGCAATACTTGCATTTCATCGTCGATTCCTCGCTCTCGGGATTGTGTCTCCTATATCCCTAATATCGGAAGGGAGAGATTACTCTTTAGGAGAGAGGAATACCAATATATGCCATTAATTGTAATAGCTGCATGGGCAAGGCTTGACACTATCTAGTGGTGTAGTTATGCTTGGATCAAGAGGCTTCCAGGAGGAAAAAATGAAGTTTATCGACGCAATAAAGAACTTCATAAAAAAAGAAGATCCAATTGTATGGAAAAGTTTTATTATTGCCGCCATGCTGACTCTCGCATTTTATATCTTTGTACTTATTTACACTCGATAGACAATTATTTTCTGGATGCACTTCGTTGACATACCCTATTGTTCTGCTATATTCTCCGTAGTTATAAACTGGCCAGTCTTTTTGAGGTAAGTTTTTGAGAATAGTTACGAAACTATACCAAATCTTCGGGGATGCTATTCTATTAGCACTAGCTCTTTTAATTGCTTTTGGGCTGCGCTTCGGTTTTATTCTCCCATCTGAGTATTTGGATTTTCTAAAAGTCTTTGCAGTTCCCATCATTTTGATTAAACTGAGCTTTCTTATCTCTTTTGGGATCTATCAGCGATTCTGGCGTTATGCTAGTATAGGTACGCTCAATATTCTGCTTAGGGCAATCACGCTAAGCTCTTTATCTATAGTCTTCCTTCTATACTTTATCCAGACCCTGGCTCTACCGCGTTCCGTTTTTGTAATCGACTGGCTTCTCTCCATCATATTTTTAGGAGGAACCCGCTTTTTCTCGCGCAGTATAAATGAGCTCAAACTTATCGCTACTATGCCCACCAGTACTACACGAATTCTCATAGCTGGAGCTGGCGATGCTGGTGAGATGTTAGTCAGGGAAATGCTAAAAAACCGTTCAGTTGGTTATTTGCCCGTCGGTTTTATAGATAGTGACCAAAATAAGCAAAGGATGCTTATTCATGGAATAAGAGTTCTGGGGACTCTAGATCAACTGACTCAAATAGCCAAAAGTAGACAAATTGATGAATTAATAATTGCTATGCCATCAGCCCCTAAAGAAATCAAAAAGAAAATCGCTTTGGACTGTGAGAGTATGGGAATTAAGTGCAAAACACTGCCCGGGGTTTACGAAATCTTAGATGAGAAAGTGACCTTGAGCCAGATTAGAGATGTTGGGGTTGAGGACATTCTGGGCCGCGAACCAGTAAAGATAAATCTTGAGGAAGTTTCAGCCTATATTACCAATGAGAAAATTATGGTTACAGGAGCGGGGGGCTCAATCGGATCTGAATTATGCCGGCAAATCATTAAACTTAAGCCATCCCGTTTAGTTGCTGTTGACCAGTCAGAAAACAACCTCTTCGAGATTGAACAGGAACTAACAGGCAAAACAGCTACTCCTTTCACTCCAGTGGTTCTCGATATTAAGGAGGAAGATAAGCTTAGTCTTATCTTCGAAAGACATAAACCCGGGGTTGTGTTTCACGCTGCTGCTTACAAACATGTCCCTATGATGGAAAAAAATCCTGAAGCAGCTCTTCTCAACAACTTCGTAGGAACTTGGGTTGTAGCGAACGCTTGCTTAGAATTTGGAAGCAAGAAATTCGTGCTTATCTCCACAGATAAAGCAGTAAATCCTCAAAATTTTATGGGTATCTCAAAAGCCTTAGCGGAACAAATTGTGCAGATGCTATCTGATAAAAATTCAACTCAATTCATTACTGTACGATTCGGAAACGTACTTGCAAGTAGGGGTAGCGTAGTTCCTCTCTTTAAAGAACAAATTATCAAAGGGGGACCTTTGACAGTAACACATCCAGAGATGAAACGATATTTTATGACTATCTCCGAAGCAGTGCAACTAGTCATACAGGCAGGGGCCTTGGGAACCGGGAAAGAAATATTTGTTTTGGATATGGGAGAGCAAATCAAGATTGACGATCTCGCGAGAAACATGATTCGCTTGTCAGGGTTCGAGCCTGGTAAAGATATTGCCATATACTATATAGGAGCAAGACCAGGTGAGAAACTGGAGGAAGAACTTTTTGCTGCCAATGAAAAAAAGCTTCCAACCTCTCATCCTAAAATTTTTAAGGCCATTCAAAACGTTCAAGAAAAAATAGCACTGGAAAATAATCTTATCGAGATAAGGACACTCTTGGAACAAGGAAAAGTTAATTTCGCCCTAGAAAAAATCTATCAACTGATTCCTTCCTACCATCCTATACCTAAAAATTGATCAGGGAGGCAATGTGGAGATAAAAGGAAGAATCATCTCAAGGGAATCAAAAATAGGGATAGTTGGTCTGGGGTACGTAGGTCTACCCTTGGCAATTGAAGTAGTTAAAAATGGCTTCACCCTCATTGGTTTTGATACTAACTCTGAAAAGATTGATTCTATCAGAAAAGGCGAATACTCGATTGAGAACATTGAATCTACGCCTCTCATTAAAGCTCTAAATGAAAAGAAGTTTGTCGCTACCACCGACTTTAACCTTCTTGATCAGACTGAAGTCATCTGCATATGTGTTCCAACTCCCCTAACCTCAACCAAAGAGCCAGATATCTCTGCTATAATTTCAGCTTCGAAAGAGATACGTCAGCGGCTTAACACCGCTAAATTAATTATTCTCGAAAGCACTACCTATCCTGGAACCACCGAAGAGGTTGTCCTGCCCCTCCTGCTAAGCAATGAGAAAAAGGTAGGGGAAGATTTCTACTTAGCTTACTCCCCAGAAAGAATAGACCCTGGAAACAAAAACTACACCATAAGAAATACACCACGTATAATCAGTGGTATTACCCCTCAATGCCAAGAGGCTGCTTATACCTTCTATCAAAACATCGTCGAAAGTGAAATCAAGACCGTCTCTTCAATTAAGGTTGCAGAAATGACTAAGCTTCTGGAGAATATCTTCCGTGGTGTAAATATTGCTCTAGTGAATGAACTTATGATGCTTTGCGACCGCATGAAAATTAATATATGGGAGGTAGTAGAATCCGCCTCCACTAAGCCTTATGGATTTATGCCTTTTTATCCAGGGCCGGGCATAGGTGGCCATTGTATTCCCATTGATCCTTTCTATCTTTCCTGGAAAGCCAGAGAATACGATTTTCACACCGAGTTTATTGAATTAGCCGGAAAGGTAAATGAAAACGTTCCTTATTACGTTGTCCAAAAGATCGGTCAAGCTCTCAATAAAAAAGAAAAGAGCTTTAAAGGTTCCCGCATCTTATTAATTGGTGCTGCTTACAAAAAGAATGTATCCGATACGCGTAATTCTGCAGCGTTTAAAATAATCGAGCTCCTTAAAGAACAAGAAGCATTAGTAACGTATCATGACCCTTTTGTGCCCAAGATAAAAGTTGAAGAACTAATGCTTTCTTCTGAACCTCTAACAGCTGAAAAGATCAGCAATAGTAACTGCGTAGTTATTTTAACCAATCATGATGACATCGATTACCAGATGATCGCCCAAAAAGCTTCTTTAGTGTTAGATACCAGAAATATCCTAAAAAGTTCTCAAAATATATTTAAGATTTGAGTTTGAGCATTCAAGAATTCGATTTTGCTTAGGTTTCGTAGTTTTGGATTTAGAATTTTGTAAAAAACTTAACTAAAGATACATAATGACTTTTCGGAACTATGACCAAGATATAACAAATACGTTAAAATAAGGAGCAGATTTGGCAGTTAGAATTGGAATCGTGGGTTTTGGCTATTGGGGACCGAACCTCGCACGAAACTTCGACCAGCTTCCTCAAGCTGAACTTGCTGTATGTTGCGATCTGAACCCATCCATCTTCGAAAAGTTGAAAAAAGAGTATCCTCATACCAAGATTACTTCTGATTATAAAGAGTTGATAAATGACGATAAACTTGATGCTATAGTCATTGCCACTTCAGCGGCCACCCACTATCCATTCGCCAAAGATGCTCTTGAGAAAGGAAAGCACGTATTTGTCGAGAAACCTCTGAGTCTAAAATACGAAGAGGGAGAAGAGCTCGTAAGGCTCGCAGGAGAAAAAGGATTAACCCTAATGGTAGGTCATCTTCTCCTCTATCACCCTGCGATTCTCACTATTAAAGACTATATTAAAAAGGGGGAGATAGGTAGAATTCTCTACGTATATACACAGAGGTTAAATCTTGGCAAGCTTCGTATCGATGAGAACTGCTTATGGAGTTTAGGGCCTCATGACGTCTCGGTAATTCTATTCTTGCTAGACGAAGAACCTTTGGAGGTGAGTGCCCGAGGAGAATCTTATGTGCGTCAGGATATCGAAGATGTAGTATTTTTAACACTGTCTTTTCAAAATAAAGTAATTGCCAATATCCATATAAGCTGGCTTGATCCTCACAAAATCAGGAAACTCACTATAGTAGGAAGTGAAAAGATGATCGTTTTTGATGACATGGAAAGCGCAGAAAAAATCCGCATCTATGATAAAGGAGTTGATCTCCATCCAGGTTATAAATCATACGGAGAAGATCTTACCCTTCGCTTCGGTGATATAACAATTCCCAGTCTTAAGATGGAAGAGCCACTGCGGACTGAGTGTGCACATTTTCTAGAATGTATTGAGATGAAAAGGCAACCAAGAAGTGATGGTCATGATGGACTGCGTGTGCTAAAGGTACTGGAAGCAGCTCAAAAGTCTTTAGACAACGAAGGGATACCAGTGGAGATTCGCAGCTCGTAGCTCGAGGCTCTAGGCTGGAGACTGAGGCTCCAAAAATGGAACAATACATAAGCAAATCAGCAAAGATCGGAAAAAATTTCAAATCAGGATATGGCACTATCATCCATAACAATGTTGTCATCGGAGACAATGTAAATGTCGGTAACAACGTAGTTATCCATCCCTCAACTCAAATTGGAGATAATACTGTTATTCAGGATTTTTCTATTTTGGGAAAATCTCCGCAGTTAAGTCCAACAAGCACACTCAAAACAAAAAGAACCCTGCTCCCGCTTTTTATAGGCAGGAACTGCAATATCGGAACTTCGGTCATTATCTTTGAAGGAGCCTCCTTAACCAATAATATAACTGTGGGGGATACCGCCTTTATCAGAGAGGAATGCCACATAGGCGATTTTGTTCTTATTGGCAAAGGAGTCATTCTTGAAAACGGAACCGTGGTTGGTCCCTATACTAAAATTCAAACAAATGCCTATATAACTGCAGGCACAACCATCGAAGACAAGGTTTTCATAGCACCCCTGGTTATAACCACTAACGACAATTTTATGGGAAGAACTGAGAGGCGGTTTGCTCTTAAGAAAGGGCCACTTATAAAGAAAGGAGCAAGAGTAGGAGCAGGAGCTATTATTCTCCCTGGCCTTACTATAGGGAGAGAAGTATTTATTGCTGCTGGTTCGGTAGTTACTAAAAATGTGCCAGATTTTAAACTGGTTATGGGTGTTCCCGCCAGAGTGATAAGAGACGTACCTAAAGAAGAATTGCTGAAAAACCAGTAATAGGATAACTAAGTAATTTGGTAATGGAGGACAATGATCAGAGATTTCGACGATCTTGAAGTGTGGCACAAGGCAAACGAATTCTTAATGAAAATTTACGACATTTGTGAAGGCTTCCCAAAAGAAGAGAAATATTTATTAAAAAGACAGCTTATTGACTCGGCTAGTTCCATTGGAGCAAATATTGCTGAAGGTTTTGGCAGATATCATTATCAGGAAAATATTCAATTTTTACGAATTGCACGGGGTTCAGCTGCAGAAAGTAAAAATCATATTATTGTAGCCAGGAATAGGGCGTATATAACAACGCAAGAGTTTGAGTCTTTGGTTGAAGATTCGAGAATTATTAGAGTTATGCTTAATAAGCTAATCAAGGCTACCCAAAAGCAATTATCAAAGGATAAAGGATCTTGATATAAATTACACTATTACCTTATTACTCTATTACAACACCTGAAATGATTCCTTTAATTGATCTTAAAGCTCAATATTATTCAATAAAAGACGAGATAGACAAAGCTGTCTTTGAAGTTATAAGCAGCGGTCAATTTATCCTGGGCGAAAATGTGAAAGCTCTGGAAAAAGAGATTGCATCTTACTGTGGGGCACAATACGCTATAGGTGTAGCGTCAGGAACTGATGCTCTTCTTCTTTCACTTCTTGCATTGGGGATTGGAAGAGGCGACAAGGTCATAACCACACCTTTTACTTTTATAGCAACAGCTGAAGCAGTTTCCCATACTGGAGCAACACCTATCTTTATCGATATTGACCCTTTGACTTATAACATTGATCCCTTTCATATTGAAGAAACGATAGATTCCCAGACCAAAGCAATTATACCCGTCCATCTTTATGGACAGCCTGCCGATATGGACAAGATTATGGAGATTGCAAAGCGCTATGATCTCTTGGTCGTCGAAGATTGTGCTCAAGCTACAGGGGCCGAATATAAAGGAAGGAAAGTAGGCTCTTTTGGTAATGCAGGATGTCTCAGCTTTTTTCCCAGTAAAAACCTCGGTGCTTATGGCGATGGAGGAATAGTTTTAACTAATAATTCTGATACTGCCGAAAAGATAAGAATGCTTCGCACCCATGGCAGTAAAGAGAAATACTATCATTCGCTTCTAGGATTCAACAGCAGATTAGATGAGCTGCAGGCTGCTATTTTAAGAGTTAAGCTTAAATATCTTGACCAATGGATAGCAGAGCGGCAACATAATGCTGAAATATACAATCAGATGCTCACAGACCTACCACTGGTTACCCCACATGTCGCTAAAGACCGTATCCATACATACAACTTATATACTATACGAAGTCAAGAGAGAAACCTTTTTCAGGAAAAGCTAAGAGAAAATCAGGTTTCCTCAGCTATTTATTATCCTCTACCACTTCATTTACAGAAAATATATACATCTCTAGGCTATGGTACCAATAGCCTTCCAGAGAGTAAGAAAGCAAGTCAGGAAGTACTCTCGCTTCCAATATATCCTGAACTTAGATATGAGGATATTGAATATATAACTACCATAGTCAAACGCATTCTATGAGAAGGAGAGGAATTTTATCAAGATCTCAATACTCAGCATTTTGTAAAAGTAGCCTTTGATACAGCAGATCTTAATCTAAATTCACAATGATAAAACCTGAAATGCTGGATAAGGAAAACAAATTTATCAATTCTTGGTCAAACTATGAAAATTATTTCCATTGTGGGTGCCAGGCCTCAATTCATAAAGTTGGCACCCTTGGACAAACGAATTAGAAAAAAGCATCAACATCTTATTATACATACAGGTCAACATTATGACTATGAGATGTCTAAGGGCTTATTCGAACAATTGGAAATACCTGAACCTGATTATAATCTGGAGATTGGCTCAGGCTCTCATGCCTGGCAGACTGGTCAAATGTTATACAAATTAGGAGAGACACTTGAGAATTTGAAGATAGATCTGGTACTAGTTTATGGAGATACGAACTCAACCCTTGCTGGAGCTCTCGCAGCAATAAAATTGCATATACCCGTTGGACACGTGGAAGCCGGTTACCGCAGTGGGGATATAAGTATGCCCGAGGAAGTAAATAGGATTATTGTTGATAGAATTGCTCAAATTCTCTTCGCACCATCTTCACACGAAGTAGAGAACCTCCTGCATGAAGGAATTTCTTCAGAACGAATAATATTAACCGGGAACATTATGGCCGAGTCTTTATTCAAAAACATAAGCAAACTAAAGGAAAGTTCAATTATTCAAGATCTGGTTCTCGAACCCCGCAGATATGGCCTTCTCACAGTTCATAGACCGGAGAATACAAACAGTAAAGAAAGACTAACAAACATCGTAAAAGGTTTGGCTCAGTCCTCCTTTCCTATAATCTTTCCAGCACATCCCAGGACAATTAAATACTTGGAAGAATATGGGTTGCTTGATATTCTAAGTTCTGGCAGGATAAAATTGCTACCGCCTTTAAAATACTTGGATTTTTTAAAACTGGAATCTGACGCTAGGTTCATTATTACTGACTCTGGCGGTATTCAGGAGGAGGCTATGATCTTCAAGGTTCCGTGTCTTACTCTTAGATATAATACTGAACGTTCAATTACTCTAAGGGTAGGGGCAAACAGACTGGTAGGTACAGATACTGAAAAGATTTCTCAAGGAATCCAATCGATATTGGAGTGGCCGGATACCGATTGGGAGATTCCTTCATTGTGGGACACTAATGTCTCGGATAGAATTATTAAATCTATTGAAATCAATAAATCATTGTTTTGTATTCAACCTCAAAAGCTTGAACTATAGGTAGCCTTTTTGAAACTAAAAAACGGGTTACAATATTCTCTTAAAAAACTTCAGTGTGGGTTAAGATCTTCCTGGAACATACATTCAATCGCAAATTGTCATTTCTCGTTTGTAGGTGTATATACCTGTAACAGCCATTTGTTGAAATGATATTACAGCCCAGACCTGAAAATTTTGTAAAATAGCTAAAGATATGGCTAGAAAACTTTTTGATTAAACAGGACCGAGTAAAGACAACAAGAGCACAAAACAAGACAGATTTCTTACACGATTAATTACTGACAGTATTTAAATATTTAGATATCTTACATTTAATAATAGTGTATTTTATATAATGTCCGTAATGAATTCGTATCGAAACTCTATTCAAGACAATATTGTTTTGCACTTAACCGTTCTGGTTATCCTTGGTGTAGCTATTTGGTCTCTATACTACTCACAGATATTTCATGGTTTGATAAGTGGAGACGCCCTAGATTATGCTGGTATTGCTAGAAATGTTTACCGAGGTCAAGGATTTATATCTGGCGAAATTACACCTCTTCAGCTTGCCTTCAAAGAAGGTCTTCCCCAGCCAAACTTATGGCGTGCCCCTCTGCACATATTGGTAATTGCTGCCGCTTTCCATCTCTTTGGTCTTTCGGATCTCTCCGTTATTATCACCTCAACTTTATTCTTTTTTCTATCAATACCCGCTGTCTATATGCTAATAAAGAAACTATTCCCATCAATGATCGCCTTCTTTGGAACTCTTTTTTTTATTTCCAGCCCCAGTGTTCTTTACTACAGCATTTCAGGTCTAAGAGAGTCTATGGCACTCTTTTGGATGACTCTACTCTTGACCCTATTTCTAATAGACAAAGAAGAAAAAACGTGGCTATACTTTATTGCAGGAAGCGTAGCTGGCTTACTTTATTTAACGCGTTATAACGCTATTTTTTTCTTGGCTCCTATACTAATCTATATCTACTTGACCCAAAAGAATGAAAAGTTCCTATGTCTTGCCCGATTTTTTATATCTTTCGCAATCATTGTTACCCCTTGGTTATGGCGCAATTATCTACTGGTAGGCAACCCTTTTTTCTCCCTCCAGAAATTCGAGGTAGCTATGTTTACCTCAACTTATCCAGGTTACTCCCTTTATATGATCCCTGAGCTGTTATCGGTCCCTAAGTTCGTGCTCTCCCATTTCAAAGATATATTTATCAAAGCTATCCGGGGATTCGGGACCTTTTACATAACCTTTCCTACACCAGGATTCGGTGGAATTGGACGGTACGTAATGATTTTTTTTATAGCTTCCATTTTCCACCGCTTTGATAAAGAACAGGAAAAATTCAGATGGCTAGTCTATTCAATGATTCTCCTGCAGATGTTCGCTCTTGCCTTCATCCACCATTTGCCACGATTATTCTTTATCTTCGTACCCTTTTTCGCTGCTTTCGGAGTTGCATTTTTTGTGCACCTCATTGAGAATCTAAAAGCTTCCGCGCTTAAAGAAACTCTGATATATATTTTAACTCTGACAGTATTAATCCTGGCACCCCTTGTGCAAGCTATTAATCCCTTCGACCGAGGCTCAGATATGCTCTACTATACGCAGGACCAAATCAAATATATTAAAAGTGTATCAAGCAGAAATGGTGTGATAGTCACAGATATCCCTGACGTCGTCAGCTGGCACGCTGATAGAGTAGCTGTTGATATACCGGTAAAACCAGCAATGATGGAAATAATCGAAGATAAGGTTCCTGTCCAGGCAATCTACCTTTCCTCCATTCTTCATCAGTGGGAAGAAGTTGGAAAAGGTTGGCTGAAGATTCGTGATAAGAAACCAACAAGATTTAGGGAATATACCTTGCAACACCAATTTCCAGACGGCTCCCTTCTTTACGTGAAAGAGAAACTTTGATCAACAGAGATAGGTGATAAAAATAACCAAGAGGTCACTAAATGAAAATAACGTCTGTTCCGGCTGCCCTAAATATTGCTGTATCGGCCTTGGACGTATGCTAATTAATCGAGAAGAACTAAATCGTCTTGGTAAATTCTCTGAACTAAAAATCGAAAAAGAAGGACACCTCTACCGAATAGCTGTCATACATGAAGAAGACCACTGTCCTTATTTGGAGGATGGCCGCTGCACTAATTATGAATTACGGCCTTTTGACTGCCGTCTTTATCCTGTAATAATTGAGGAAACTAAAGAGACAAATGGAAAGATCATTGCATTTTACAAATTTCACCGGCGCTGTCCGCAGATTAAGTTTTTTAAATCAATATTTACAAAACGCGATCTAGAAAAGATAAAAGAGTGGTTTAGAGAAGCCTACCCAGATAAAGAAATAAAGTTAGTCTATCGACGGGATGGTTTTATAAAAAGAAATTTTATCCGCCTTAAAAGAATTATTGCTTCTATTTTTGGTAGGGCTTACTAGTTTTGTGCTGCCTTAATTATTGCCCTATGGTCTTGGATCTCATTTTCCGAAACCATCCAAGGGGTTCTCCTAGATCCACTCTAAAATCTCTTAGGGTCAACCGCACAAAGTCAACGAACTCCTTCAGCGCTTTGCCAAAAACAATCTTAAAAATGATCAGATAAATTGCAGCTCCTAAAAATATTGAAATGATTAAAGTAGCAAGCGTCGTAAAATTTAACCTAAACATAAAAATCTTGCTAAGATACACCAGACCTGCCATTGCCAGGGAACTAAGAAAAGCAGGAAATACGGACTCCCAAAGGCCCCTATACCTCCACTTCATCAACCGGAAGACCATCATCAACCAAAGAATACCGCCTCCACCCAGAATCAATGCTACAGCAGCTGCAACACCAACTAATCCAAATCTGGAACCAACCCAAACCCCAACTATTACTAACGGCAAAAGAGCCAGATCCCATTTGAAACCTACGTCAGGTCTCCCTGTTACAAGGGGTATCGATTCGCTGATTCGAGAGATTGAACGGACGACTCCATAGACCAAAAGAAGTTGTAAAGGTAAAACTGAAAGACTCCACTTCGCACCATAGACCAAAGGTAAAAACTCTGAGGATACAGCTAATAATCCTAAAGCAGCAGGAAAAGCTAGAATTGAAGTATATCTGGCTGTCTTAAGAAAAGCATTATACATCTGAATTTTATCTTTTTGCAGCTTCGCAAAAGCAGGGAAGGTTGATTCTGATATTGTATGAGCAATAATTGTCTCTACCCACTTGGCAATATTGAATGCTAATACATATAATCCGAGCGAAGTTGCTCCCAGGATTTTACCTATCAATAAATAATCGGTATTCTGAATCAGATATTCCAAAACGTCCCATCCGAGCGAATGCTTTCCGTAGTCGAATATTCTTCTCCAGTATGGGAGGAGGAGTTTAAGTGAAGGACGCCAGGGGCAAAGCATCCAGTTTATGACTACGGTAATAGGACTTATAGCTAAGGTAGAAAGAACAAAACTCCAGACTCCGAAACCAAACAATGCCAATATAATCGTAATAATACTACCAATTATGGTTAGTAAAATATTCGGTAAGACTGTCTTTTTGAATTCCATCTCCTTCGTGAGAAGGATGGCATGCACACCTCCCAAGGGACCGATTAGATATCCGATCGCCGAAACCATTAAAATAGGGGCAACAATAGGTGTGCTATAGAATGCTGCTGCAAATGGCGCTATCAATACTTGGACTGCAGCCATTGCAGCTCCGACTAGGATGTTCATCCAAAAGGCGGCATTGGCAAATTTATCGATATCTTCTTGTTGATGGATAAGAAAAGATCCAATTCCCAATCCTCCGAATAATGTGACCAGTCCGGATAAAACTGCTGCCATTCCCATAAGTCCAAAAATAGTAGGACCAAGCAAGCGAGCTAAGACAATATTAGCCAGAAAACCAATGATCTTCGTGCCGCCGTATCCAAGAGTAAACCACACTGTCCCACGTCTCGCACGCTGCCCTATAGAGGGGGCTACATACGGCTGTTCTGTATTCTCTTCCATATCCCATCCTTAGAATAAAGGTTTAACATCGAGGTGTTAGGTTGTAGGTAAATATTCAAGATGCTATTATTGAATTACTTTTTTTCATAGTAATATTCAAACTATCTAATCCATATTATGGTAAATTAACAGCAGTATATAGTAGGAGTACTTAAAGGATACAGCTAAAGTGCGGGTTATATCAAACGTTTCCCAAAAGAAATGGGATGAAATTGTAAGATATTCAACAAACTCAACCTTCTTTCAGACCTGGACATGGGCCAACATACTGAAAAATAGCTTCGGCTTTGAAATCGCCACAAAATTGTATCTTTTTGACGACGGTGTTGAAATTCTACTCCCGTTGATGAAGACTTTCAGCAAATTTGGGATTTTTGTTGAGTATGTCTCTATACCCCTTGCATATGGGGGTTTTGTATCAAATCCGACAATAGATAAAGAAAGAGTCCAAGAAATATTGACAACTTTTGGTTCAAATGAAGCTGTTGTAATCGGTCCTCATCCACTTACATCAAACTTATGTAGCGAGAACCTACAAAAGCTAGACTTCTACACTCATATTCTTTGGCTTGAGGGAAACTTCGACGAGGTATGGAACCACAAGGTGAAGAAAAAAAGGAGAAACCGTTGCCGGAAGGCTAGGGAGCTGGGAGTCGTAATCACTGAAGACTGCTCTCTCAATGCCTTCGAGGAATATTATTCAATCTACCACATGGCCTCTCTTGCTAGAAGGCAAGCAAATATTTACCCAAAATCGCTTTTTGAGGAAATGGCTCGTAGTAAATCCAGAAACATTAAACTATGGTTGGCCAAACTGGACCATAAGACGATAGCTGGAAGTATTGTTTTTTATAATCATGAAGGTCTTTTCAATTGGTCAGAATCAACCATAGCTGACTTTGCTCACGATCACCCTGCAAGCGCACTTGTAGAACGAATCATTGAAGATGCTTGCAATCGAGGATACAAATATGTTGATTTTGGAGGCAGCCTAGGAGAAGATGGCCGTGAACTGGAAGGTGTACGCCAACATAAAGAAAGTTTTGGAGCACAAAGGGTGAACTATTCAGCATATCGTTGGGAAGGAAAGCTCTTCCAGTTTGGACGTCAGATATCGCGTCTGGCCAGAAGAACATGGAGCGGAAATGGCCGGTAATAAGCTCGGTCGGTTCCAGCCAAAATTGTGGGAAGAAGCTGCCTCAGAGGGTAATCTAAGAGCCGTACTAGACAAAGCGGATATCCGGGGCCGTAAAAACCGGTATATAGATACACTACACAAACAACAGTTATCAAGAGCACTAATGCTCAAAGGAAACGAAACCGTTCTCGACTTCGGCAGTGGCTTAGGGCGTATCTCCTCCTGGCTAGCACCGCAATGCACAAAGGTGATTGGTATCGATGTCACACCAGCGATGATTCGTAAAGCAGAGGACACCAACATTTACAGCAATGTCGAATATATTCTATATGACGGTCTTAACATTCCAGTCGATAATGAATATTTCGACCGGATTATCTCTGTATATGTTCTGCAGCACATTACAGATGCTGAAGACTTTATCAAAATCATAATTGAATTTTATCGCACTCTGAGAATAGGAGGAAAAGTCTGTTTGATTGAGCAAGTATCAGCCGAGCAAACTCATGAAGAAGGGATGCCCAAAGATTTCAATCTACGAAGAAAGCCTCTAGAATATGTTGACGCTTTTAGCCAAAGTGGATTTTACTGTACGGACTGGAGGTTGATTAGAACTTCCTCGGCTTTTACATGGTTAGCCGAACAATCACTTTTCCCCCCGCCAATTTTCCCCTGCCTTGCCCTAGCGGAATCATTGATTTCACGTCGCCGGAATCTTTCTTATTTGACATATGCTGATTGTCTCTTCGTCTTCACCAAGAAGCAAGGTGATAGTAATTGAAACTATGCTTTTTGACGAGTCCGAATAGCATTCACGATCAGAGATTATTGGGCTCCCTCGCGGAGCGAGGACACGAGATTCACGTAATCACTTTACATCCGCCGAAAGCTATCGCGGGCGTATACCTACACTTTCTCGCAGCACCCATAATGAGATATAAAGACGTAAGCTTTCTTTTTAATTATGGTCAGATCAAACATCTCCTTGAGAAAATCAATCCTGATGTTGTTGGCGGCCTAGGTCTTTCTAACTATGGTTTCTATGCTGCTGTCTGCGGCAGACGGCCCCTGGTGGTCGCTGCTTACGGGTCAGATGTGCTCAGGGCACCGGAGGAGTCCCTGAGATTGAAATGGATGGTCCAATATGCAATTCGCAGAGCGGATCTGATTACTGTCGATGCGGAAATTTTAAAAAAGAAGGTAATAGAGCTGGGGGGCACGGAGGAAAAAATTGTTGTCTTCCCCCTGGGAGTCGATGAAGCCCTTCTTTCCCTAATTACAAAACGAGATTTCAAACAAAAAGACCAATTTACATTATTGAGCTACCGGAGTCTTGAGCCTTTGTACAACATCGAACTAATTCTGCACTCTCTTCCCTTAGTCCTGAAGCATACTGATAAAATTAAATTAGTTGTTGGGGGTGATGGCACCCAGAGAAACAAATTAGAAAAACTTGCTTCGCAAATCGGAATAATAAATCGAATACAGTTCATCGGTGCTATCCCACATGAGAGGATACCATCACAACTTGAATCAGCTGATGTTTATCTCTCAACATCTCTATCTGATAGTACTTCTGTCTCTCTTCTTGAAGCCATGGCGGCAGGAGTCTTTCCAATCGTTTCAGACATCCCAGGGAATAGGGAGTGGATTGAAAACGGCGTAAATGGGTTCATCGTCCCCTTAGATGATCCACAAATATTAGCTGACAAAATTGTCGAAATTTTAAATAAACCCAATCTCAGGAAAAGCGTGGCAAAGAAAAATGAAGAAATTATTAAACAAAGGGCTCTGTGGAGGAATACTTTAAATACTTTGGAATATACTTATGAACAACTTTTAAAGAAAGGAAATAGATCTTAACAAGAGTGGCTGCGTCTTGCATCGAGAACCGTTAAAGTCAAACCTGCCAGGTAAAAATTTCGAAAAGGAGCAGTTGAGAGCAGTTCTTGACTCAGCAGATATCCATGGAGTCAAAAACAAATATATTGATCTGCTCCACAAAATGGCAATTTCCAAAAACTTAAAACTTACAGGAAAGGAACTCATGCTGGATTTCGGCTGTGGAAATGGCCGACTCGCCCTTTGGTTCACAGAAAAAGTAGAAAGCATTGTTGGCCTTGATGTAAACTATGAGCTGTTAAAACAAGCCAAAATGTTCTGTCAGGAAAAAAACATTAAATTCCTCCAATCAGATGGAATAGGGATCCCGCTTTTAAGCAATTCCTTCGATTTTATCCTATCGGTTGCAGCACTCCAAGCTATTTCCGACGCAATAATTTTTGAGAAAAATGTGGGAGAACTCGCCCGTGTTTGCAAGCCGAATGGAACAATTTTTGCAATAGAACAGGTCGCAAAAAACGTTGACGATAGGAGACGCACTCCGGAGGAATATACCCAAACATTTCAACAACACGGTCTTAGTCCCGTTGTAAACTACCCTATCAGATACGGACGTTCATTTTTTATAAAAGCTGTGTCTTTAGGTATCATACCTCAGTTTCTATTAAAAAATTTTGCGTGGTTTGAGCTAAATTGCACTATGTTCAAAAAGACGCCTAAAATTAGCTACCATGAGCAAATGATGATTTTTGTGAAACAATGAAAGTAAGCATTAAAAGTACAAACGACATTGAAACTGGAAAATGGAATGAGCTGTTGACATCTGCTCCAAATGCAACTGTCTTTCACACTAAGGAATGGACCGATATAATCACAAAAACTTATCCCGATAGAAAAATGTTTTGTATTGTAGCGCAGGACGATGAGGAGAGAATTGTAGGAATGATGCCCCTAGTTGAACTGGTCAAATACGGTCTTCACCATTACATTTCTCTCCCTTTTGGAACGTACGGAGGACTGGTAACAATTAATAATGAGAATGACAATCTAAAAGAGGAAATGTTATCTCATTTCTTAAACCTGGGTAAGGATTGGAAATACGGGCTCCTTCAAGTAGTAGATTTCTCACAACAGTGCAAGATGTTGAAAAAATATGGCTTTCAAAGTCGCCAGTGTTTTGCCCATATCCTTAATCTGAGTGGTTCTTTCGAATTTGTATGGAAAAATAAATTTACAAGAAATATTCGCAAAATGGTGCATCAAGCTCAGAGGAAAGCAGTAAGGATTGAGGAAGTACGGAGTTTGGATGACGTTAAGGCGTACTATGAGATTGCAGTTCATACCTTTAAAAGAAGAGGAAGTACTGCCTATCCATTTGAAATTTATGAAAATGTTTTTAAATATATGCGAAATCATGGCTTGCTCAAATGGCACCTAGCAAAATACAATGACTCTCCCATAGCCGGCACCATTCACTTCGTTTTCAAAGATGCAATTTTTAGCTGGCTTAATGCTTCATACCAACATTTCTGGCATCTAAGACCCAATAATTTGTTAGTCTCATCAATGATCGAATGGGGATGTAAAAATGGAATGCAAACATACAATTTCGGCGCATCTCCACCATCAGCAACTGAGTTAATTCGCTTTAAGGAAAGCTGGGGTGCATATAAAAAATACTACGATATATACGAAAAAAAGTCACTTATCTTCAAATTACTTTATCCAATTAAAATGGGATTAGATAAATTCAAAACAGGTTTCAAATGAGCTCACTAAAAATTCTCGAAATTTCAACCGGTTTATGGTCCATGGGTGAAAAAAAAGGTACGCCCTCAGTCTACTATCTTCAAAAGGGTCTAATAAATGCCGGGCATGAGGTGCACTTAGTGATCCCTGCAAAAGAAAATCATAAAGTTCAGACATTGGACAATATTGATTTTCATTATTTCAAAGCGCCCTTTACCTCATTCCATCCTAAAAATATTTTACTGCGTCGACTATTAGCCAAGATAAATTGGCTCTTTTTTATTTTATATGGCTGGTTAAAAGCCAGAGCCTTAGCCAACAAAATCAAACCAGACGTAGTTTACGGACACACATCCTACGGTGCCCCCATCGCGTACCTCGTCGCAAAAAAATTGAGAATACCAAACATCACCAGGCTTTATGGCACCTTTCTCTACCCACACCTCTCAAGCTTTTGGCAAAGATTAAAGAAGATTGAAGAAGTAATTGCTTTCAAGATTCCATCAAACTTGTTAATTATCACTGACGACGGGACAAAAGGCAACGAAGTAGCCAAATACTTAAAAGTGCCGGCAAAAAGAATGAGATTTTGGATGAATGGTGTTGATAAAAATATATTTGACTCAGACTTTGATATCACTGCCTTCAAGAGACAGCTGAATATTGATCCAAATGTCAAAATAATCCTTTCTGCTTCCCGGCTAGCGCACTGGAAACGCGTGGATAGACTTGTAAAGGCGATTCCTGAAATCACAAAAGAAAGAAACGACGTAGTTTTTCTGGTTGCTGGTGATGGACCAGAGAAAGAAACTCTGGTCGAAGTGGCTCGTGCGCTAGCAGTCAGCAGTTTTGTTAGATTTTTGGGTGCAATTCCGTCCATTGAGGTAGTAAAGTTTATGAATGCTGCAGATATTTTTATTTCTCTTCAGGACTATACTAATATTGGTAACCCGCTACTTGAAGCTATGACCTGCGGTAGATGTATCCTTGCTCTGGACACCGGTGATACAGCAAGAATAATCCAATCAGGTAAAACAGGTGTCCTGCTCAACTCAGGACAACTAGAAGAGCTACCAAAGCAGATCCTGCATCTACTGGAGGACAATAACCTGAGAAAAGAGTTAGGAAAAAACGCAAGACAGTATGCACTTAACAATTTTCTAAGCTGGGATGAAAGAATAAAAATGGAAGTAGCAGAAATAGAAAAATTGTGTTCAAACTATAAGCAGAACGAACAACAGTAGAAAGAAAAGAGCTATTAATTAAATAATATATGAAAAATACATTAGTAAATGCGAACAAAATCGGTAAAATGAAAATCTGTTATTTAGCCGATGGACAAAGTATACATACTCAAAAATGGGTGAAATATTTTTCGGAACATGGGCACGAGGTGCATCTTATAAGTTTTCGCCCATTTAAAAATGGTAAGGTCTTTATCCATATGCTCAGAAGAAAATTACCGATACAGGATTTGGACTATTTTCTCCAAATTCCGGCAATTAGAAACCTTCTTGCAGAGATTAAACCAGATATACTTCATGCTCATTACATTACCAGCTTCGGTTTCCTTGGTGCCTGTAGCAACTTGCACCCCTTTATTGTGAGTGCCTTGGGAACTGACATACTAATTACTCCATTTAGATCATTTTTGCACAAAATGCTCACCCGCTTTGTTCTCAAAAGAGCTGAATTAATCATTGCTGATGCACAAATTTCAGTATCAAGAATGGTGGAGCTCGGAATCCCTGCGGAGAAAATACACATTATACCCAGTGGGATTGATCCTCTAATATTTTATCCGAGCTCAAGGCAAGATTATCTTCCAATTCTCGTAAGCGTACGGCAGCACAAACCTTTATATAATCTCGATATCATTCTGAGAGCTCTCAAAATACTTAGAGCTAACGGCCATGATGTAAAACTACTTCTGGCGGGAGACGGTCCGCTGCGCCAAGAGCTTGAAAAGCTTGCTAGGAAACTGGATATCAAGCAATCTGTTGAGTTCCTAGGGAATGTCCCCCCTGAAAAACTAGGAGATTTATACAGGCAATCGTCTATATACATTTCTATACCCCGTTCAGATGCTACATCAATTTCGCTTTTAGAAGCTATGGCTTGTGGTGCTTTCCCCATTGTTTCCGATATACCGGCAAACCGAGAATGGATAACGGAAGGAGAAAACGGATTGCTTGTTCCACCCGATAACCCCAGCATTCTTGCGCAGAAAATTACTCAAGCTCTCGATGATCCGGATCTTAGAATAAAAGCAGTGACGGTTAACCAGAAAACCATCAAGGAAAGAGGATTATGGGAAAAGAATATGGAGATAGCTGCAAAGCTCTATTTTCAGCTTTTGAAAGATAAACAGACTCGAATCTGGTAGAATTACTAAAAGCTAGACGAATAAATGAAAATGCAGGATTCCACAATAGAATAAAGATAACCTGCGAGGTAGAACTGCGGATGAGAAAAACATTCTTACCTTTTTCAATTCCACTTATAGAAAAAGATGAGTGTGAAGAGGTGGTCAAAACTCTAAATTCTGGCTGGATAACCACTGGTCCTCAAGCACAACACTTTGAAGAGGAATTCAAAGAGTACATCGGTACAAAACATGCAATTGCAGTTAACTCTTGCAGCGCAGGCCTCCATCTAAGTCTGGTAGCATCAGGCATAAAAGCAGGAGACGAAGTTATAACATCCCCTTTTACTTTCTGTTCAACTGCTCATGCCATTGTACATCTTAGCGCTATACCCACCTTCGCTGATATAGAGATAGATACTCGAAACATGGATCCGGGCGAAATACGTAAGAAAATCACGTCAAAGACGAAAGCAATTCTGGTTGTCCATTATGCAGGACACCCGTGCGAGATGGACGAAATTGAGCAGATAGCACGGGACTATAATCTAAAAATAATCGAAGATGCTGCTCATGCTGTAGCTTCTGATTATAGAGGCAAAAAAGCCGGTGCACTGGGAGACATAGCATCCTTTAGTTTTTACGCAACTAAAAATCTAACTACAGGAGAAGGGGGCATGGTTACAACAAATGATGGCAAACTGGCGGAAAAGGTACGCCTGCTGAGTCTTCATGGAATAAACCGCGATGCCTGGCGACGCTATGAACGAGGTGGTTCCTGGTATTATGAAATACTCTATCCAGGTTTTAAGTATAATATGAGTGATATTCAAGCCGCATTAGGCCTACATCAATTAGCAAAATTGGAGCGTTTTCAAGAAATTAGGGAAAAGTATGTCCGGAGATATAATGAGGCATTCGCTGAAATGCCAGAAATAGATATCCCATCCGCGAGAAATCATGTTAGGCATGCATGGCACCTCTATACAATCTTGATAAAACCTGAAAGATTAACAATTGACCGGGCTCAATTTATAGAACTCTTGCACAGCAACAATATTGGGACAAGCGTACACTTTATACCACTGCACCTTCAACCTTACTATAGAGACACTTTTCACTTTAAGCAGGGAGATTTTCCAAGAGCAGAATATGTGTATAACCGCATTATTTCTATTCCACTATATCCAAAAATGACCGATGAAGATGTTACTGATGTTATCCAGGCAGTTAAGAATGTAGTTAATGATCATAAGATTTAAGAACTCGTATTATATAGCAACATTTTGTAATGTACACCACGCCATCCCTTAAGTTTGAAAAAGAGAATATAATTCCCTTCGTTTCCATCGTCATTCCGATGCGAAATGAATCCAAGCATATCCGAAAATGTCTTGATTCGTTAATTGATCAAGACTATCCCCTCGAAAATTACGAAATTTTGGTTACCGATGGTATGTCAGAAGATGGTTCAAGGGAAATCGTCGCACAATATAGAGATAAATTTAAATATATTAAACTGCTGGATAATCCTAGGAAGATTACACCGGTTAGCAAAAATATAGGCATCAAGAACGCCCGCGGTGACATTATAATAATCTTAAGTGCACACAGTTCGGTGGCTCCAAATTTTGTCTCGCAAAACGTTGATCTCTTAAAAAAAACTGATGCTGACTGCGTAGGAGGTCCAATACAAACAGTCGGAGAGGGATATACCGGAAAAGGAATAGCTCTGGTTTTGAGTTCACCCTTCGGTGTCGGGAACGCACGCTTCCGGTATACTCAAAAAGAGCAGTATGTAGATACTGTTGCATTTGGCGCTTACCGGCGTGAGGTCTTTGATAGAATAGGCTTTTTCAATGAAGAACTGATAAGAAATCAGGACAACGACCTCCATTTCCGCTTGCGAAAAAGTGGGGGAAAGATATACCTTTCCCCCTCCATAAAATCATTTTATTATGCTCGTTCATCGTTGAGAGATTTATGGAAGCAAGGTTTTAAAACCGGGACTTGGAACATTTTAACCGTCAGGCGCAGCCCGGGTTCATTGTCGGTTCGACATTTCGTACCTCTCTTTTTTGTCCTGAGTCTTATAATCAGCCTTTTTCTCTTGAGTACGACGATATGGGGATTGATAATCCTTTCTTCAATATTGCTCACCTATTTTTTGTGTGCTATATTTTTTTCGGCAGCGATTGCCGCTAAAGCGGGAATTTTGTATCTTCCAATTTTACCTCTAATCTTTTTCTCATATCATGTAAGCTATGGATTGGGTTCTATTTGGGGCTTGATACGATCTGTACCATTTCCCAGAAAACAGTAAAACTACCCGCCATGATTTTTGTCCTATTGAAAGATAAATTATGAAAATTGCATTCATACAACCTCGCACATTTCATACCTGGGAAGCTCTTAATATAGGTTATATTGCTTCTTTCCTGAGGCTTCACGGGTACAATAATATTAAATTCTACAGTGGCTTTTTCGACTCAGATAGTGAAATCGTTAATGGCTGCATGGACGCTGATATAATTGGTTTTTCTTGCACATCCCCTCAACTTAAACACGGACTACAGCTTGCACAAAGAATTAAGACTCCCAGTAACTACATCGTTTTTGGCGGCGTCCACCCTTCTGCCCTACCTGAAGATACCCTAAAAAATGAAGCAGTCGACGCAGTGGTTGTAGGTGAAGGCGAGGAAGCATTCTTGGATATAGTCAAAGGCAATAGAGAACCCATTGTAGAGAAACCCCTTGTCCCTAACCTAGACATTCTTCCCTTTCCAGATCGCCAACTCATCAAACAAGAACGGAATATTGAGGAAGCATACAAAGATAACGGGATTAGAATAGCCAGTATCTTTAGCAGTCGTGGGTGCCCATATAAATGCACATTTTGTGCCAGCCATACGGTCTGGACGCGAAAGTGCCGCTTCCGTACCTCAGCAAATATTTTAGACGAATTTCAGCAAGTAGTTGATGAATTCAAAATTGATTTTATAAAATTCAGCGATGATACTTTTACCGTAAGAAGAAATCTAATCATTGATTTTTGCAGCCAAAAGATGAAACGTCAAATCCCTACGTATTGGGGCTGCAATGTCCACATTGCCACCCTCGATGAAGAGATGTTATCTTACATGTTCCGGGCCGGATGTCGCGAGGTATGGATGGGCGTTGAGAGCGGCTCACCCCAAATCCTGAAAGATATGAACAAGGGTATCACGGTAGAAAAAGCGGTGTGGGCTTTTAGGGTGACGAAAGAGATGGGATTCTTCCGACGCGCCTATGTCCTCTTAGGGATGCCTAATGAGAGCTATGAAGATATAAAGCTCACTGAAAATTTAATTGACAAAATCCAACCCGATGCCGTTGGTTTTACTATCCTTGCACCTTATCCAGGGACATCATTCTACGATCCTGCTTTACATAAAGATGTTGATTGGTCAGCAGTGGATGAATATAAGAACCTCTTGACAAAGACGAAATATCTTAGCAATCTCGACCTACAGCGCGAACAAGAAAGATTAGCAAATAAGTACAAGGAAATCATAGTCCCTCGGCTAAAATATTTAACGGAGGATGGAACAAATCTGGTACCTTAAAGCAAAACGCTTCTTCGACATAACCTTTTCCATTATAGGAATTGTTTGCCTGCTCCCTCTTTTTGCTGTCATTGCCCTTATGATTAAATTTACAAGCAAAGGACCAATCATTTATCGGCAAATGAGACTTGGAAAAGGGAAAACGCCTTTTAACCTTTATAAATTCCGAACTATGTCCATCCTTGATGGGGAAGGACCAAAGTTTACCACTCTTGAAGATCCACGAGTTACGAGGATTGGACGATATCTTAGAAAATTCAAATTGGACGAATTGCCTCAACTCATTAATGTTTTTAAGGGTGATATGAGTTTCGTAGGACCAAGGCCAGAATTGCCCGAATTTACTGAGCGTTTTCCTGACGCCTTTGACAAAATTCTTAAAGTTAGACCAGGGATCACAGATTTAGCCTCAATAGAATTTAGAGATGAGTCAGCACTGATAAAAAGCGGAGCCAACGTAGAAGAAATCTATCTGGAAAAAATCTTACCCCAAAAAATAGCATACAATATGGAGTACTTAGAAAAATGCGGATTTCTGTATGATCTATCTCTTGTTTTCAAAACGTTATACTACATAATATTTAAATAGCAGGCTCATAAAAATTGTTGACACTATTGTTAGTTTGGGATGTGCTGAACAGGCACTGGTAACTTGTGCCCGCAAGCTTCAAAGAACTCACATATTTTGAACCTCATAACTAAGTTACTCTGCTAATTCAATGAACAGTACAATGAATGCTGATAGCAATTTGTTTATAACCAACTGCTCAGATTAAATACCAGGATTATTAGAACTTCAATAAGTAAAAAGTACTCGAAGATGGTTTGACACTGTCATCGCTTTTTAGGATTATTAGCAATGGAGATAATTTGAATGAAGAAAACCTGTCTTTCCAAGAGACATTTTAGAAAAAGAGAAATAAGTTTTTGATAAGTTTGTTTATGTATATGAGAAATGTGTAAAAATCTTGTGGAGGTTAAAATTTGATTAGCAAACCGGCCATCTTGAGCGGTAAACCCATTTTTAAAACAATAGTCCCTATTACGCAACCTACACTATTTACTCCTGATGATATTTCTGCGCAGTTTTCGGAAATATTCTCAACAAGGCAAATAACCAATGCCAAATACGTTAAAATCTTTGAAGAAAAAGCTGCAAACTATCTAGGAGCCAAGTATGGAATTGCTTTATCAAGCTGCACATCAGGTTTAATATTAGTTATCCAAGCTCTTGGTATCCGTGGTAAAGTAATTCTTCCCAGCTTTACCTTTTGTGCAACCGCACATTCACTTCTTTGGAATAACCTTAAGCCGGTATTTGTAGATTGTGAGAGTGATACCTATAACATTGACTGCAAAAAAGTTGAAGAGGCAATTACATCGCAAACATCTGCAATTCTTGCCGTTGATATTTTTGGAAATCCGTGCAATAGAAAAGCGCTCCAAGAAATTGCAGATAGAAGAAATTTAAAGCTGATAATAGACGCTGCTCATTCCTTCGGTGCATTGTATGGAGGCAAAAAAGTCTGTGGTTATGCTGATGCTCAGGTTTTCAGTTTAAGCCCAACCAAGGTCGTTACGGCTGGAGAAGGTGGAATTGTAACCACTAATAATGAAAGTCTAGCGAAGAGACTTCAACTGGCAAGAAACTATGGCAATCCAGATGACTATAATTGCGAATTCCCAGGACTCAGCGCACGAATGATGGAAATCAGTGCCGTTATAGGCTTGAAAAGTCTTGGTATGGTTGAAGAAAATGTGACCAGAAGAAACAGACTTGTTGAACGCTATAAATCCAGACTATCAACTGTTCCAGGACTATTGTTTCAGAAAATTAATCCAGGGGACAGAAGTACTTACAAGGATTTTTCAATACTCATAGAGCCAAATGCTTTTGGCTTAGACAGAGATAAAGTCGCCCGGGCTCTGGCAGCCGAAAATATCCAGACTAGAGCATATTTTTACCCCCCTGTCCACCTCCAAAAGGCATACCAAGAGTTCGTCCAAGAATCCAGAGAAAAACTCCCCATAACCGAAGATTTATCGTCCAAAGTACTGAGCATACCCCTCTATTCCCATATTCCTGAAGAATTTGTGGATAGAATCTGTGATGCTATTGAAAGCATTTATAAGTATGCAAGAGAAGTGAAGGAAGCTGTGAACAAAGAGCGTAGAGCAGAGAGTAAGAAGCAAGTTTGATACGGATAGCCACGCTTAAAACGAGGCGGCGGGTAACATCCTCGCAAAAGATTAATGCAATAAAATACAAGGATAGCTATGATGGTCATCTCTATATTAATAAATACTTGTAGAGAAGGGATTGTTCTCTTCCGGGAGCATGGGGCTTGTATGCTCCGTTTGGGTTTGTTTGCAAGATATACTCCCCAGGTTTTTCTTTAGGAGCCTCTCTAACGAGAAGCGTATATTTACCTTCCTACTGTCTATAGAGCTCTTCAACCGTCCCTTCAGCCCAGAGCCTTGAACGCTTTTGCTCAGATTCTACAGAAATAAATTCTGTCAATATCAACTATACCTGCATTAGAATCCGAAAGGCCAAGCCTGAAATTATCGTTATTTCCATTTAGAGTAAAGAATCCAAGATCGATAATCTGCCAGGTATCGGCCTCAGGAATTGGCGCCTCTGAACCTACTGTATCATTGATTGCTACCTTCAGTTGAGCTGTACTGGTGGAACTTTTGACACGGGCTCGTATTATGTAACTATAGTTGCCAATATTCAAATATTCACCAGTTGCTCCATAGTAATCAAGGATTACCTCTATTGCACTTGTAGAAGCGGTATGAGTAACTACGTATCCAGCATTTGCAGTGTTATCCTCCATATCCAGACCTAAAATATTTGTATCCTCAGCCTCAGGCGCTTTTACAACCACAGTGGGACTATGAGCTGCTTCAGCATCTCCTATATTTGCATGACATTTCTTACAGTAGGTTGAATCGGTCATGTCATGACTAATGTCCTGATCAGTCGTGATATGCGAAATTGTTATTCCTGCTACCTTAGTCATTGGTTTAGATACATCATTCTCGTGACATATAATGCATACATCTCTAAGATCTCGGGTTGGATTTGGCGGTAGAGATTTAGTTGAACCATCATGGTTTAAATAGACTTTATTCATTAAGAACTTATTGTCACTTATTGCATAATGTGGATCATGACAATACCCGCACTGCAACTGTGTACCGGGGCGATGCATACCGGGAGTTTGGGTTTTATGACCAGCATAAGTATCCGTTGCTGTATACATAATCTGAATATCATTTGGGGCACCTGTCCCATCATGGCATACAAAACAAGTCTCTTCTACAGTCGACCGCCGCTCAATCTTAAAGAATCCTTCAGCACGATGTGAACTGTGACAAACTACACACATATTAGTGGCATTTGAAAATACAATATGAGGGTTCTCGGTTCCCGGAACAGTTGCCTCTGGACTATTTGAAAGAGGGCTCTCAAATTCCTTTCCCTCAACTATATCAATAGAGGTTATAGCATAGTAATAGGTCTCACCGGGAATGCCCGTACCATCAGCATAGCTGGTGCTAGAACCAATAAGATGTGAAGCTATCACTTCAACCAGTGGTTTATTCTCTTCGTTGATGGGATAAATGTAACGATAAACGTTGTAGTAATCAGGTTCACCTGCTGGAGGAAGCGACCAATTCAGTATTATGTTACGGCTAGGTTCAGGCTCAGCCGTTGCTGTTAGATTTTGGGGAGCTGCTGAAGCCGGTGGTAGACCTACGAAATTTGCAGAGTTGGGCATGGCTAGATTGTTCCCCGCTCGATCCTTAACTCCACTAACGGTAACGGTATAGGTGGTAGCATCTTGAATATCTGTTAAGAGCCTTACAGTTCTTCCATCTTCCTTAAACACAGCTCGTGATATTCCCAAGCTGGGAGTAATAGCATAATGGGTAACATCCTCTGCGCTTTTAGTTTCAAGGCTATTTGCTTCGTTGAACAGAATTTCAAATGCCATATAGCCAATACTCGCTGCTCCACTAACTGTAGGTGGCGTATTATCTACAGTAACAATCCTCGTTGTTATTGTTTCGTTTCCTGATTCATCAGCTACATTTAACCTTAAGGTATAAATACTATCTAAAACTGCACCTGTATCCCACGCTTCCAATTCTGCATGGTCAACTTGAGAAGGATGAGGATTTGCACCAATATCGTGCCACGTCGGGGGAGAAGTTCCTGCTCCATAATAAATGCTAAAGTTCTTAAAGTTATTATCCTTTGCCGATCCTATTATTCTTACTGTCTGCCTTATATGTTCTCCTCCCGCAGGTATTTTGATTTCCGCTGTTGGTTTTTCTGAATCTACTTTTATTATTTGGCTCTTCGTTGGACTCTCTATATTACCGTAGCTATCAATTGAATAGAAATAAATTGTATGAGTTCCTTCCAGTGCCTTAAAAGGAGAGAGATAGGTTGTCCAGGGACCGGTAGTTGCATCCCACTGGTAGTAGGTAGTAGCCGGCTCATCAGCAGTTAAACTTATGGTGGGAGCTGTTCTAAACCAGCCTCCCTCTCCGTCAGGGATGGTAGGTTCAGTGGTGAGGGTGGTAGTGGGAGCTATGGCATCTATGGTAGCAAAGGAGAAGATCTTGTTGGCACTCATACTGTTTCCTGCTACATCCTT
>CAYGBL010000005.1:65982-102184 GCA_964348135.1 uncultured Actinomycetota bacterium
ACCAGCCTCCCTCTCCGTCAGGGATGGTAGGTTCAGTGGTGAGGGTGGTAGTGGGTGGTGATGAGTCAAGTGGTGTAATTATAGTCGAATCAGTAGCACCTCCGGCGGTCCCTTCAACACCCAGATAACAATATTGGTTGCCTCCTCCGGAAACAGTGAAATTTGCTGAAACAACTACATATAATCTATCACCGGAGTTAAAAGCTACTGGGTTGGTATTAGTAGCCAACCAGGTATATTTGGTCATAGAAGTGGTAAGCTGGTTCGTGGATTGAGAATCAATTAAAAGTGTTCCGGTTTGGCTATTTAGATAGATGCGGACTCTGGGATATCCTACAGCGTCAGTTCCATCCTGACTTGCCCAGATTTCAAAAGTCCAAACAGCACCAGCTGGAATTGTCCCTGAATAGTTAGGATCACCTGCTTGGGTCTCGAAACTGGCAATAACTTTATCGCCCACTGTGTTTAGCCTGGGACCTGTCATGGTAGTTGGCGAAGTATCAGGATTAACCTGACTCAAAACTCTTGCAGTTGCATCAATAGTAGAAGACTCTGAATGTAGATGATAAAGACGGTTTTCGGTCGCAGCTTGACCAGAAAAAGGAAAGCTTAAAATAGCCATAACTATGGCCGGTATAAAAACTAATACCAGTAGTTTGGCTCTAACTCTTATTGCTTCTTTCAATTTTATAACTACCTTCATACCTTCACCCACATTTAGTTAAGCAGTGCTCGCATCCAAGGGCGAGAGGTAATTCAAGAAGCCAAATTACAAATCTTAAACTCCAAATCCTAAGTAAATACAAACTCTAAATTTCTAAATTCAAAACCAGATCTTTCGACAATCAACATAAAATACTTTTAATCCTCACTACTTTAGATATTTTTGTTTTAATATTTTAAATTGTTTAACTGAGTTCAAAACGAAGTGTTAGTCATTCTATATTGTTTAAAACTTAGTGCTCCGATATTCGACTCCATTACAATAATTTTACTAAAGCATATGTAATCTTTAGTTATTTATACTGAGATAGAAAGTCTTTGGCCTTTTGGTTATTTGGGTCAATGGACAAAGCTGTTTGCCATTCTTTAATAGCTTCCTGTTTTCTTCCTTCTTTAATATGCAGAAGACCCAGTTCATTGTGGACACTGGCTAAATCCATTCCGAATGGTTTCAGCTCTACTATTTTGCTGTATTCTGCTATCGCTTTGTCTGTCTCTCCCAGGTCAGCATAGTACTTAGCTAAAACATTTCTTGCTCCAACAAAATTCGGAAAAATACGGATTGACTCTTCGAGTTCAGCAATGGCTTCCTTGCTATCTCCTTTCTCCTTATATAACAAAGCAAGGTTAAAGTGAGCTTCAGCATTGTTGGGATCAAGTTGGGTAGATCTTTTATATTCAGCAAGTGCGCTATCTAGCTGCCCAAGCGCCTGGTATGCTCTTGCCAGAAGGTAGTGAGCCTTGAAGCTTTCTGGATCCTCAGATACTGCCTTCTTCAAATCATTTAAAGCGCTCTTGAAATCCCCTTTAGAGAATCTCTCTTCTCCCTTTTTTAGGAATGTCTTTTCTGCTACTTTCTTTTCTGGTTTCTTAGGCTCACTGCTTACAAAGTACCAAACCGCTAATCCACCAGCAGCTAAAATTAAAATTATTGCCGTAATGATTATAATTCTTCTGCTCACCTTTCCTCCTTTGTTTGGACACAAGACGCAAGCTCCAAGACACAAGAAAGGTGTTTAAAACTGTATGCCCAAACGCTTTGTCAACCTGTGTCCTAAATCCTGAGTCTTGAGTCTTCTCAGTATTCCCACACCGAAACCCGGTTGTACCCTTTATCAGTTATATATATCCGCCCTATTTCCTTGTCTATTGAAATTCCAACCGGAAGGTCCAATTCTTGCTCAGCAATATCTTTATCCCCTGGTTCCTCCTTCCTGTTTCTGGGACCGCCATAGGTAAACAAGAATTTTCCTTCTTTGTTAAATACATATATTTGGTGCGCCAGCGTATCTGCCACATGAAGCCTTCCCAGACGATCAAAGGTAAGTGCGCGGGGCAGTCTGAGCTTCTGGTCTGATGATTTTGCAATTGAAAAAAGGAACTTGCCATCCCCATCAAAGGCCTGGATTCGAGAATTATTCGAGTCAGCTATAAAAACTTTGCCATCTTCCCCCACAGCTACCCCATTAGGGTAAAGGAATCGCCCATTACTCTGCCCTGCTCGACCAAACTTCTTGAGTAGTTTTCCTCTCTTGTTAAAGACTTTAATGCTTTGGTCTCCAATGTCTGTTACATAAAGCCTACTCCGCGCGTATGCGAGACCCAGTGGCTTGATAAGTGCACTCTTTTCCTCATCAGAATCAGGAAACAAACTCAAGAACGTGCCCTCGGGCTTAAAAACTCTTACCTTCTTACTCCGAATATCTGATACATATATATCTTCATCGTCACTAACAGTAATACCTACTGGATAAGGTCGCATGAGGGCTCTCTGGGATGGTTCTACTGATAGTTCTGTTGGTTCTGCATAAAAAGAAAACAGAAAGCGCCCATCTAAATCGAAAGCTACCACTCTCCCGCGAACGCTACTTGCAACAAAAACTTTACCTTTTGAAACTGTGATACCGAGAGGTGCATCCAGTTTGCTGTTTTCACTACTTTCTTCGCCGTAAATATTGAAGAGGAATCTTGGAGACGAATGTATTTCGTTTTCGGTTGCTTTTTCTCTTTGCAGTTTTCTATCTTGCTGGCGGCACGACACCGAAGTACTGACTAAAGCAAATGAGAGTAATATCGACCACCCAATCGCAATCCAAAACTTTTTATTCACCACACACTCCCCATAAAACTATTCCTGAGAAAGAGGTTCCGCATTCAGAGACGTTTCCCCTTTCGACGCTTAGAGCCCCCCGCGAATTTCGCTCATTCTTACTTCTTTCTGCCCCACATGACAGGCATCACACATATTTGGCCGGTCATGACATAGATAACAATCAATAAATTGTGAATCCTCTAAAAAGACTTCAACAATAATTGTCTTTTTTGCTGCAGGCCCATGCAGCCTAATCCATTCACTTTCGGAACCATGAGGAGATGGATAAACATGACATTTATTGCATAGGCCAAAATTGCTTGGATGACATCTCCAACAAATCGACTTTTGCGTAAACCCAAGACGAGCATGTTTCCCACTTTTAAATTCAGGAGAGTGGGGCATTTCCAAACCGTGGCAATCTATACACTTTTTACTAATCTCAAGTGTATGACATCCCCGGCAATGCCACGGTATTTCTGTCGCTATTTTCACAAATTCCCTTCTCGGTTCTCGAGCTTCCCCTATAGCTTCCTCGACATGACATAGCTTACATTCAGCGCTAGCCCTCTTGTTATCATGGCAAAGAACACACTTATCCATAGTCGGAAATTTGGGCACGGGGACATTATCACCGTGAGCAATCGTGTTATGGCAGTATACACACTTGTATCCTCTATCAAGAAAATCCTTATGCCGTACCCGAATACCATGGCGGGTTACAGTTCCATTAGCGACACTACGATGACAGCGATTACAGGAGCCATTGCTTACCATCGACAGTAAAGGTTCATCATAGTTATTGGTAAAAAACAAGAATGCTTCACGGAGATAGTCAGCCTTCTGAACTACATATCCGCTTATGCCAGGTTCTTGATGGCAAGCTAAACACCCTACCTCTCGGTGGGAAGATCCAGCCCAGCTCTTATAATCCTTCCTGACCACATGGCAACGTATGCAAAAAGAAGGCATAGAAGTATAAAAGGATGCCGTTCCTAAAAGAATTATGACTACTATTACCGAAACTATCACACCGAATATCCAATCTCGGCGGCGCTCAATTATAACCTCTGGAGCTTCTGGAACCTCAGAAGGAATAGGAGCTTCAAGGGTTTCCTCAATTGGTTCTACAGCTCTTCTTCTCCTGAACAATGACGATAATGCCAATCCCAAAACGGCTAGCAATAAAAGTCCAACTATCAAAATGCTTAACACCAGGATTGTAGTTCTTGGATCTGCCTGAGGTGCTCTGAGGATTTCTATAACATCCTGCGGGAAGCTTTTTACGCTTTTTGCTAGATCCTCAAGAAGCTTCTGCCAATTGGCTTTCACTATTCCGCACCAAACCTTTTCATTCGAGCTTCAATATCAAAGATAGCTCTGTGGATGTGTCTTGCGTGACAAATTGTGCACGAAGCTTTCATGTGGCACCTCAAACAGAGCTCTTCACCTCTTGCTTTTACAAATTCCGAATGGGCGGGCAAGAAGCCAGGTGGGTGCGGCATTTCGATCTTATGACAACTCTTGCATAGATTCTCCCGGTGACACTGCATACAGCTATCTGGAAATTGTTGTGCCACCTTCCCATGCGTGGCCATCCATGCTTCAGAGTGAGGAAGATCAATCTTATGACACCTTGAGCAGTAGGCTTTTCCATGACAAACATTACAAGTTAAGAGGTTACCCATCCCATGGATTGTTCGCCAATTTGGACCATGGGTTATCTTCCACGTATCGCTATAAACCCTTCTCTCACGAGCTACACCTTCGACATGACAAAGAGTGCAAGCAGTAGATGATTGTTCCAGATTATGGCATTCAAGGCACTTCTCCATAGTACCAAATTCCTTTTTTGGTACACTTCCATTATGGGCTACTGTATTGTGACATTCAGTGCACTGCCATCCCTTTTTTGTAAATTCATCATGACTCACCCTTATAGCATTTTTTACCACAACTCTGGTCTCGACATCCAAATGGCATAGACGGCATTGCTCACGTTTTACATCTGCCGTGACTGGTCGCTTATAAAGACCAGTGATTTCGTTAGAAACCATCCGCAGGACCTTTACCCTCTGAATGCCTATCCCCAATATGCCCGACCGTTGGTGACAGAAATTGCAGGTAACCTTGCGGTGAGAGGACTCTCTCCAGGTTTGGTAATCTCTACTGTGGCAAACATTACAGAAAGAGGGAAGAGGGGTAAGGGCAAAAATGCTATTAACTAAAATAAAGACGGAACAAATGAGGAGGAAAATGATAATTTCTCGCCTCAATATTTTCCCACCCCTCCTTAATAAGTTAATAGCGTAACTACATTTATAATTTGCTTAATCTTTCTTGCCTAGAGCCTTAGCAGATGAATCAGCAACTGCTATTGAGACTCTTTCACCGTAATCTGTTAGGAACGAATCCCCACGAGGGGGAATCTTAAGGGTAAAGCTAGTAACAAGCTCTATAGAGTACTGTTTCATTGTCCAGCCAATATAAAATGAACCGCGATTGGAATCGAAACCCGACAGTACATTAGTCCCATCAATCTCGATAGGCTTCTTGTCCACCGGATATTGCTCCGCAGCACTCGCCTCAATTGCATCTTCAGCCTCTTTCCCTGAGTAATAGTAAGTGATACTTACGTACGTATTTAGAGGTATCCTTGTAATCAAATCTGTGTCATCAGGTTGATATATTGCCTCTGCAATATATCCTTCAGCACCAGCCATTTTTTGTCGGGCGTTGGTATTGAATCCCTTAATGAGCTCGGGTAGCATGTCCAGAGGATGAATAGCAGGTTTTGGTTCTTCTGCCTGCTTTTGAGCAATTGTTTTGATTCGTTCTGCGATTTTTTTGGGGGGGGTTAGAGCTATTACTTCAGCTATGGAAGAAGCAATACAGCCGGCGAAGGAAATAATTACCAGTATGACTGCAAGTATGACTATCTTCTCTTCGACAGAACGATCTGCAAAATTTTTAAACCGCTGCCTCATATCTCACCAACCAAATTATACCATCTTAGTCTGCGTCTTACTATGCTTTTAGTAACAGAAGCGGTATGCTTCCTTAACACCAAACCGTATTCTCTGCTATAATTCGAGCCTTGCATAGAAAAGGACACTAGCTTAAAAACTAGTGTCCTTTTTCTTACGTCATTGTTAAATCCATTACTACATATCAACGCCGACTAGATCGTGGCACCTTATGCAGATAAAGTCAAGGTGCTCGGTGCTGGCATCATAGTCATCAGCAAGCAGCTTGGTCGAGGTCGTTGCACCAGCATGCGGGAAGTCACTACCAGCATTGTAGGTGTTGTAGATGGTTGCGCCGTTGTTGTACCAGTGGCACTTCGCACAACCTACACCTGTGTAGTTGCTTGACTGTGTAACCAGACTGGTATTGTGGCAGTTCCAGCACTCGATCCTTCCTCCTGCGGAGTGGGTACGGTCACTGTGATACTCACCATTCTTTCCACCGCGGAAGTTGGGTTCACCAATTCTCTCATAGTAACCGATGTTTAGGTTGTGGCAATCAGCACACCATACTGAGAGTCTCGGTGCAGCTTCAGCAACGTTGAACGCACGGCTCTTCCACTGGGTGTAGATGGTCTTGCCAACGTTTCCAGATGACGTATCCGGCCAGGAGCCATCACCCAAAGCATTAGCCATGCCAGTGTTAGAGGCTGACAGGGTATCCTGAACCGCTCTACCAATCGCAATCGGATAGCCCGCTGACCATGGAGAGTACGTCTCCATCCACGCCTTATTGTCAGCACTAGTGAAGGCAACTCCACCACGGGCTGCACCAGCCGGGATAACAACGCCACCCGAAGGTGCGCTCCTCAGAAGCTTGTAGCCATTAGTTGCATCAGGCTTCCAAATCAAATTGCTTGCGTTGTGCGGCTGATGGCATGACATACAGGTTAAGAGTGTGGGACCCCAACGCTCTAAACCGCCATGTGCATGATAGCTAGCCCTTGGGGCAGACCACATCATGATCTTGTTCTTAGCAGCGTTATAACGGCGGATATTCACCACAGCGGAGAACTCGCCGGTATCGCCACCGGTCAAGGTCTTGGCCTCCAACCACTGCCAGGTGCTACTGTCGGGAATGGACTTGCCTGATCCAATGGTATGACCATTTGTTGGATAGACAGTTGCATCACCCGCAAAGTATGCAGCCTTGTTGGAGTGAAGATGTGTCCCAACGTGGCAATAGCTACATGCATCATTGGGATCGTCAACCCTCATAAGTTTAAATCCACCACTGGCACGGTGGACAGCGTGGCAGGTCTTGCACTTGTTACTACCTGTTGAATAGCCACCGTGAGGGTTAGCTGTGTACAAACCGCCTGAAGCATAAGAATCAAACTCCCGATAAGAGCCCTCATACTTAGCAGCAGCATCATAGGAATCCTTGTACCTCCAGTTAGAGGCACCCATCTTCCAGGAACCAGACGGATAAGGGTCGTTGCTGTATCCTGTTGATGGGATTCCAGTGGGGCTGTTTGATTCGATGAAGGTAAAAGGAGTGTCTTCACCGCTACCGGGATCTGTAGCCAATGCCAATCCAGTCATAGCGAGTACGAATGTTGCTACCATTAAAATAATTAGTACCTTTCTCATACTTTTCACCTCCTTCCACTAAAATATATTTGAAAAGAGTCTCTTCCATGATTGGCTATTTTATATTTAAACGGACTGAAAATCTTTTATTCTCTTTTTATTCTTTTTAAAATAATGAGAATAAAAAAACCGACCTTTTCAAGTCGGTTGCACTACTAGCTCACTGTGTTCCTTGTGCCCAGGTTCGCGGAACACAGATCGTCGCTCCCTGTTAAGAGTTGTATATATCTATTTTTGCGACTAATGTAGCGACTGCTGGCGCGTTTTATATATTAAGTTGCGAAAGCCAAACTAAGAAGAATGTGAAAATATGCTCAAGGTACAACTTTTAAAATGCCACAACCAATCGGTAACTTTATTGTATCAAAGACCACCAATAATTCAAGGATTTGTCAAATACAATAGCTAAAATGCTGTAAACGGGTGGTGATTTGAATATATTAGAGATAAACTGCAGAAAAACCCAGTTAAAATACATAAAATAGCTTACATTTTACTCTATAAACCCACGCGCTCCTTAAGTTGCTTGATTCTATTCCTGCTTACCGGAACAACTGTCTTTTCTTTATCATTTAGCTGAATTTTATACGAAGACCCTGATGATGAGAAAACCCGGTCAACTTTTCGAAGATTGACTATATAGCTACGGTGAACCCTCATAAAATAATCTTGCAGCCTCATCTCCAGTTGGGCCAATGTGAAATGAGTAAGGTATTTTTCATTATTGCCATACACATAAGTATAGTTATGTACAGCCTGAGCATAAAAGATCTGATCCTGGTCAACAAGACCCACGCCTCTTGAATTTAAGACTACAGGAACTTTGGCTACTTTAAGAGACTGTTTTTCCCCTGGTTCTTTAACCATACTGAACCTTTTCAGCACCGCCTTGACTCTAGCCATAAGCTCCTGAATACTGAAGGGTTTTGTTATATAATCATCGGTACCCAGATTGAAACCCAGAAGTTTAGAAACCTCTTCAGTTTTAGCAGTTAGTATAATTACCGGCGTATCACTCGTCTTAGCATTTCCTCTTATTTGTGATAGAACTTCCCATCCGTCCATCTTGGGTAACATAATGTCAAGAATTACTAAGTCGGGTTTTATCTTAGTAACCTTTGACATAGCCTCTACTCCATTAAAAGCTGTCTCAACACGATAGCCTTCGTGTTCCAAGTTTACCCTGATAACTTTAACTAAATCCCTCTTATCATCAACTACCAAAATTCGTGGTTTGCGCACCTCACACACTCCACTTAATTAAAATAATTTTCATTAAATATTCCGGACACGATCATGCTACTCCACAAACATCACAAATTAATAGAAATAGTATTAGGACAACAACGGATAAAGCCCGATAAGTATCAGCTAGGTAATGGTTCCCTTATTATTCATACCAACTTTCAAGAATTTTGGCAGGGTAAAGCTAAATCTACTCCCCTTTCCCACTTCACTTTCCACCCAGATTGTCCCGCCATGTGCTTCGATAATAGTCTTGGTAACAAAAAGGCCCAAACCAGTACCCCCATCATCCTCCCCTACTATATTAATGCGATAGAATTTTTCAAATAACCCTGGTAAATGCTCTGACGGTATTCCGACACCCTCATCAGCGACAGTAATCAGAACTTTGTCACCGTTATCTTTACCAGAGATTGTTATAGTTCCTCCGTCCGGGGAATATTTTATAGCATTCTCGGTGAGATTAAGTATAACTTGTTCTATTTTATGCGCGTCACCTAAAATAAGCGGGAGTTTATGGGGAAAACCAAATTTAAACCGGTGTGTTTCGCTTCGGAGCTTAGGTGTATTCTTAACAGTAATTTCAATGAGATTTTTAATATCTACCGGTTTAAGCTCTACCTCAAAACGCCCAGCTTCAATTCGCGATACATCAAGAAGGTCAGTAATCATCTTGGTAAGACGTTCAGTCTCTGTTTGAATTACGCTTAAGAACTCAAGCTGAGTTTCTCCACGCAAATGGGCATCCCCCCTTATCAAAGTATCGATGTGTGCTTTTATTGAAGCAAGGGGTGTCCTCAACTCATGAGATACCATGGATACAAAATCAGACTTCGCTTGTGATAACCGGCGTACTTCTGTTACATCGCGAACTATAGTCACAACACCCAATATTTTATCTTCTTCACCCTTAACTATCCCTGTTTGGATCTGAAGAATGATCTTCTGCTTGGGACCAAGCAATTCTACTTCCTCGACCAACTCCTGTCTCTCATTAAGGGTTCTCAATATTAAATCCGTTATCTGTGGCTTCTCAATAACCTTAATTACTGGTCTACCCAGAATATCCTTTCTAAAGATACCTAAAATTTTGATTGCAGAGGGATTAAGCAAGACAATTCTGCCATCAGCGTCAATAGCGATGACCCCGTCTGCCATACTGTGAAGGATGGATTCTATCCTGCTTTTCTCCTCAGCCAGATGCTTAAGTAATAGCACCTTCTCGACAGCTGCTGATGCTCGTTCAGTCATGAGGGAAATTACCCTTTTGTCATCTTCTGAAAATTCATGGATTTTTGACGTGTGAAGGTTGAGAACTCCCACTACCTTCCCCCTGGCTATCAAAGGAACGGAGAGAATAGACTTAACTTGTCCACCGTAAGATTCCCTGGAATATTCCTTTTCCGCATCAAGTACGGCAAGCATCTTTGCCTCTGCTGCCACTTTACCAGCGATTCCCTCTCCCAACACTAGCCTCATTCCTTCTACCGTCTCCTTTATTAATCCTCGGGATAAAACAAGTCCAAGATGAGCGGTTTCTCCATCTAGCACCATAAAGGTTCCACTATCAGTGCCTAGTGCCTCCATAGCCCTATCCAAAAGCTCCTTGAAAATTTCTTCTTCATCCTGAGTAGCACTCACTGTCAAGGTCATGTTATAAAGAGTCCACAGTTCAGATACCCTTCTCTGTAAATTAAAGACAGACTGCTGTAGGCTATCCGCCATTTGGTTAAAAGTGCTGGCCAACTCGCCAATTTCATCCGAAGTAGAGATATTAACTCTTTGAGACAAGTCACCTGCAGCAATTCTTCGGGAGGCAGCTCTGAGCATAGAAAGGGGCTTGATGATTGTTCTGGTCAGGAAGATCGTAAGGAAAACGCCCAGGGTGCACATAAAAATAGTCCTCCAGATTATCACTCTTCTCATCTCGGCTATTCCTTCATGCAGACTCCCTAGAGAAAAAGTGATTCTTACCGTTCCCCACTTGGCCCCTCCAATCTCTACTGGAACAACTACATCATAGAAATTTTCTCCTTCCTCCTGAAGGTCCTGAACAATTGGTTCTGTTGCTTGCATGGCTTTCTGGCTAATGGGGTCCTCAAGAACTTTACCTTCAAATTTATGTGCCGTCGACGATATAACTTTTCCATTGCCACTCAGGACATATACTTGATGAACATCTTTCTCCTTGCCCACGGCGCCCACAAAGTGTTCCAGCAGAGCATAGTCATTAAACAAGAGAGCATGAGCACTATTAAAGGCAAAGGTCTTTGTCAGAGCGAGGCTCTTTTCCTTCATTCTCACAGTGAGAAAATGTCTCTCGTGAGATATTCCAAAATAAGCCAAGCCAGAGATAGTAAAGACAATAAAGAAACTAAGTACCAAGCTGAACTTTGTCCAGAGACTCGGCTTTAATATATTTTTGGGATTAAAAAGCGACATATTCGATCTCTCTTAGGTTCCTGATTCCTAAAAGTTTTGTTCCTTCACTCCAGAGATACACTACTCAACTCTACCATCTCTTCCAATTGTGCCCAGTCTGTGGTAGTAGTCTCTATGTATCTATCAACTCTTAGCTTCTCTAGAACCTTTTTCCCATCAGTATTTTCATCCATATGTAAAAGCACTCTCTTGAGTTTTTGAATAAGGGCTGAATCCAGATCAGACCGCACCACTATTGCTTGTTCCGGAAATTTAGCAGAGGAAACAGACAGAACTACCAATTCTTTGTTAATCCGGGGGTTATCTCTTGCCAACTCATTGTAGGTCCAATCCTTCGCTGCTCCAACATCGGTATCCCCATTAAGAACTGCCAGTACTGCCAGATCGTGTCTAACAGCGTCTGATGTTCGGCTAAAAAAGGTCTCAAAATCATAACCTATCTGCTTCAATACAAACACAGGATAAAGATAGCCGGCAGATGTCAAACTTATGTAAGTGAAAGACTTTCCCTTTGCATCCTCTATGCTTTTAATCCCGCTGTCTTTTCGAGTAAAGATATAACTTTCATAAGTAGAAACCCCGTCCTTCTCTACTCGAGCTATAGGTATAGCACCTGTCTTCTTTCGAACCATAAAAGCGCTAAAACTTCCATGAACTCCAGCTTCTAAATCTTTGGACTCCATTTGGTTGATAATAGAGCTGTAGTCTTTGAGAGGAACAATCTGCGCTTTTACATTTAGCTTCTTCGATATATAGCTCATTAAGGGCTGGTATCGTTCAACCGTTTTTATTACGCTTACAGTAGGCACTACTCCAATCCGCATGACCATCTGGGAATTTTCTTTCTCAGGTTCACGCGTAGGAATTCTCTGCACTGGCGTTTCCCTGCAACCGATAACTAGCACCAGTAAAAGGACAGACATTATAAGGAGACCGATACGCCAAGTTAATTTTTCTGCTTCCATATTTCTCTTCTCAATTATATGCTAACTAACCACTGCGTTCCAGCCTAGCCTCAGTGTCGGTATATTGTTTAATTGCTAACCGAGACATCTATGAATAGCCAAAAAAGTTAAGGCAGGCTCATTTACAAAAATTCGGACAAAAATTTTGAAGAGAGGGCGAACCCGCTAACGAGAGATTATCATAAAAATAATATCAAAGTCATACAGGGAAGGATAGTGCTAATAAATTTAACGCCTTGTCTTTCCGACAAAGCCAAACACAGTATAACTTGCATGAGAACAGTCCAGCCAGGGTTGAGTTTTAAAGATTACCTTTTAGAAGAGGTGCATAAGTTTGTTTGCGAAGAGAAGATAAATCTTGCTTTCAAGTACTCGCTTTCAGTTAATCTGCTGCAAAATCAATAAATATTAAAGCTCGCCGATTAGTAACTAGCACTTAACTCTTCCTGTAGCTTCCGCTTTGCCCTATTTCTCCACCACCATACGATGAGGAGAAGAATTAAAAGAATTAGCGGTATGAGGAGATAAGGACTGAATACAAATCTGGTTACCCGCTCAACTGGTTTAACCACCGGAGAGGGAATCTGCACAACTTGTACGCGGTCATTGAACTTGTCGGCTATAACAAATCTTTCGTTTCCAGCATAGGCTATACCTGACGGATAGTAGAACTGTCCTTCATCGTGTCCCCAATCTCCGACTTTGGCGACCTCTTTTCCCTTATTGTCAATAAGAACTATCTCGCCAGTAAATGCATCAACTAAATAAAGCAGCCCATCATCAGCTAAAACCATTCCAGCTGGAAGCCCGAATGTCCGGTTCGCATACTTTATTTCTTGCTCTGGTGGTGGCGGTGCACCCAAAACCCAAATTGATTCCCCATCGGGATTAAAGGCCTGTACTCTATAGTTTAGTGAATCAGCTACATATATATTACCTTTCTTGTCTACAGCTATGCCTGTGGGTAGATCAACTTCTCCAGCAGCTTTACCGCGTTTTCCGAAACTGCTTATAAGTTCCCCTTTAAGAGTCCCGATCATAACTCCGCGGTCAGTAGTTATATATAGTCTGTTATTTGCAACTTTTACCGCTTCGGGTCTTGGAATAGAAATCTCCCATTTTGGTTGACGATTTCTTCCATAAATAACAATCTTGTCCAAAGACTTGGATAACACAAAGATATTGCCATCTTTATCAACCGCTATTCCTGCCGGAAACCACAATTGACCTTTACCTTTTCCGGCAACGCCAAATTTAGAAACGAACCGTCCGTTTCTGTCAAAAACCACAATACGGTGTTTTCCTGTATCAGCTATGTAGATATTTCCGTCATCATCTACAGCAACATCGCTTGGCCGCGATAAACGGTCAGCACGAAATCCGTAAATAGAGAACGTGTTTGCCAACCCAACTTCCTGACGGGCTTTTCCGCTTATCCTCGGCGGCTTTGTCAAAACATAGTAGAGATAAAGTAATACCAAGAGTATAGCCAAGAGAAATATAATAATGGCAAAATACCGGCGATTCTCAGTTCTTTCCAAGCCTTATACCTCCTGCCTGTAACGCCATATTATAAGCAAACCCAACTATTTCCAATTCCTACTTCTTCGACTCTTCCTTGACATCTTCTAACTCTATGCCTAAATCTTTTAACGCCTCTTTGGCATTAAGTCTCTTCAAAGCCTCTACGGCGTTTTTGTTTTCTGGATCATATTGCACCGTCTGCCAATAGGCATTAATAGCTTCCTCCTTCTTACCTGCCTTTTCATAAGCCTTTGCCAGCTCAAAAATAATATCGCTTGCCAACGGGGAGTTTGCCCTGGCTTGTTCAAACGCTTTCGCAGCTTTGTTGTATCTCTTCTGCAGATAATAAACTTGTCCAAGCTCATAATAAGATTTGCTGTAAAAATCAGCATACTCCCCCTCGAAACCCACTGCACGTTCAAGATATTTTGCTGCGTTCCCAAAATCGCCCCTCAACCGATACACTATTCCTAACAGATAATAAGTTCTTGTAAATTTTGGATCAAGTTTTAATGCGGTATTTAATTCGTTGATTGCTTTACCATAACTGCCTGCCATTGCATAGGCAGCTCCTAGGTCTGCCCGCTTTTCCACATTTCTTGGATCTTTCCTTACTGCTGTTTCCGCATCAAAAATCGCTTTCTCGGCTGCAGTGCGAGGAGTTTTGGGTTTAAAAAGGACTGCCCGCACAATTAAAATAGAAGTGAATAATATGCCAACTATGAGCACTAATATGACTGCTCTCAAGAAAAATGATGAACGCCTTGGTAAAGCATTCTCCATAATCATTATTTTTAAAGCCCTTTCTGATTTTTGCGCACCGCTGCCTTGAATAATTTTACATTATGTCAGCTAGGTTTGCAATGAACCATGTTCGAAGTATATTATATTAGAGACACCTAAAAAATCTAACCGAACCATACTCCTTAACGAGAGTTCTTATTAAATTGACACCAACAACTACATTTTAAACGGCTGATTTTTAAGCCCACCATTTCCCCACCAGTCTTCGATTAGCTTATCTCCAAGTTTTCCACTCTCTCGTCCCTCAACTAAAATTTTTACTTGTTGAATTTCCTCAAACTCTGTTAATGTTCTTACGATTGCAGCGATTCCCAATATCTCTCTTTGTGCATCTACTCTTGCATTCAGTACTTCACGGCTAAAATTAACGGTCGCCATACCGTTTTCAATCTTTAGATCGATAATCTTCGTTTCTTTAGGGATGATAGACTTATATCTTTCGTCATTTGGTTTACTGTTAACTAATTCTTCTATAGCTGCCAGAGGAACATTGTCCGATTTTGGTATTTCATGCTCCTCTCCTAAAATAGTCTCGCTCCCAGGATAGTAGACGAGAACCTTCATTGTAGGTTTTGTCTCTTTTGGACCCGGAAAATAAGCTTTTCTAGTACATCCAGCAGATATAGATAACACTATTAGTGCTGAGAACAGTAAAGCCAACCATTTTCGCACTGCACTATCCTCCTAATACTCCTTTGGATTCCGAGCTCTAGCTATTGGCTATGCCCCAAAGCATTATACCTTATTTTGTTAATCGCTGCATCGCTTGTATCGCATCTTCGTTATTTGGTTCAAGTTCAAGAACTCTTTGAAAAGCAGCTTTAGCCTCTTCTTCTCTTCCCGCTTCTTCATATGTCATACCGAGCGAGTACCATACACCTACGTGTCGAGGAACCAGCTCCACAGCCTCCTCCAGCTCCACAATTGCCATATTGTACTTTCCCATCGTTCTGTATACATCCCCTAGTGCCCAGCGAGCACCCGCTGAAGTAGGATGTAGCTTAAGAACTCTTCCATATGCTTGCAAAGCTTTCTGATAGCTAGACTTGTCCTTTACTTGGTAGAAATAGAGATCTCCCAGATTAATCCATAGTGCTTCATCTCTAGAATTGATGGCTAATCCATCTTCGGCAATTTGAACCGCTTGTAGGGTCCATTGAGGGTCTCCAGTTGTAGATGCTTGACCAGCATATGCTGCTATAAGCTCTATTCTATACTTACTTACATATGGATTAAGTCTCACTGCGGTCTCCATACTGTTGAGGGCTATATCTGATGGAATGCCCAATGTATACCTTCCTTGCCAAACCCTAAATTTATAATCAGCTATAAAAAAAGACATGGTAAATGTGACTCCAACAACAAGAAGAAGTAAAGACACCAGAATCAATATGATCCTTAAATTTGGATTTCTTACCAATCTCATTCCAAAGTGGTTTTCCCTTTCCTTAGTGGTTCCGATAAGAACAGTTATTAACCCTAGAAATGCCCAAAAAACTGGAGTAACGCTGACCAAGCTAAACGAGAATTGCTCCTGCACAAAATAGCTAATAATTCCTCCGACAATTCCAAGAAGAAGCCAGCTCCCCTCAAGGTCCGAAATTAGTTTAGTGGGCTTGCGATTCCTCCTGCTATCAAAACCGGCGGTTACCCTTAAGTATTGTGTTGCTTTCCAAAGTACAATGGTAAAAATCCAAAAAAAGATCAACCACCCTGATAATCCCGCTGAGGAGCCGATATACAATAACTGATTATGGGGCCGATCAGGTAGTTCCTCGACACTCATCAAAAACCTTGTTCCATATTTCGGGAATACACCCTCGAAGGTTTCCCAGCCATACCCAACAAGCGGTCTATGCTTAACTAGCTCCATAGTACCTCTCCACATATCGAGTCTGGTTGCAACACTTCCACCTCTTTGAAATGCAGAAACTAGACGATAGAAAATGGGAGCTGTCCTCAGTTTAGGAATATATAGAAATGATAGCAAAGCAACCATCAGCAAAACTACGAAGAATATGATTAAAACCGCTCTTTTTCCCCGCACTACTCCCTTCTGCACAAATACGATTGCCATGACAATAATTGATACAGTCAAGCCCAACCATGCACCCCGCGTACTGGTAAAAACCAGACACGTCACTAATATCAGAACGCTGACTAATGTAATGAACTTGTTCTGCACGCCTTTAGCTTGGACAAGAAAAACTAATGCAACTGGAATTATCAGAACTAAAAAGGCACCTAAAAAAATTGGGTTTCCAAAAGTTCCACTGCTTCGCGTTAATTCGAAAACTTCCCCGGTCAAATGGAAAAAATCCAACCCAAAATGCTGGAAAATTCCATAGGTGCTTGTTAACAATGCAGATGCTAGAAATGTGTAAAGAAGATATTTGACTTGCTGAGTGCTACGTACAAAATTGCTAACAGCAAAAAATATTAAGAGATAGGACAAGATGGTGGGTAAACCTTCATACCGATAGTAGCCTCCGACTATGCTAACAATCGGATTGATAGAGAGTATGGTCACCAGGACGGCTACCCCGCTGTAGAATAAAACAGGTATATCTAGAAATGTCCGGCGAGTTAAAATAGACCTGGTTTGATAGATTCGAACTGTCCACAAAAAAATAATAAATAAGGTAAAAAGACGTAGGAGAGTTGCTTTTGGAAGTTCAAACATTTCAGCGGTCAAGGGAAATATCATAAGAGGTAACAAAAAAAAGAAAATAACAAGACCCCAATATATAACATCATCTAACTTTGACGCATAAATCTCACGGTTTTTCTTTTGCCGCGATTTTCTCCTCACAATACTCCTTGCTCAGAAATTTTTCGAAATGAAGGCATTGAGGACTCATTTGTTCCTTATTATAAGGATACACTAGATATTAAAAATACAGGTAAACAGAGAACAGGAATTCTTATTGTTCGAGTGAGCCCTTCCACTATGCTCAGAATATACTTCGCAAATCGATAACTATATATAACCTATGGTTCGAGATTGGCGATTACTATACTCAACTTTAGTTCGAGCTTGTCGAGAACTGTCACATTTGAGCTAAAATTTATTCTTCTCGACCTTGTCTGCTCTGAGTCCTTCGACAGGCTCAGGATCGAAGGGCCCGAAGAATAAGTTTTAGAATAATTGGTCAACCTGAGTATTACGTCACCTCGTTAATCGTTTACTTTTTCTTATTAGAAATCTCAAGCAACTTTTTAGCTTGCGTGAAGTTCGGATCAATTTCAATAGCTCTTTCTAGATAGTCTATCGCATCATCCGTTTTTCCCCTTAAAAAATGTATTTCTCCCCGGAAGTAGTAGGCAAGCGAGGAATAAGGCTTCAATTCAAGCGATCGATCTACCATATCAAGCGCATCATCAAAATATTGTGGATCAAAGCGTTTTCCTCCGTAGGTATATGCTTCTGCAAGAAGCAAGTTGTTCTCAATGTCTAACGGGTTCTTCATTCTTGCCATATCTAAAGCAGCAACTGCTTTTTTAAAAGCTTCCTTATCACCTGTGGCTCGGGAAAAATCAAAATATGCAATACCCATCTCTTTTCGATAGGTGTCTTTGTAGGGATTAAGCCTTATAGCTTGCTCAAACTCCCTCGTTAAAGCTATAAGGTTTCTCTGACGATAGAACTTTAACGCCTTCGCAAAATGAACATCTGCCAAAAAAATACGTAGGGTTAATCCTGCTCCTGCTAATACAATTATGATGGCAGCTGTTATCAATGCAAGCTTTCTTAAAAAGTATAGATTCAAACCGTATCTGATTCGTGTACGAAATGAACTGGTTTTAGCACAAATTATTCCGAGAAGTACCCATAACCATGCTGTGGTGGCTATGCTACTGACCGTTAACATCAAGTGTATCAAGTAAGCAGCGACACTGCATAGAAGACCTGATAAGAGAATACGTTCCTCACTTTTAGGCCCTGCCCGTATCAAACTAACCGTTTGTTGGAATACTACTAGCACTACCGCAAGAAAAACCATTAATGCCGGCGTTCCTAATGTCGCTGCCATATTAAGAATGTGATTGTGAGCACGATCAGCAATCGCCCGTCTTCCTCTCAATTGAATATATTTAAGAGTCTGGTAACGGGGAAATACAAGACGAAATGTACTGGGTCCCGATCCTGTTATGGGCCGGGCGGCAACAATCCCTACCGCTGATTTCCATATCTCTACCCTAACCGCTGCGCTTGCCGACACAGGCTGAAAAATTGAAACAAACCGTCTTTCTAAATCTTCTGCTCCCCCAGCAAATTTAAATATGAAAACCATTACAAATATCAACAAAAACACAGCACCAAGAAAAAGCAAGCGTCTTTTCTTCTGTAACAAAGTATCACCTGTCAGAACAAGAAAAAGTAAAAAACCTAATGCTCCCCCAATCCAGGCTCCGCGTGAAAAGGTAGTAAGAAGGTTGAGGAATATAAGGAGAAATAATAGGCCAAAAACAAGAACTCTTTTCGATTCCCTCTCAGAAAGAAACACGACGAAAGCCAGGGGAAGAACCATTGCCAGGAATCCTGCGAGAAGATTACGGTTACCGAAGGTTGAAATACTCTGTCCTGCTACAGAACCATTAGCAACTGCCCACTTAAAAATATCAATATTAAAGTACTGAAGTAGGCCATAGATGGAAATGGCAGCAGCGGTATAGACCATAATCTTGAGATGAAGTTTTATTCTACGGTCATTGCTGAAGGTATTAGCACTAAGAAAGAAGAGAGAGAAATACCATACGAATGTCAACAAGCCGTTGTGGCGTTTATATTTTCCCAAAAAACTTATTACAGGATTAACCGAAAATATGGTGGAAACAAGAATCAAAACAAAGAAAAGCACAATCAAGAGGTCAATATTTGTTCTCTTAAACTCAAATCTCGATGAGATGATTTGGCTTATACTCCAGTATGCAATCATAAGGAGAGTCCCCACCTGCAAGGTAATGAACTTGGGCAAGGCAAATTGGTCTACCGTTAGCGTAGTGAAGATAAGAGGTAGAAGCGCCAACAGTATCAGAAGCCCGGTAAATAGTATAGAGTCTGATTGCAGTGTTGCTTTTACCGGTTCTATTTTGGCTGACTGTCTTAAATGTGTTTTTGCCATTTAGTCTTTTGCTCTCAAATTTTTCAGTTTTTCCCTTGCAGGCCCATAATTTGGATTAATTTCCAGGACTTTCTCGTAATATCTCACTGCTTCAGGAATTCTTCCCATCTTCTCATATGCCCTCCCAAGACCATCCCAAGCCTGCCAGAGGCTAGACGTAACGGAAACTGCCTGCTCTAGATAAGGGATCGCTTCTTGATTTTTTCCCTCTTCTAAAAGAGAAAGACCTATACCTAAATAAGCCTGAGAATAATTGGGGGCAATCTCAATAGTCTTCACATATGCTTCCCTTGCATCTGAATAGTCAGTATTCCCTTGCAGAAATGAAGAAAGGTAATAAAGGTCTCCAAGCATGAAGTACAAGTCGTAGGAAAGTGAATTTTGCTGTAAACCTTTGCTGACTATTGGAATTGCATCTTCTACCCAAGTTACATCGCCAGTCTGTAGAGATAGAGCTCGGCTATCAACCCCAAAAGAAAATCTAGAAGAGCTCTCAAAAGGATTTAGGGTAATAGCTCTTGTATAACGCGCGAGACTGCCTTCGAATTTCCCTTGTGAGGCAAGCATGCGACCTGAGTGATAGAAATAGTCGGCTGCAATTACCCTGAAAAATAGAAAAACTAACCCCCCTGCTATCAACGTCAGAAAAAAAATTGCTATAATTCTAACAGGCTTTGGAACTCGAAAAGATACCGGTACTGGTCTTACTGAATTTATACCCGTTCCAACTCCAAGAAAGAGCCAAAAAAGAGGGGTCACTGCTGCTGTACTGAAAGAAAATTGTTCCTGTACTACATAACCCATAATTGAAGAAGTAATTCCAATGAAGAAAATCTTTTCCCGCCAGGAGGATCTAACCACCCATCTCTTCACCTTTCCTAGGAAAGTCAAGATAATCCAGCAATAAGAAGTCAATCCAATTAATCCAAAAGAATATGCAATGTACAATAGTTGGTTATGTGGACGATCAGCAGTCAAAGGTCTCTCAGTTGCAAGTTCAACCAGTGAAGGCTCTTGATACTTCAAAAAGATGTCCCGGTATGTTTCGGGACCCCATCCAAACAGGGGACGCTCTATTATCATTGGCAGTGTAGACTGCAAAATTAAAACTCTCTTCAACGCTGTGCCGCTAAACTCTATTCCAGAAGTCGCCGATTCGAAGATCGAAAGCGTCCTGGGTGCAACTTTTTGGATAACCATAAAACCAGATAAGATCAAAGCCAGAAAAGCTATTAGGGCTACGATCCACCACCGTCGTTTCCCTGGCGACCTTGTTGTAAGAACAAGGGCAAGGAAGACAAGAATTCCCACAAAGAAACCAAACCAGGCGCCCCTATTATAAGTCAACACTAAAGCTGTTGTTGCAAGAATTCCTGGAAACACCCACAAAATCTTGCTTCTTAGACTTGTTGCTGATATGACCAGAGCTATAACTACAGGAATCAGCAGCGCTAGATAAGCTCCCGCATATATGGGATTTCCCAGCGTTGCACTCACCTGTAATTGTGCTGGTATGTCAGGGTAAAAAAGACCAAATCCAAAACTCTGTGTGATTGTAAGAATCGAAATAGGAATAGATATTAGTGCTAGTACTTTTATCAATCTAATTCTCTTCGTCTCGTCAGTAATATGGTTGGTAACTATAAAAAAAACTAATAAGTAACCGATCCATACCGGAAGAGGTTCCTTTCGAACAACGAAAGAAGATCCCACCCAGCTTGATAAGCGATTGAGAGAAAGAATAGAAGCAGTACACATAACCACGAAAAAAAATAAGATTGGTAAATCCATAGGAGTTCGCATCCAGACAATTCTCTGGTTCATAACTATTTTTAGAACCCACACCATAACTATCACCAGGACGACCAATAAAAAATAAACACTTTTAGGTAGATCAAACCGGTTAAAAGAGTTGGGTGAAAAAATAAGTGGAAGTCCTGCAACAAGCGCAAGGAGGGCTCCATAGATAACAGCATCAAATTTACTTTCCATATTTCTAATTCTTTCTCTTAAATTGTTTTCAATTATAACGCTACCCGGCTGCAACTCAAGAATTTCGCATCTGTCTTCTAAACCAACCAATAATTTTTATTCTTTTATACATATTAATATCCCTCTCCCTGCTTTAACGGTAGATTGAGAGAATCAAACCTCAGCAAGCTAAGCAATATTGTCTAACTTGTGGCCTCATCCTGAGAAACATAGATTATGGATTTTTAAAATGCATTAACGATCCATTGCGCCCTCAATATCTTTCTTTTCATCCACTAACTCCCTCAATGCTCTTCTTGCTTTTTCATAAGAAGGATCAATATTAATTGCTTTTTCATAAGCATAGCGAGCTCTATCCCATTCCCTTTTTCTCTTGTAAAGGTCACCCAGAATCAAATATATGGGAGGATAATCAGGTTTAATATTTTGCGCCTCCCTCAACTCTTTTAATGCCTTTTCCATTTTCCCCTGCTCAAGATATATTGAACCCAACGTACTTAGCAATTTAGGCGAATTAGGCTCCAGGGACAAACCTATTTTCAGCTCATCAGCGGCCTTACCATAATATTCCGGATCAACTTGCTCGCCCATATATCGATAAATTAGTGCAAGGATATAGTAGTTATCAACCATTAATGGTGAAGACCTCTTTGCTTCATTAAGATGGAACACTGCTCTTTTTAGCAAAATGATATTGTTGCTCTGAACTTGACTCCATGTAAAATGCATAAGACCAAGCTCTCCTTTATATCTGTCATTCCTTGGATTAAGCATTATGGCTAATTCAAATTCATTTGCCGCTTCCTGCCAGCTCCCAATATCAGCTAAAACTATAGCCTTTGAAAACCTTACGTCTGCTAAGTAGGGTCGTATTGCCAGGGACACTAGAGCCAAACATAATCCTGCTACTAAAAAAACGGTTACTAATCTCCACATAAAATTTTTAAGTTTCCACTTGACACACTGGACCTTCGTAGAATCAACCTGCGCCATAAGAGCACCCGTTATTATCCAAAAAAACGTAGTAGATCCAACAGCGCTTAGCGCAAACATCAAATGAATTAGATAGGCTAAAGCACCGGCTAGAAATCCGCTCAGTAAAATTTTGACTTGCAAATCCTTCGATTTTTGTATCTGTCGAAGACTGCTAAAAAAAAGTAAAAGAAAAAGTGCAACAAAAATCGCCATTCCTGGAATACCAATGGAAGATGCAAGCTGTAATGGATAGCTATGGGCGTTGTCTGCTATCACTATTCTTTCTTGCAAACGTATATACCTCAATGTCTGAAACTTGAAAAACTTGAATATAAAAGTATCGGGGCCGGTACCTAAAAGGGACTGATGTCTCACTATTCTTAAGGCACTCTTCCAAATTTCTAATCTCGTGGCAAAGCTCCCTTTGCTTGGGTCAATACTTGAATACGCTCTTGCTAGCAGGTTGGTAGTGGCTGCACTTCTTGCCGTAAGTAAACCCACCACTAATACGCTGACTAAAAAGAGGACGCCTATATAAGTAATCCACCTGGAACTTGAAACAGTTTTCCTTAGTATCAGAAATAGAAAGAGAAGACCAATCATCAAGGCCAACCAGGCACCTCTGGAAAATGTAACCCAGATACTAATTAATATGAGAAGCACTGCTCCTAGCCACACCCATTTTTGGATCGATTTGCCGGTAAGAAAGAGCAAGGAAAAAGCAGCGGCAATCGGGGCAACAGTTACAAGAAATCCAGCAAGTATCAGCGGATTCCCAAGAGTTGAAAAACTTCTCTGTGCCTCAAAAGCTCGACCGGCCCAGGTTATAAAATCATAACCAAGGTGTTGAGCCAGGCCGTAGCAACTTACAACGACTGCTGAACTAATTATGGATATAGCCAATATTTTCATTCGTTCATAATTAATGAAAGATTGACTGCTAAAGAAAAATACAGAAGCGTATGCTAAATACGTAATAAAACCCTCATACCTCCCATACCTCCCGTACAAGCTTGTGGGATAATGAATTGAAAACACTGTTGCAAGTGCAAAAATTCCCAAAAAAGCTAAAAGTATAAAGTCCAGTTTAGTTCTTCTTACTACTACTTTCTTCGAAAGCATGACTCTGACAGACCAAATCGCAAATAGGAGAAAAACCCATACCAAAAGGATAGTAAATTTGGTCAAATCAACAGCATCAAATTGCCAGGGTGATATAGCAAGGGATATAAAGGGAACAAATGCTATCAGACCCCAAAATAATAATCTATCTAAGAACAACAGGGTCTCCGGTTTATTTTCTTCTTCCATGTGCCCACATAACTTTTAAATTGTATCTATTCATCTGACTATTGTTCATATTGTTCACCAAGAATCACTAGGGCTTCTTTTTCTATGAGAGCCGAAGTTCCAAGCTTAACTGCTTCTTTGTATGCTAATCTAGCTTTCTCCTTTTCGCCTGAAAGTCTATATGCCTCACCTAGATAAAACCAGGTTGGACTTTCTCCTTTGTTAAATTGGGAGACAACTTTTTCAAAAGAAATGATAGCCAGTGGTAGCAAATCCCTGCGTCCGCTTTTCCCTAAATACAATGCAACCCCACCTAAATCTGTCCAATACGGTTCACTATCAGGTACTAACCTCACAGCTTTCCTGGAGGCTGCTAAAGCCAACTCTTTTTGTCCCTCAGCCCACAACTTCTTAGATTCGGTCCAGTAGAAAGCACCCATTGGTAACCGCAAGACCTGTACGATCATAAAGAGAGATAATACTGTTGCAGCAAAAATACTTAGTCCCTTAACCCAATTAGGAAAAGCACCTAACCGAATACGAAAAAAACTGCGAGACTCAAATCTCTCAGGTAGCCACGTGACTCCAAGTAGCAACCAGAAAAATATTGCAACAAATGGAATATTGTAAGTAGCAAAAATATAGGAGAGGTATCCTATTGTTCCCGCCAAACAGCCAAGTCTTAAAACAAAGAATGTGTCTTTTGTTAAAACTGCCTTTATCGACTTACTAAGATATATTCCTACCAAAAGAAAAAAACTAGCTAAACCTAACCAGCCTATTGTAACAACATAATATAGGTACTCATTGTGAGCGCCACCATAACCTCCACTATTCCCCGTAACAAAGCGATATCTATCAGGTCCAGATCCTAAAAGAGGGCGGTCAAAGACATAATTCCAGGAAAGCCTCCATAGCCCTGCGCGAGTCTGGAGGCCTTCAATAAAGCTTGAGAAGCTAATACGCTTTAAAAAATACGCCTGGCTTTCCAGAGTAGTAAATTTGCTTAATAAAAATGCAACTAAAAATATTCCTAATAAAACAGCTATAACCGAAAAAACATACCTGCTCTTGCCCCTTAACCAGAGAAAAACAAAAATAGTTAAAAGACTAAGAACAAGAGAAACATATGCAATTCTTGAGAAAGTAAAGAACAAGAGGATGAGCGCGATGAAACCTATTGAACCAAAAACCACAGCTCTATAGGGTCTTTCTGAAAGCAGAGTAAAAGCAACCATAAGAGGTATTGTCATAACTAAAAATCCAGCGTAAAAATTGGGATCTGTAAAACTCGCTGTAACTCTATTACCAAACTCTGTAGTCCCTGTAACGATTTGATAAATACCCTGAGCATTACTTGCTACAACACCCAGTGATAGCGCTAGAATGAGTTTTTCCATGCTTTTTTTGCTATCTATAAAATTAACTACAGCAAAATAAATAAGTGCATAGATGGCAAATGCAGCCAAACCCTCTCTATGTCTATCCCATCCTAATAATGATTTGTAGATGTCATCTGAAAAAAGCGTGGAAAGCATAACCACACCGACAAATAAAAGAATAGGTTTATCCAAAGGGGTTTTCGCCATTTTTATCTCAGAAGTCAATATGATTTTAACCACCCACAGAAAAAAAATAAGGCACGCGAATATTGCAATTAAAGTAAATTTACCATGCATGCCTGCTACGCGATCAGGAGGAAGAAAGATACTAAAGACTCTGTTTGGTAAAGAAAACGCCGTTTGTGATTTTGCTATAGCTGCACTGTTTATGGGAAGTGATACCCATGGGAGCAAACCAAAAAGAAGATATATAATAAACCTAATTATTTTATCTGGCATATCCCACGAAAAAATCTTCAATATTCCACTGCGCAAATATAAACGTAATATGGATTATAAAGAAGATAGGTTGACACATTTTGCTCAGGGCAATCGAAGACACGCTATCGGCGCCTTCTCAATCCAGCAGTATTTAAATCTAGCCGCCGCTCGAGGCTCGCCCCGCGCATAACCAAAGGCTTTAACCAGAAGGTAGATAGCAAGGCTGTGACACGGTCTTCTCCCTGCTTCGCCTTCACCCTTTCATCTTTGTTTAGTCAAGTGTTAACCTAACTTGTTACTAGACGCGCGTAATACTTATAATATTGTAGTCTATACAACCTTGTTTTTGCTAGAGCCATAAACCGAGGGCCTACACGCTAGTATCATGATTTTTAACCAAATGGTACCAGGAATCCTATCTCTGAATCCCCAGTCCTCTAAGCTTAGTTCTAGTTTCAAGACTGTGGGGATTTATCTCAAGTGCACGGAGGAAGTAGTTAGCTGCAGTTGAAGAATCACGTTTCTTTTCAAAAACTACACCCATATTATATAAGGCTCCAAAATCAGATGGAGAATATTTCAAAACATAGGAAAGTTCCTTAAATGCTTGATCAATATTTCCTTCTTGTATCAAGCTTTCAGCCAGTAAAACTCTACCATCCTCCGAGTAGGGCAACCGATCAAGTCCTTGAATTATGGTCTTTTTGGCTAGCGAATAGTCTGCAGTTTTCATTAAAAAAGAATTGGCATAATACGCCTCTCCAAGCCCAAAGTAAAGATTTGGGCTGGTAGGGTCATAAGTGATCCCTTCTTTGTACACCGTCACCGCCTTTTTTATCCAGACAGGGTTTTCAGTCTGGTAAGCTAACTGTCTATAGACACGGCCCAAGGCCAGACGATACTCTGCTTTCAAAGGATTTAGCGCAATGGCCTCTTTAAACCATCGTTCAGCTTCTAATAAATTGCCCAAGCCAGTATAGGCTTTAAGTCCTTGATAGTATTTAAAGTCGGAATAGCCCATTACTATACTGCTGACTAAAAGAACTAAAGCAATGATAATCCCAACAATCGCCAAAAATGCCGGTTTTCTAATCCTAAAACCTTGATGGTATCTATAGTTCTCTTTTTCAGATATTGTGGAACCAACTAAGAGGCCTGCTAATAACCAAAAAATGGGTGATACTGCTGGTAAACTGAAAGAGAACTGTTCCTGGACAAGATATGCTACTAATCCCGCTACCATGCTAGAGATTAGCAGATATTGTTTATTGTGCATCAAATCATCGTTCTTTACGTTCCTGGCTATAGTCCACCACAAAATAGCAATTAGAAGCCAAAGGTAGGCAAACAGTCCAAGAGCTCCAGTAGCGAAAAAAATATAGATTATTTGGCTATGCGGTCTATCTGAAAGCATTCTCCCTTGAGTAAGCCTGACATGAATCACTTCTCGATATTGGCTAAAATTATTTCGGAAGTTTTCGAAACCCCATCCCAGCCAAGGCCTTTCTGCTATCATTTGTAGAGAGCTTCGCCAGATAGAAAACCTAGTAGCTATGCTGCCTTCCGTCATATTTCCTATCTCAATCCTTGAAATCAGAGAAGGCCCTGGTTTAACTGCCTCAACTAAAAAGAATCCCAATAGAGTTATGACGACGATAATCAAAATAGCGAACAAAACCTGCTTCTTATTAGTCTTATAGCCCACCAGTAATAAAGCAAAAATAACTATCCCCACAAATGCCCCTACCCAAGCACCGCGGCTAAGAGTGAAAATAAGAGTCAGGCTTGCCAAACCACTGGCTATGCTCCAAAAGATCTTCTCTTCATAATATTTTGAGGTAAGAGAAAGACCTATAGCAATAGGAATAACCGTAGCTAGATATCCACCAAGAAGAATGGGATTACCGAGGAAAGCTGAACTTCGCGCCTGCTCAGTCCAGCCCAATCTAAAAAAATCGTATCCCAATCGCTGAAATATACCGTGAAGGCTCGCAACCACTGCTCCTGCTACTAGAGCTTTAAGTATAATCTCCTTCTTCCTAAATTTTCCATTGTATAAAAGCGCTGCTAAAAAGACTATAATATAGGAAAACCAGGTCGGCACTTCCTCAAAACGCTCACCCCAAGAACTAACAATGCTGTTTAAAGGATTTTGAGAAAAAATTGCTGATAAAGTAAAGGCAAATATAAAAAGGAATAAAGGAAGATTTACGACAGAATCCCTCCATTTGATTCTTCCAATATAAAGAGCATAAAAGGACCAAAAAACTAGAAGAATCGCAGCAACCACTCTTAGCAAAATAGCTTTTGCCATAGAGATGTAGAAGAAAAGACCAGGAATAATAAGAAACGGTAAAATGAATACAAAAATCATGAGAGTCCGGTAGGTTATCACATCAAACAATTTTTGAGCTCTATAAACTTTTCGGTTTATTGTTTCGTTCTCCACAATCAATTGCTTATTTCCTTTTTATCACAATATTTAAATCTTAAATAATGAGTTATTTTCATCCCTACCTAGGGCAAGCCACCCAGTCTTTGTACGCCCTGAATTGCCGGCTGATAGTTGGGATTGGTATCTAAAATTTTTCGAAAATAACTAAGAGCACGCGAAGTGTCTCCTTCCCTCTCGTATATTCTTGCTAAAGCATCGAGAGCAGCAATATTTTGAGGAGAAAGCTCGTTCGCTCTGTTAAGATTTTTAAGTGCCAGCTCAAGCTTTCCCTCTGCTAAATAGCTTCTACCTAACCAAGCATAAGCTTCCGCAAAATATGGTTCATATTCTACCGCCTTCGAATAAGCCTCTCTAGCTTGAGTATAATCCTTTGTCCCCTGCATAAAGGCCTTTACAAAATAAGCATTACCCAGCCCAAATAAAAGATCATAGTCATACTGAGAATACGCTAAGGATCTCTGATATAAAGAGACAGATGTATCAAGCCACGTAAGGTTCCCAGTCCCCAGAGCAACACTTTTTGCTCCTTCTCCATAGGCAAATATGTACTTGGCCTCATAAGAATTGTAGATGGCAGCCTGGTTGAAGTACAGGGTCGCACGCATTGTATCCCCCTTCTGGCTAGTCTTAATGCCTTTATAATAATAAAAGTCTGCAATAAGAAACCTGAATATAAAGAAAACACCTACTAGAAAGGATAGAACAACAACAACAATGGATAGGATGCGCAACCAGCTGCGCATTCTTATAATATAGCTTCGCGATTTATCGTTTTTTAGAAGAAAAGAAAGATTTGCTCCCATTAAAAGCCAGAAAAAAGGTGTCACTCCTACAACACTGAAAGCAAACTGCTCCTGAATAATGTAGCCAAGAGAACCAGCTAGAATTCCAATGAAAACCAGATAGTCTCTCTGTTTTATCTGTTTAGACCGCAGAAGCGAATAACTAAAATAAGAAATAAGCAACCAAATATAACAAAAAACTCCAAAAAGACCAAAGGAGTATGCAATATTTAGCAATTGGTTATGAGGACGATCAGGAATTTTGTTTGCGCCTTCCAGCTCAACAAAAAACTCTTCTCTAAATTTCGGCGAAACTAATCTCTGTGTTTCTGGTCCCCATCCCAACAAAGGTCGTACGGAAATCTCGTGAATCGTGCTTCTCCAGATTGAAAGACGCGAAGCGACACTTCCTTTCAGTTGGAAAGCAGAGACAACCCTCTCTCCTAGTGAGATATCAATAGGAAAGACTTTCTCTACAGCAGCTACCAATACAATGATAAGAAACAAGGAGACAAGCAGGAAAAAAATCCATCTTTTTAGGCTGTTCCTAAGAAACGTTCCTTTTATAAGGACAAGATATAGCCAAAAAGCCAGGCCAAAAATAGCACCCACCCAGGCGCCTCTGGTATACGTAAAAACCAAGGTGATCAAGGACAAGGTTGCTGCTCCCAACCAAATAGCTTTTATTTTCGAATTTTCCTCCCAGACTGTTAAAGAAAAAGCAATGGGGAGAATGAGTGTCAAGTATCCCCCTAGAAAAACTGCGTTTCCAAACGTTGCGAAGCTCCTGAAACGGTCTATATTAGCAACCTTATAGTTGAAAAGTTCGTAGCCAAAATGCTGAAAAATTCCATATATCGATATGATTATCGAGGTAGCAACTACTATTTTTACAAGGTTATGTATCCTGCGCGGTTCTTTAAAAAAATTACATGCAGCAAAGAAAAATATGAAGTAGGCAATCCAAGTTGGAAGTGCTTCATGGCGTTTGAATGAGGTACCAGCTAGACTATTAGCTGCATTAAAAGAAAGAGCAGTTGCGGCAACAGCTACTAGAAAAAACAAAATCAATGGTATATTGATAGGTGTTCTGGTCCAGGTTATTCTACCCCCGTATACTGCCGAGACGAGCCACAAACTAGCAACAAATAAAGCTATTAGTCTTAGAAAGGTAACCTTGGGAAGATCAAACACGTCCTCAAAAATATAGGGTGCAACAATAAGGGGAAGGACTGCTGCAAAAAAAAGGAGAAGGATATATATAATCTCAGTTATAGTCCGCTGGGGAGACACTGCATTTTCCAGTTCCTTTCTTCCTTTAGAAAGACTAACCATAACCTCTTTCCTGATTTATTTACATCTTAGCACGACCGAAAAGAAATACGGAAGCATCCAAAAAATCTTTCTGTCAAACACAGACAGCACTGGTCAGCTCTTAAATCATTACTATGCCTATAAGCAATTTTTAAACTGTAGGTACACCTATCTCATCTAAAGTTTTGCCCGTTCCTATATGTCAACTAGATGGAGAAACCTTGTTGTCCCTCCTGGTTAAGTATAGTAAAAGTTTTTCTAAAGAAGCAGGGCAGAGACTTAAGAAAATTCGCTTCCAATACTATTGATATTCTTGCTTGATCAAATTTACACACCATATGGCAACATTTTTCAACCTTTTGTACAAACCTGCTCGAGATAAAACGTAAATAAACCACACTTAAATAAAAGAGTAACAATCACGACATAGAAACGAAATTAACTATATCCCTTTTGCCTACATTAGAATCAGCCACAATCTGGTTTTGTTATCTTTACTTCACTCTTCTTACTTTCCAATCAACTCTCCTACAGCCTTCCTAGCTTCTTCATTCAAAGGTTCTCTTTTAAGAAGCTCATTATAATAGCTGAGTGAGCTACTCTTTTCGCCCAGGATACGGTAACTTCTACCCAGATAGAGAAGCGCCTTGGTGTCTGCGGGATGTATTTCTCTAACCAGCTTGAACTTCTTGATAGCTCGTTTATATCTCCCCGTTTTGAAATAAAGAATACCTAAGTCACTATGGACATCTGCCCAATAGGGATAGAGCTCTATAGCTCGTTCAAGCTCCTCCTCGGCAAGTTTAAAATACTCTTCGCTAAACACCTGTCCACCAATAAGGTACAGGCTTCCTAAAAACCCATAATTATCCGGGCTTCTAGGATTCCTGCGCTTTGCTCCTTCATAAGCCATTACTCCTGCATGAAAATAATCTTGAATATTGGTCTCTACCGTAGCTGCAGCATAGAAACGTCCAAGATGTCTTGGATATACATCCGACCAGGGATTAAATCTATTAGCTTTAATATAGTTATCTTCACTTTCGACTACCAAGCCCTGCTTGAAATATCTGTTTGCCCTCGCCAAATATATGTCTGCTAAAAAGAGAGAGGAAGAAAGGAAAACAACAATTAAAAGCACGACCAAACTAACAATAAATATTATATAAGATAAAGGGTTTATCCATTTACGTTTTGCGTAAACGACAAATGTGTATTTATTTGAAGAAATATTGGATGCCAGCAGACCTACTATAATCCAAAAAATTGCGCCAACTTCAACACTAACAATTCCAGAAAGAAGGTAAACCAAATAAGAAGAAATTCCCAGCAGAAGACCACTTACTCGTAAAAAATAAACCTTGTCAGTATGCACAAGATTCCGTGCCGTCCATAGAATAGCAACTATTAGGAACAAAAAAGCCCATAAACCTAATCCCCCTTGCGTAGTTGCTATCTGCAGCGGATAGCTATGGGCATTGTCGCTCAACTTTAAATAACCTTCAGCTCTCGCTTCTTGCAAACTGCTTACTTGAGGGTAAACGAGCCTAAAAGTATCAGGTCCCCATCCTAAAAAAGGTTTTTCTCTAATTATTTTTAAAGCGCTCTGCCAGATAAGCAGACGGGTTCCCAAACTTCCTTCTTTAAACCTTGAAAGCGACGAAATTCGTTCAGTGAAGGTAACATTATCGGGGTTCTTCTTAATTTGAAAGGATCCAGCCAAGAAAACAAATAAAAGAACAAGTGTAAATAGAATAATCAAAATCGGTACTTCTTTTCTAACTTTCTTCTGCTGAGTAGAAAGAATAAGAAACCCTATAATACCAGCAAAGACAGCCAGCCAGGCTCCACGAGAAAAGGTAGTAAAAACAGTAGTAGTTATTATTAAAACACTAGCAGCAAAAAGTAATTTAAGCCCAACTTTTTTAGTTAAAAAAATTCTACTTATAGCTATAGGAAGAACGAGAGAAAGATAGCCGCCTAAAAATACTGGATTCCCTAAAGTTGAGAAGCTCCTATTAGCTTCCCATCGTTCTTTCCCCCAAGAAATAAAATCAAATCCTAAATACTGAGCAAAACCATACAGTGATACAAGAGTTGCTACAACCACAAAAATATCTAGCATTAAATTGGTTCTTCTTTCCGTGCCTACTTGAAGCACCAGAAAGTAAAGAAAAGCATATAGGATTAATGTTGATAATCCCTGATACCGATAGTGTTCGCCCAAAAGACTACCAGGAATATGGATAGAAAAGACGGTTGAAAGTGTAGCGGAAAAAAGAAAAAACAAGACCGGTAAGTCCAGGTGGCTTCTTTTAATATGGGAATAAAAGATAAACTTAAGTGCCCAACAAGTAAATGCAAAAAACACTACTATCCGGAGCAAAGTAACTCTAGTAATGCTGAGACGTTCATATGTAAATGGCAAAAACAAAATAGGGCTAAGAATAAGGAGCAAAAGGATCGTAGCAAATATAATGTGTGAAAGAATATGCTCCCAGTCTCTTATGCTATCCCGCTTTCTCTTTGACTCTTCAAATTTCTTCTTCAATACAACCTTCCATTTTACTTATATTATATACTTCCTTAAACCAGATTCTTAAACTTAAATAAAAGAACCCTTATTATTATTTAGAAATCTCAAAAATAAAGGAATTTCAAATGCTCTGCAAAATATAAGAGCAAATACTTTTTATGAGGCTTAATAAGTATAGGAGGTTGATCCTTGGCAAGCAGAAAAACAACTATAATCATTATAAGCATAATTGCATTCGTTGTTATTGTTCTACTAGTTATTGGTTATGCCTATGCGGGAACGCCCTCGTTCTGCGGAACCTGTCACATTATGAAGGAATACGTTACCTCGTGGAAAGATTCATCCCATGCTGCTAAGAATATTGACTGCCTTGACTGCCATGCTAAGCCTGGGAGTCTAGGTGTACTCTCGGCTTATTTTGCTGGATTAAAACGAGCTGCTTTATACTTTACTGGAAGCTACCAAAAACCTAAGACGGTCGTCTCGAACAACATATGTTTTAACTGCCATCTAACTACCCAAGACATAAAGAAGCGCTCTGTACTTGTTGAGCACTACGAGGTCCACCTGAGTAAAGAGGATATTAACTGTGCAGATTGCCATGCCCAACTTGTCCATAAGGCACCAAAAGCCCGATTAACTCGCGCGGTTTCAGATAGCTGGGTTGGCGCTAAGGCATGCAGCCGCTGTCATTTTAAACCAATGTCCGAATGGGAGGAAGCGAAACACTCAGTCGCGTTAGAAACTCTGGTCGATACCAAACAGGATTCAAACCCTCTCTGTCTGCAATGCCATACTGTTGGTTTTAAAAAAGGTGGTTTCGAAAGTACCGACAAGACTTTTGAATTGGGAAACGTGCAATGCGAAAATTGTCACGGTCGCGGTCTAAAACACAGCGTACACCCCGCAACCGATAATATTCCTGTTGCCTCTCTGGCATCCGATACCTGTACTGGTTGTCACCAGGGTACGCACCATCCTACAGGTGTAGAGTGGGAAAATTCAGCTCACGCCAAAGCCTTGGAGGGTCTTAAGAAATCCGAATTCGCTGAAGACGAGTGTCTTATTTGTCATTCTGCAGATTACATTCTAGCTCCACCAGGAGAAAAACCGACATTAAAAGAAGCAAAATTTGCAATAACCTGTGTAACCTGCCACAGTTCCCATACGGGAGAGCTTAGGTTGTCTCGAGAAGAAATCTGTACTAACTGTCACAATGCTGAAGGTGCAGTACCGCCAGAGCCTGTTCATCATCCCACTAAAGAGCTCTTTCTTGGTACGGCAGTTAAGGGAAGCGGTGTACCTGACCCACCCATCTTTGAAAAACACGTTAATAACGGGGTTACATGTCCAGACTGCCATATGTTTAACAAAGAATTCGTAAGCGAACAGGAACCGGCTATTTCAGGACACTTCTATCAAGTTAGACCCGAAGCCTGCATAGACTGCCATAGTGAATGGAAAGTTCCTGATGCGATCAAGCAGATTCAAACCATGCAGGCTCCAGTTGTTGCTCTTTTAACAGAGCTCGAACCAAGAATTGCAGAAGGAAAATCAAAACTTGAAGCCTTGAAGAAAGCTGGTAAGAATATATCTAAGATTAAACCTATTTTAGATGTTGCTGTCTTTGACTTCGATTTCGTGAAGACAGAACCCTCTAAGGGATTTCACAATCCCGAATATGCGAATGCTATGCTAAATGCCTCAAAGATAAATCTGGAGCAATTCATGCAGCTTGCAGGACCATAATAAAGTGACCTCAAGCCTCAAGCTTCATAGCCGCAGTAAAAAATACGAGATTCAACTTGCTAGTTACAAGTTGCCTGCTTCAAATTGCAGTATTATAAGATTCAAGTAGCAGGTCTCAAGGCTCCGAATAAAATTTCTGTACCTCTGTAACTCTGAGACTTTGAAACTATGCGGCACCTTAATCATCTTTTCAAATGTAATAAATGCGTTTATACTATGTGAAAATGAGAATTTTTTACCACTAACAATAGAAACAGCGTCCGAATCAGTTTTATACAAGAATCGAGTATTATAATGTGAGGGAAAGGAGTTAGTTGAAAAAAGAAAAGATCCCCAAGGCCACTATAGCCAGACTACCTCTTTATCTTCGCTCTCTTTCAGAATTGGCAGAGAAAGGAGTACTGGTAGTCTCTTCATACGAACTGGCAGAACTCTCAGGAGGAAATGCTGCTCAGCTTCGAAAGGACCTTTCCTACTTTGGTGAATTTGGCACACGCGGTGTTGGATATGATGTGGAAAACTTGCTTTATCAGATTTCCAAATTTCTGGGATTAACTCGGGATAGAAGTGTAGCTATAATTGGTATGGGTAAGCTGGGTCCCGCACTTCTGGGTTACCGAGGCTTCAAGGAGAAGGGCTTTAAGGTGGTTGCAATCTTTGATAACGATATGAGAAAAATAGGAAACAAGATCGGAGACCTTGAAATTATAGACCTTGACTTACTAGAAAAAGTAGTAAAAGAAAAGAATATAGAAGTAGGGGTAATTACTACACCTGCTCCAGCAGCACAGCGCATAGCAAACTTGTTAGTTGCTGCCGGTATAAAATCCATTTTGAATTTCGCACCAGCAAAAATAGAGGTTCCTAGCGGTGTTGCTTTACGCCAGGTAGACCTTTCCGTTGAATTGCAAATACTTTCCTATCACCAGACAAGAATGGAAAAATCTTAACCCTATATCCAATCTAAATCCATATATCTTGTCCCCTCCCATATTTCAAATTTTCATTAAACTATGGATTGAGCAGTAATAACCGAATTAGGTTCTATGAAGGATTCTTAGTCGTCGGTTCCACTATCCGTGAAATAGTCCTTTCTTTGCATTTGAAAACCAGTCCCTATTCATTAGTATAGGAAAGTAATAAACAGTTTCTATAACTGTTTTAACCTTTACACTCTTTAGCGTGAAGTCTAAGCCTCAATTTTTTTCCTAATGCTTTTCGGCCTATAAACCGATGAAAAAATCTTGGAGGGCAAATGTGATAAAATACATAATATGGAAAGACATTCTTTACAGATTAAGCCCGAAATCGACGAATTTATGGAGAAAGTAACATGGTTGTGAGTCAACTATTTCTGCTGTGGATAGTAACATTTGTAATTATTATCCTTATTGCTTTGATTTTGGTTATTATAGGCTTTCGCTTCATTAGAAAATGAATATCATGTGATTTCAGGGAATATGAAAGGCTGCACTGTATGCAGAACTGTTATTTTTTTTGCTGTGTACAAACCATAAAGGTAAAGCAAAGCCATGAAGCTTATTGAACGATTCAAAGAAATGAGCACTGACAGCAGAATTAAGTTATTCCTTACTTTGCTGGTGCTTGAATTCCTTCTTGTATTTACAATCTTGGGTACAATTACCATCACTTCTCAGCCCAGTTTTTGTAATATATGCCACGAGATGCGTGCTGACGTCCAGGCTTGGAAATCTTCCTCGCATGCAGAGATTACATGCTATGGCT
>CAYGBL010000006.1:0-88645 GCA_964348135.1 uncultured Actinomycetota bacterium
CGGTCGGCACCTTCTCAATCCAGCAATATTTAAACTTAGCCGCCGCTCGAGTCTCCCCTCGCGTATAACCAAAAGCTTTAACCGGAAGGTAGATAGCGAGGCTCCGACACGGTCTTCTCCCTGCTTTACCTTCGCCTTTCCATCTCTTTTTGCCCAAGTGTTAACCTAACTTGTTAAAAGACCACATCAGGTAAAAAAATTTGTTTTCACCATATTAACAATGAAAGGATGATCAATAGTGTTAAATCAGGTACCTGATGAACCAGGCCTGGAGAAGGATGTTTTAGAGAAAAAATCTTCTCGTTGGCCTTTATACCTATTCCTGCCACTGCTTGGGGCAATTGTTGGTGGGATTATTGCAGCTTTTCTTGTCCCCTATCTCTTTGGTATAAATCCTATTAAACTTGTCAAAGGAGAATACGTAGCTCCTCAGCGTCAGGTTGTGGTAAGCGAGAAAATTACTCCTGAAGAGATTGAGAAGATGCATGAGTCTTCCCAGGTGATAGCAGTTGGGAAAAAGGTAAAGCCTTCCGTAGTCTTTATAAAAACAGAAGGAGTGATCTCCAATATATTTCATGAGCAGTTTAAAATTCCTGGTGAAGGTTCAGGGATAATCTATAGTCCTAATGGTTATATTATTACCAATGAGCATGTTGTTAGGGATACTCAAGAGATAATAGTTACCTTAGCAAGTGGAGAAGACCTTAAAGGCCGAGTAGTGGGGACGGACGTAGAAACCGATATAGCTGTAGTTAAGGTCAATAAAAAGGGACTTCCTGCTGCAGAACTTGGTTCAACTAAAGATATGGAGGTAGGAGAGCTCGCTGTGGCAATTGGCGCTCCCTTTGGTTTTGAGTTCACGCTCACCTCGGGAGTAATCAGTGCACTTCATCGAAATGTAACTGACAGTGAAACAGGGAGAACCTATACGGACCTCGTCCAGACTGATGCAGCTATTAATCCCGGAAACAGTGGCGGAGCACTTGCTAATGGGTTCGGTCAGGTGGTAGGCATAAACTCATTGATTATATCTACCGTAGGAGGCTCACAGGGAGTAGGTTTTGCTATTCCTGTAGACCTTGCCCGCAACATTGCTGATCAGCTCATAGCAGAAGGAAAAGCCAGCCATCCATATATGGGTATTTTAGGGCAGACGGTGGATAAAGATATTGCTGAGCGCTTTGGACTTACAATACAAAAGGGAGCGATGATCACCGATGTTGTGCAGGAAAGCCCGTCTTCCAAAGCAGGTTTGAAACAGGGTGATATTGTTGTTGAATTTGATGGGAAAAAGATTGATTCTATAGAGGACTTGATTGCCGCAATCAGAAACAAGAAAGTTGGTGATAGGATAAAGGTTGTGTTTTTCAGAGGTAAAGAGAAGCGCACAGCAGAGCTAGTTTTGGAAGAGAAGCCTGTGCGGCTTCGCTAAAGATATGATATGGTTTGAAGTTAGTTTTAGGCCTGGCTCGCATGCAGCGAAGGAATGTAGTCGGTTTCTTTTCTGGTACATAATCTTTTTGGGCAAATGAGCCTTACCCGGGCTTAAAGAATAAATTAAGGGTTTAACTAAGCCGATGAGGAACAAGCATTGCTAAAACAAATATCCTATGGTGCACTAATAGCTGCTCTCTATGTAACAATTACATACTTGCTTCATCCACTTAGTTATCTCCAATTTCAAGTAAGGGTAAGCGAAGCGCTTACAATATTACCCATTATAACTCCTATTGCCATCCCCGCTCTCTTCATCGGAGCTTTTATTGCTAACATCCCAAGCCCTTTGGGACCCATTGATATGATTCTTGGTTCTACTCTTACTTTAATAGCGGCGGCAGGTACCTATTTCCTAAGGCGGAGAACGTTTCTTGCCCTACTCAGTCCAGTAGTGGTAAATGCTTTTGGTGTCTCCCTTTATCTGGCGCCTATTGTCAGGATACCTTATTTGGTTTCAGTTGCGTCTGTAGGCGTGGGTGAAGCGACAGCCGTTTTTGTATTTGGTTATCCATTGCTTTTGGTTCTGCGAAGATTGATAAAAGAAGGAATAATTAATTTTGAATAAGGCCAATGCCCATGATAAGTGGTAAAATTGCTTCCCTAATTGAAAAAAGCATCGAGGTGCTTAGGGAATCTGGTGAGTTCAGGCTTAAGAGCATACCCAAGTTCGAAATAGAGAGACCCCGCGAGAAGACTCATGGCGACTGGGCTAGCAATATCGCTTTGGTTTTAGCAGGTCAACTTGGGCAACCGCCAAGAAAAATTGCAGAGAGTATAGTAGCTCATCTGAATGATAAGCAGCACTATCTGCAGAAAGTCGAAGTAGCTGGAGCGGGTTTTATAAATTTTTTTCTCAGTGCAAAATGGTTATATGAGGGGCTTAGCGATATTTTAATCAGAAAGAGCAGTTTCGGCAGGAGCAACCTGGGAGAAGGAGCTAAGGTTCAGGTAGAATTTGTGAGTGCTAACCCGGTAGGGCCAATGCATATAGGTCACGGTCGCTGGGCAGCTGTAGGTGATACACTGGCTAACCTCCTGGAAACCTTAGGCTATAAGGTAACTCGGGAATTTTATATTAATGACTACGGAACCCAAATGAATATTTTTGGAAAGTCAGTTGCAGCAAGGTATTGCGAACTTCTAGGGGAAAAGGTTGCTTTTCCATCCGAAGGCTATATGGGTGAGTATATTAAGGAGATAGCGCAAGAGATAATAGAGACAGATGGTGATAAATATCTAAATTTGTCTTCAGAAGAAAGAGAGAATCTTTTTAAAGAAAGAGCATATCAACAGGTTTTAGAACATATGCGAAAGACGCTGCTCTCAATGGGAGTAAGCTTTGACGTTTGGTTCAGCGAAAGCAGCTTACATCATACGGGAGCAATTAAGGAAGCGATTGAAGAATTGGATAGTAGAGGACTGGTATATAAAAGGGATGGAGCGTTATGGTTAAAGACTTCTGAATTCGGTGACGATAAAGACAGGGTTCTGATCCGGGAGAGCGGCGAGCCTACCTACTTTGCTGCGGATGTTGCCTACCATAAGAACAAGATTTCACGGAATTTTGTGCAGATTATCAATATTTGGGGGGCCGATCACCATGGTTATGTTCCCAGGATAAAAGCAGCAATAAGCGCACTGGGATATCGAGAAAGTAGTGTTGAGATAATTATTGGGCAGCTAGTTAATCTGCTCAGATCAGGAGAACAGGTGAAAATGTCAAAGAGAAAAGGGGAAATGGTTACATTAGAGGAGCTTCTTTCTGAAGTAGGAAAAGACGCGGTCCGTTTTCTCTTTTTAATGAGCGATACCAATAATCCTTTGGATTTCGATATAGAACTGGCTAAAGAACAGTCCTCAGAGAATCCCGTCTATTATGTTCAGTATGCCCACGCTCGTATTTGCAGTATTTTACGTTATGCTGAAGAACAGAATGCCAGTTTTCTTAAGTTTCTAGGTGAAATAGAGCAGGGAAAGATTCCAAGATGCGACTTACTGGTGGAAGAATCAGAATTCGATCTAATACGTAAGCTTTTGGAGTTTGAAGATATAGTACAAAGGTGTGGTTTACAAAGGGCTCCCCATCATCTAACTCGATACGGGCAGGACCTAGCGGCACTGTTCCATGTCTTTTATACCAAGTGTCGAGTTATCAGTGGAGATTTGGCGTTATCTAAACAACGATTGGCTCTAGTAAAAGCCACTAAAGTAGTCTTGGAGAATCTCTTAAAGTTGATGGGTGTAGCAGCGCCGGAGAAAATGTGATGGATTGTAAGGCAAACAAAAATTATGAGGCTTGGTGTTCATGTATCTATAGCAGGAGGTCTATCTAAAGCGGCCGAAAGAGCAGCAAAACGCGGTTGCCAGACATTTCAAATCTTTACTGGAAATCCTCGCAGTTGGAAGTCCCGGGATTTTTCAGATGAGGAGATAAAGAAATTTAAGGCAGTGCGCAGTCAATATGGATTAAGACCCCTTGCAGCCCACACGCCTTACTTGATTAACTTAGCGACTCCTGATAGTAGATTGTGGAAGTTGTCAACAAGAAAGCTAATTGAAGCACTTAAGCGTTGCCAGCAGATTGGAAGTGACTATCTTGTAACTCATCTGGGAAGTCATGCTGGACGAGGTGAAGGTTGGGGTGGAGAGAGAGTAGCTCAGGCAATTACTGAGGCCTTGCCGGATATTGATGATGGCACTACTCTACTTCTTGAAAATTCGGCAGGAAGCGGATTTTCTGTAGGATATTCTTTTGAGCAGATAGGTGATATTCTAGCTATTGCTGGGAATCATCCCAATCTCGGTGTATGCATTGACACATGCCATGCCTTTGCAGCTGGATATGATATGTCAAATGAAGATGGATTAACTGAAGTGCTCAATGCCTTTAATCGAGCTATAGGCTTAGGAAGGCTAAAGCTGATACACGCCAATGATTCTAAAGGGAGTCTCGGGTCTCGCATTGATCGGCATGAATCGGTAGGAAAAGGAATGATTGGGATAGAAGGTTTTAGAATTCTTATAAATGACCCCAAACTCAGAGATCTTCCCTTTATTCTGGAGACACCAGGCATGGATGCGAGTGAGGATGTAAAGAATTTGAAGCTTCTAAAAAGCTTGGTAAAAGCTCAAAATGAAAAGGGACGATAATAGGATAGTAAAGCAATTGGGCAATTCGATAAAATTGGACAGTTAGAACTGGAATGTACGCTGCGGACTGTTGACCGTGAGCGGGGAACAATTTGAGAGTGAAAAGATATGGATAATCAACAAATCATCTTCATTTTTCTAGGCATTTTGTTTGTTTTGATTTTTATCGTACTGATTCGTTTATTTTTCCCCCGAAAAACAGCCGAATATTCGGGTGGGGAGATGCAACTCGAAGCTTTCAAGAACAGCTTGCAGATGTTAACGAATGCGCAGAGTGAATTAGCCCAGGATTTAAAAACAGCCCAGATAGGGCTTATTGAGAGATTTGAGAAACACGGACTTACGCTCCAAGATTTGAAGAACAAGTTGGAATTTACTTCTCAAGGACAGGGAGAAGTTAGGAGACGTCTTGATGAGACATTTGAAGTACTCGGTTCCTTAAGAGCAACGGCCCAATCGCGCCAGCAGCTAGATGAGGCAAATCGAAACTCATTAGCGAGATTGGAACGGGTTCTTGCAGGCACTTACAGCAAAGGAAAAGGTGGAGAAAATCTTGTACGTGAAGCTCTTAAAGTTTTTCCTAGTGAGATGATGGACTATAACTTTCAGGTCAAAGGAAAAGTTGTTGAATTTGGCCTTATTGTGCCCAACGGTAAAAGGTTGCCGATAGATTGCAAATGGACTGCTACCAGCCTCTTAGAAGAATTGGGTCAGGAAGAGGAGCTGAAGAAGAGGCAGGATATTGCTAGAAAAATTGAAAATGAGGTTGTTGCAAGAATAAAGGAGATAAACCAGTATATAGACCCTGCTGCGACGCTTCCCTGGGCGGTTGCGGCTATACCCGATTCTGCTTTCAATATCTGCCAGCGGGCTCACCTGGATGCGTATAAAAGACACGTTATTTTGATCTCTTACAGTATGGTTATTCCGTATTTGCTTACTTTTTACAGTCTCCATCTGCAATATGCTCGAAGTCTGGAAGTAGAACAACTTGAAGCCTACCTTCTGGAGATGGAGAGGAAGCTTGTAGATATGAGAACTATTTTGGAGAATAAGATAATACGTCCTTTGACAACCATTCAGAACGCTATAAATGAATACCAGCAGCTCATAACTGACATGATGGGAGGCATCACCTATCTAAGATCATCTCAGGGAGAAGAAAGAAGCTTGGAAGCAGGTCAAGAAACTCCAAATATATCCTAAGCTAGACTAACAGGATTGAATATTTTTAAAGGAGCTAAACGGCCAAACATATAAAGCTACCTAACAGTCAGCAGGGAAGAATAGTTCAATAATTCTATGAATAAGCGTATTATTGCTGGTTTAATTGCTATAGTTTTGCTAGTAGGTACGTACATTTCATGGTCCTACTATGAAAATCTGAAGAATAAGAATGATGATGTTGTTTCTGCATCTGGGACTATTGAAGCAACTGAGGTCAACGTGAGCGCTCAGATAGGCGGGATGATTAAGAATGTTTTAGCAGCGGAGGGCGATAAAGTTGAAAAAGACCAGGTGCTTTTAAAGATAGATGATACCCTTTATCAGGACGGTGTCAGTCAAGCCGAAGCTAGTTTAGACTCGGCTAAAGCAAACTTCTCCAAAGCTAAATCCGGAGCAACAGCTAAGGAAATCAAGATTGCTCAGGTTAACGCAGACAATGTCAAGATAACTCTAGATGCAGCGCGGCAAAAACTGGATGAGGTAAGGGAAAGCACGGCGCAGGACTTGGTAGCAGCTCAGACCACGGTAGATAACACCAAAGCAACTCGTGACTGGACTTTAAGCCAGAGAGAAGAAGCTCTTGAAGATTGGCAGGAAAAGGTAAAAAAGTATGAGCATCCCATCTATCATCTACCAAATTATACACCCAGCCAAGAAGCCGAAGTAAATGCTGCAAAGGACAAAGCTGATACTACTTACACAGCTTTCTTAAGTGCCGAGGAAGCTTATAAGGCTGCACTTGAGGCATATAGAGTGGCTGAACATAAAGCACAGGCAGCTGCTAAGACGGCGCAAGATCAGGTTGATGCAGCAGACGGTCAGTATCAACTGGCTCTTGCTCAGCTGGCTTTAAAAAGAGCAGCTCCTCGCAAGCAAGACATTAATATTGCCCAAAGTCTGGTTGACCAAGCAGAGATTGCCTTAAGAACTGCCAGGGAAAGGACGTCCTATTCAATTGTAAAATCGCCTATTAAAGGGGTCATTTTAACCTTGAGCGTTAACACTGGAGAAGTTGTTTCAGCTGGAGTTCCTTTAGTAGTCGTTGGGGATATTGATGAAGTAAAACTTACAATTTATATACAAGAAGACGAACTGGGTAGAGTAAAACTTGACCAGAAAGTAAGAGTCAAAGTAGACTCTTACCCTGATCGTACTTTTCCAGGAAGAGTCTCGTATATTGCCTCAGAAGCTGAGTTTACGCCCAGTACAGTTCAGACCAAGGAAGATCGAGTAACTACAGTGTATGCAGTTAAGATATCACTCACTAATAAGGATCATGTTTTAAAACCCGGCATGCCTGCAGACGCAGAGATTACAATCGAATAAAGAGTGAAGGAGAACCAAAGAAGATACATGATTCATGATCTACGATACATGATACAGATACAGGATGATTTGAAATTCCAAACTAGAAATCCTAAATACTAAACAATGTAAAATATCAAAATTCAAATTTAAAACAGTTTTGCTCTTTGAAATTTGGATTTTGAATTTGTTTAGGATTTAGTATTTGTACATTGTCAATCATGTATCGTGTATCGTAAATTGTTATGAATGAATTCGCTATAGAAACTAAAAACCTAACCAAGCAATTTGCCCACATTCTTGCGGTTAATGCTCTTAATTTGAAGGTGAAGAAAGGCGAAGTATTTGCTTTGGTGGGTCCAGATGGAGCAGGAAAGAGTACTACAATCCGGATTCTATCTACCATACTATTTCCTACTAGCGGAAGTGCTGCTGTCGGTGGATATGATGTTATAAATCAACCTGAGCTTGTACGGACGCTCATCGGTTATATGTCCCAGCGCTTTAATCTCTACTTAGACCTTACCGTGTTGGAGAACCTTAACTTTTCTGCAGGTATCTATCAAGTACCGGAGAGGATGCGGGTAAGCAAAATTCCCGAACTCCTTCATTTCAGCAGACTTACCGAGTTCAAGAATCGACGTGCTGAACACCTTTCTGGAGGAATGAAACAGAAACTTGCACTTGCCTGCACCCTTATCCATGAGCCTGAGGTTCTCTTTCTTGATGAACCTACTACAGGAGTTGATCCGCTTTCGAGGAGAGATTTGTGGGGTATTCTCTCTCGATTGCATGCTCGAGGGGTTACTATTTTTATGACCACTCCTTATATGGATGAAGCTGAAAAGTGTACCTCAGTTGCATTTATGGATCAAGGGGAGATAATCCTTACCGGGACTCCTCAAGAAATAAAAGATAAACTGCCTGGAGAAATTTTTGCAATAAGTGCGAAACCCTTAAGGCGAGCAGGGGAATGGCTCAAGAACCAGGAGTGGGTTCGAGAAGCAGAGGAATACGGTGAGTTTATTCAGGTTACTGTGCAGGATTCGGAGCGCGCTAAAAATTTACTAATGGCGGGATTGAAATCTGTTGGGATTGAAATCAAAGCTATAAGAAAAATCAAACCTTCTATGGAAAATGTCTTTGTTCATCTGATGAAATCAAGAAAAGGAAAATCTGCTTAAATGTTTGGCCAGGGAAACCAAACCAGAATTGGCACTATTATCTGGAAAGAATTCTTGCATATAATTCGTGAACCTCGAACTTTAGGAATTATTCTGGTAATGCCAGTTCTTCAATTAGTTCTCTATGGATATGCTTTAACTTTTGACATAAAGCATATACCTATGGCTGTCTATGATTTGGACAAAAGCTCAAAGAGCCGTGATCTTATTGATAGATTTAGATCAGCTAAAAATTTTGATCTGAGTTTATATCTTAACGATAGGCAGAAGATCACTCGGTCTTTAGACGGGGGTCACGCTAAAACAGTTTTGGTTATTCCCAAGAATTTTGCCCGGGATATGGAGACTGGGGGGGACGTTTCTGTACAGGTTTTAATCGACGGATCAGATCCTACTCTGGGAAGAGTTGCTCTTGGTTATTCTGCTGTTATTCTTCAGCTCTATTCCCGTAAAATTACTCTTCAGGCTCTGAAACGTCAAGGTGTGTTCTTACAAGGACTTGAACCTATTGATGCGAGACAGCGTGTTTGGTATAACCCTGAGCTCAGGAGTGCCAACTTTATTGTGCCGGGCATCATAGCTCTAATGTTAATGATGATTCCAGCAGTACTTACCGCGGTTGCTATTGTAGAGGAAAAAGAAAAGGGAACTATTGAGCAAATAATAGTGTCGCCGGTAAAAACTTTTGAGTTGATGTTAGGTAAGATAACTCCCTATCTGATAGTAGCTGGACTCGATGCTATCCTAATTTCTGTAGTGGGTACTGTATGGTTTCACGTACCTTTAAGGGGAAGCATATTCCTTTTGTCTGCTATGACGGTACTTTATATGTTGTGTACCGTAAGCATCGGTCTGCTATTTTCTACCCTTGCTACTTCCATGCAGGTAGCAATGATGATGGTGTGGATGGCTACCATGCTACCCTCATTTATGCTCTCCGGCTTTGTTTTCCCTATCGCTAGCATGCCCAAAATTATTCAATTTGTAACCTATGTGGTACCCGCAAAGTATTTCTTAATAATTGTTCGCGCCATCTTTCTTAAGGGTGTTGGCTTTTCTTTAATATGGACACAGGCTCTTGCCCTGGGTATTTTTGCCTTTGTTTTGATTGTCGTGAGCTCTTTACGTTTTCATAAGCGGCTGGAGTAGGAAAATTGAGCAGGTTAACATATCTTCTTAAGAAAGAATTCATACAATTATTTCGTGACCGTAGACTTCTGCCTCTCATCTTTGTAGTGCCCCTTGTACAGCTAGTATTGTTCGGATACGTTGTTTCTACGGACGTAAAACATCTATCTACGGCTGTCCACGACCAGGATCGAAGTTCAGCAAGCAGAGATCTGATTAAGAGTTTTAGCAATGCTGGATTTTTTGACATAAACTACTATATCGCTAGTACTGCTGAAATGGAGAGATTAATGGATAAGGGCAGTGTTGCGGTTGTTTTAGCTATACCTCCTGATTTCTCCAAAAATCTAAAGAAAGGACAGACGGCTACCATTCAGTTAATATTCGATGGATCGGATTCCAGTACTGCCAATAATGCAATGAACTACGCCTCTCGGATTGTTCAAGCTAAATCGGCTAGGATTATTGTGAAGAGGCTGGCCCTGCAGGGAAAAGGAAACGTAAGCTCGCTCGATCTGCGACAGCGGGTCTGGTATAACGCTGAACTGAAGAGTGTCAACTATATGGTTCCCGGGCTTATCAGTGTTATCCTAATGATAACCACTATGATACTTACCTCGGTAGCTATTGTCCGCGAAAAGGAGAGGGGAACGCTTGAGCAGCTTATTGTAACACCTATTATGCGCTGGGAACTGATACTAGGGAAAACCATTCCTTTTGTAGTTGTTGGCTTTGTGGAGGTTGTTCTAATAATTCTTGTAGGAAAACTTTGGTTTCAGGTTCCTTTGAGAGGTGATGTAGGTTTGTTGTTAATAATGTGTGCCGTTTTTATCTTCAACACATTAGGACTCGGTCTTTTTATTTCCACCGTATCGCATACACAGCAACAGGCGATGCTTACCTCTTTCTTCTTTCTTCTGCCCGCATTTCTGCTCTCCGGATTTATATTTCCCATTGAAAATATGCCAAGAGTTCTACAGTATATTACTTACGTAATTCCCTTGAGATATTTTCTGGTGATCATTAGAGGTATTTTTTTGAAAGGTGTGGGGCTTGCCATCCTCTGGGACCAGGCATTGATTATGGCTGGTCTGGGTTTAATTATCTTTGTCTTAAGCGTATTAAGGTTCCAAAAGAAGCTTGCTGATTAAGATAATAGAGAGGCTTGATTAATGATGAATGTCGAAATCCCAATGACTAAAAAATGTCTAATCCGGAATGTCTGGGTGCAAACCCCAATCTGGGAATTCTAATCATTAAACGGTATCGAATGTTCGAAATTCAAAATTCAAAACAGAATGTTTTAAATTTAGGTCATTTGCCTGCCGGGAGGCAGGAATTTTGGGTTTGTTTAGAATTTGGATATTAGGATTTCGTGTTTGATAATTCCACTAGTCATTCTCTTAACTAGTTTGCTCAAGGAAGAAAGATGGATTATTCAGTAGTAGCAGAAGGGCTAACCAAAAAGTTTGGTGATTTTACTGCTGTGGACAGGGTTAGTTTTAAAATAAGGCGGGGTGAAATCTTTGGCTTTCTCGGTCCAAACGGATCTGGAAAGTCAACCACCATCAGAATGCTCTGCGGCATTATTAATCCTACCGCAGGTGCTGCTAGAGTTATCGGCTATGACGTTATACAAGCCTCTGAGGAAATAAAGAAGCGAATTGGGTATATGTCTCAGCGGTTCAGCCTTTACGAAGATCTGACTGTAGAGGAGAACCTGGAATTCTATGCTGGGGTTTATAATGTCCCGCGGTCAAGAATTAAGGAGCGGAAACGCTTTGTGTTTAAAATGGCTGATCTGGTTGGTAGAGAAAGAGAGCTCGCAGCTAATCTCTCTGTTGGTTGGAAACAGCGCCTTGCTCTCGGCTGTTCTATTATTCATCAACCCGAGATGGTCTTTTTGGATGAACCTACAGGGGGCGTTGACCCCTTAGCACGCCGTGATTTCTGGGATCTACTCTATAATATGGCTGAAGAGGGAACGACTCTATTTATTACTACCCATTATATGGACGAAGCTGAGCATTGTTATAGACTCGGCTTTATTTATGAGGGAAAAATTATTGCACTGGGAACTCCGGCTGAGATAAAGACGGAGAAAATGCCTGCAACTGTTCTTGAGGTCATTCCTTCAGATCTTGATAAGGCCTTTGAGGCATTAAATAAGATTGTTGAGCTGGATGAGGTTATAATTCATGGAAATTCGTTACACGTTGTAACAAGGATTGAACCGGAACACGCAATATCTCTGGTTTCTGGGGAGCTCACTTCCCATGCTATTTCGGTATATGATGTCGAGCGGGTTGATCCCTCTCTTGAGGACGTTTTTATCTCCCTAATTGATCAGCTTGGTGCAGGAAAGGAAAATCGAGAATAATTTGGGTATGATATAAAATGATATTTCTACTTATTTTACCGATTTCATCCTCAAATTCCCTCCACTTAGGGAGAGAAAAAGGATGGGCAGAAACAAAGAAAAGATAATGAGTCGTCATACTCACGAAAGAGGCGGAAATTTCTCATATAGCAGCAGGAAAGGTCTGGCCATAGCCATCTCTATAACTACCTTGATGATGATAGCTGAGGTCATCGGAGGCATTATTACCAACAGCCTTGCCCTTTTGAGTGATGCCGGCCATATGTTGACTGATTCACTGGCTCTGGGCTTGAGTCTTTTTGCACTCAGCTTTGCTACTCGACCGGCAACTGCCACTAAAACATATGGGTTCTACAGGATAGAAATTCTTGCCGCTTTGCTTAATAGTGTGATACTAGCCGGTGTTGCTTTCTATATTTTCTACGAAGCGTACAGTCGATTTTTTGAGCCCCCGGTAGTAAAGTCGGTACCTATGCTGGTGGTTGCCACTATTGGTTTACTGGTGAATATAGTAGGCGCAATTATTCTTTCCCGTTCCGGCCGGGAAAGCTTGAATATTAAAAGCGCTCTTTTTCATATGTTAGGGGATGCTCTTTCCTCTGTGGGGGTCATTGCAGCAGGTCTTATTATTCTTTTTACTGGATGGTATCTGGCTGATCCCCTTATCAGTTTGCTTATCGGTGTTGTAATTATTCGAGGTGCCTGGCAGGTGATTATGGAGTCAGTGCACATTCTCCTGGAGGCAGTTCCCAGAGATATTAATATGAGAAAGCTTATAGATGAGATAAGGAATATTAAAGGGATTAAGGATGTACATGATATCCATCTCTGGACGATAACCTCAGGACTGCATGCTCTAAGCGGGCACGTGTTAATTGATGACATTCTTACGAGCCATAGTGATGAAATTCTTTCTGAAATAAATGAGTTGCTTCGGGACCACTACCGTATTAGCCATACTACAATTCAGTTTGAATGTGAAGCTTGTGAAGACAGCCTGGTCTGCCGCATTGAGAATCGAGGTGGAAGAGAAGAAAAGCTCAAAAGGCGAAAGTAGAAATCCAAAAAGAAACGTCTAGATTGAGTTCTCGCTATCTCCTCTGCTCCTCTTTTGTGAAGCATAATCTCCCCTAACCCCTCTTTAAAAAAGAGGGGAACAAACATATATATCCCCTTTCCTAAAGGGGAATTATAGGGGGATTAGCCCGTTTCCAGAGGTAGTTAGAGAGATTACCTTTTCTAAAGGAGACAAAGGGAAATTGCTCTTTACTAAAGCGAGGCAGGACGGATTATTCAAAAAAGCTTTTGCAGAAAGGTGAGCAAATGAAGTCACAGGAAAAAGTGATTGAAAGAGTACGCCTTGGTGTCTCCACAAATGTGCTAATTGCCGGTATCGCAAGCTTGCTTACCGATATCTCCAGCGAAATGATTTATCCTATTTTACCTCTCTTCCTTGCTAATGTGCTTAATACTCCCAAAGCTCTTATCGGGCTGATTGAAAGTGTGGCAGAGAGTACCCCCAGTATATTTAAAGTCCTTTCAGGCTGGTGGTCGGATCGCACCGGCAAGCGTAAACCCCTTATTTTTATAGGGTACGGACTCTCTAATACTATTAAGCCATTACTCGGTTTTGCGGGCTCCTGGCCTCAGGTGCTTCTAATCAGATTTTTCGACCGTTTAGGAAAGGGAGTAAGAACTGCACCAAGAGATGCTTTAATTGGAGACGTAACAGACGGAAATCATAGAGGAAGAGCCTTTGGTTTTCATAGGGCTATGGATACGGTAGGTGCGGCAGTTGGTCCCCTACTCGCTTTCTATATAATGTCTCTTTCTAAAAACAATTTTCGCTTAGTCTTTTGGCTTACCGTCATTCCTGGTGTTTTGGCTGTATTTATTTTAGGTTTCTTTCTCAGAGAGAGTTTCCCGAAAGCTTTAGAAGGGTCCACTAAAAGACCGCGCATAAGCTTCGGAGCTCTTGGGTGGCCTTTTATTATCTTCACAATTATTTCTGCTGTTTTTATGCTGGGCAATTCAAGCGATGCTTTTCTTATCTTGAGGGCTCAGAATTTAGGATTAGCAATCGGTTCGGTTATTCTTCTCTATTTCATGTTCAATATTATTTACGCAATCCTTGCGACACCAGCGGGAGTTATATCAGATAGAATCGGGCGGCGCAAGGTTATTCTGGCAGGCTTTCTGGTTTTTGCTCTTATCTATTTTGGTTTTGCGATTGCCAAACATCCTTTAACTGCCTGGGTTCTCTTTGTACTATATGGAGTTTACTATGCGCTTACAGAGGGGGTACAGCGAGCGCTCGTAGCGGACCTCGTCCCTGCTGAATTAAGAGGAACCGCTATGGGGACCTTCAATTTCAGCATTGGCCTGGCTGCATTACCTGCCTCTTTTGCCGGCGGGCTGCTTTGGGATGTTTATGGTCCTGCTGCTACTTTTTACTACGGCGCAGCCATGGCACTGCTTGCCAGTTTTTTATTAATCGTTTTTTCCTGGCCCCGGCAAACTTAAAGGCGGTTCATATCTTTTCGTTTTAACTCTTTTTCTGCAAGCGGCGAACTGTTAAATGTGAATGATCTATAGCTCGGAAGGTAATATCTTTGAGATGAAGAATACCAGTATTGTACCTGAGATTTTAAATCTCCAATCATTAGAAGACAGTTCCCTACTGTGCAAATGTAATTGAGGAGCTTCTATGATGAATGATTATCAGCAGATATCACGATGGCTTTTACCCTTAGCCTTCATTGCGGGTGGAATTATCTTCGGAATAATCTTTGAAAAACTTATCCTTACTAGGCTCCGGAGGATAGTTGAAAGGACGAAATGGGAAGGAGACATTATTATTATAACAGCCATCCGAGGTATGACCTTCCTCTGGTTTGTTGTTGGAGGCGTTTATGGAGCCGTCCAGACTTTTCCTATTCACCCAGTTCTTTTAACAGTAGTTCATAAGGTTTTGCTAGTTACCCTTATTCTCTCGGTGACTATTGTGCTGGCTAAGGTTTCAGTTGGTTTTGTTGATCTTTATGCGGAGAGGGTAGAGGGAGTTATGCCCTCAACAACAATATTTGAAAACCTGACAAGAGTTATAATTTTCATTATAGGCATACTGGTTATACTCCAATCACTTGGCATCTCTATTACTCCTATACTTACGGCATTAGGAGTTGGTGGGCTTGCGGTAGCCCTCGCTCTTCAGGAGACCCTTTCCAATCTTTTTTCCGGCGTTCAAATTATCGCTTCAAGACAGCTCAAGCCGGGAGACTATGTAAAGCTTGAAAGCGGTGAAGAGGGTTATGTTGAAGACATAACCTGGAGAAATACAGTGATCAGAGCGCTCCCCAATAATATGATAGTTGTTCCCAATTCCAAGCTGGCATCTACGATTGTTGTAAACTATTACCAGCCGGAAAGGGAATTGGCAGTACTTGTTCCGGTTGGCGTAAGCTATGATAGTGATCTTGAGAAAGTTGAGAAGGTTACTATCGATGTGGCAAATGAAGTAATGAGAGAAGTCCAAGGGGGCATTCCTGAATTTGAACCATTTATTCGTTATAATAACTTTGGTGATTTCAGCATTGATTTTACGGTGATTATGCGCGCGAACGAATTTGTTGATCAGTATCTCATCAAGCATGAATTTATAAAAAGATTACATAAGCGGTTTGAAGCTGAAGGAATTGAGATACCCTTCCCAGTAAGAACGGTTTATGTGAAAGGGAAAGAATAGACTCTACTTAATTGGCCGCGCACTAAAAATCAGGAACTACTCTAAACATTTATTACTATTCCACCTGCGGTAGTTGATAAATCATAAATTTTATAATTTTGACTAATTTTTTACAGTATGTTAGTTTTTTTCACAAAGAAATCATGTAAAAATTTCCTTGAAACAGAGGGTGTATTTGGTACTACCGGTTACTGCTCGATATAATCAAAAAGGTCATCTGGAAGTCGGTGGGTGTGATGTGGTTAAACTTTCCTCACAATATGGTACACCACTTTTTATTTTGGATGAGGAGACAGTAAGACGTCAGTGTCGCACTTATCTCCAGGCCTTTAAAGAGCTTGCCCCCGATTGTAAAATAGTCTATGCAAGTAAAGCTTTCATATGTGTGGCCTTCTGCCAGCTTATTATGCAGGAAGAGCTCTCTTTGGATGTAAGCTCGGGTGGGGAGCTGTATACTGCACTTAAGGCAGGTTTTCCTCCAGAAAAGATCTACCTTCATGGAAATAACAAAACCACCGATGAGCTAACCATGGCTTTAGAGAATAACGTGGGGTGCATTGTTGTAGATAGCGATAATGAACTTGATCTTCTTCAGCAATTAGCAGAAGAACAGAAAAAATCTGTAGATATATATCTAAGAGTAACTCCTGGAATAAAGCCTTCCACTCATAGCTACATTCAAACCGGCCAGATAGATTCAAAGTTTGGCTTTGGACTTGCTGAAGGAAGAGCCCTTAAGGCTATAAAGAAAGCCCTGGGGTTGTCGGCATTAAGACTCAGTGGTCTTCATGTTCACATAGGTTCGCAAATATTTGCTCTTCATTCCTATGCTAGAGCTATTGAACTTATCATGAATTTTATTGCTGAGGTTAAAAAAGAAACGGGTTTCGAAGTAGGCGAGTTAAATGCTGGAGGGGGACTTGGGATTAAATACGAGGCTAAAGACGAGCCTTCTACTATTGAGGAGTTTGCAAAAGCTATCGTTGGCAATATTAAGAAAGAGGCAGCAGCGTTAGGGTTAGCAATGCCTAAGGTGCTAGTTGAGCCTGGACGATCAATCGTGGGAAACGCAGGTATAACTGCGTATACTATAGGAACGATTAAAGAGATACCAGGAGTGCGTACTTATATCTCTGTGGATGGAGGGATGTCAGACAACATAAGGCCTATGCTTTACGATGCTGTTTATGAAGCACTCATTGCTAATAAGGGACAGGAGGATAATACTTACAAGGTAACTATTGCCGGTAAGCACTGTGAGTCAGGTGATATTCTGGTAAAGGATGTTTTGCTTCCCCGTCCGGAAATAGGGGACATTCTGGTAACTCCGGCGACAGGAGCATATGGTTACTCGATGGCTAGCAATTACAATAGGCAACCTCGCCCGGCTGTGGTGATGGTGAAGGACGGAAGTGCTAAAATTATTATCCGAAGAGAGTCGTACGAAGATTTGATAGAGTTGGATGAGCCACTTGAATAGGAAGTAGGGACTGTGGGTCAATGACTGATGTCTAATGACGAATGCCTCACAAGTAATGTAAAAATTAAAGTGCAAAAATCAAAATGACAGTGCAAAAATCAAAATTAAGGGAATCCAGCTACGAAGCGTTTCAAGTCTTTTTAGACTTTGATTTGTCATTTTGCATTTTTACTTTTGCATTTTGCAGCGCCATTTGGTTATTCTTTCGTTATTAGAATTTGGTCATTGGTCATTAACTATCTATTTGCGCTTGAAGATTCTTGGGGCAGGTAAGAGGCGAGGCGTCTTTCTGGCATAGTCTTCGTATGCTTGACCAAATCTGTGTTTGAGATCTAGTTCCTCTGTTACGGCGAGGGAGTAGAGTACGATAATTTGGAGCATTGAATAGATTAAAGCAAATAGCGATGCGTAAAGGAAGCTGATACCAAATGCGCCCAGAATTCCTCCGACGTACATGGGATGCCGTGACCATTGAAAAGGCCCTGAGGTAATTAATGTATCCTTCTGACCAGGATGGATTAAGGATACCCTAAGCAAAAGGGCAGCCCAGACCAGTAGATAGGAGCCGAACGCAAAAAGCAGGAAGCCAATAGCTCTAAAAAACAGAGGAATGGAGAGAGTATTAATATCCACATAAGTGATAGCGAAGAAAAGAAATATATTGGTAGCTACAATAATTCCGTGGACAGCAGAGAGTATCTTTTGTATAAAAATACCTAATCTGAAATAAAACAAGGTTTGGTATTTATAGGCTACAAACGAGAACGAAAAAACCATATATAATATGACTATGAGGAACAAAATATTCCTGTTCATATAATCATTTGAGCTAGACGCAAAACAAATTCTAAATTCGTAATTCAAAATCAGACCTTCGGCTCTGAGATCCTTGATCCTGAGGCTCAGACCAGAAGAGCTCTGGATAATGGGACCTTCGACACAGCCCGAACTGGATATGACGGACTATTTATGATTTCGTGTTTAGAATTTACTTGATATAAATAACTTCTACTTGGCGTTGAGGATTCTTAACTTATTTGCAGTTTGATTACATCATAACTTACAGGGTGGTGAAAGATGGAAAAAAACAATATAAACATAGCACTCCTTGGTTTAGGTACAGTAGGGGCGGGGATTTATAAAATTTTGACCAATCATGAAGAGGATTTTTTAGAAAAAACTGGGGCGCGTCTAAGAGTGAAGACGATTCTTGAAAAGGATTTTTCTAAAGCTGAAGCATTGGGAATCAGTAAAGAGCTTATAGCTGAAGACTTTGAGGCTATTGTTTCTGATCCTAAGATTGATATAGTAGTTGAAGTTTTCGGAGGGTTGGAACCTGCTATGGGCTTTATTATTCGTGCTATTGAGTCTGGCAAACACGTGGTGACTGCTAACAAAGAAGTTATAGCCAAGCATGGTGAGAAAATATTAAAACTTGCAATGGAGAAGAAGGTTGATGTTTATTTTGAAGCTAGCGTAGGCGGTGGTATCCCTATAATCAGACCGCTTATGCAATGTTTGGCTGGAAATAAAATTTTTAAGGTTATGGGTATTGTAAACGGTACTACCAATTTCATTCTTACTCGCATGAGTGAAGCTGGGGAATCTTTTCAGGATGCCCTTAAAGAAGCTCAAAGGCGAGGTTATGCCGAACGTGATCCCACAGCTGACATAGAAGGTTTTGATGCTGCATCAAAGATTGCTATTCTTGCTTCTATCGCCTTTAGGAGCAGAGTAACCTTTGATCAAGTCCATACTGAAGGTATATCGAAAGTCTCACCACAGGATATTATGTATGCGAAAGAAATGGGCTATGTACTTAAACTCATTGCTTTAGCTAAAGAGGACAATGGACAGCTTGACGTAAGAGTCCATCCTATGATGATTCCAATTCACCATCCATTGGCTGCAGTGTCAGGTGTATTTAATGCTATATTTGTAGAAGGAGATGCAGTAGGAGAGGTGATGTTTTTTGGCCAGGGAGCCGGAAGTATGCCGGCAGGAAGTGCGGTAGTAGGTGACATAATAGACATTGCCCGTAATTTAAAATACGGAGGAACCGGAAAGCTGCGTATTCTGAATTACAAAGATAAACCTGTTAGGGAGATCGGAGAGATAGATTCTTGCTATTATCTTCTTATGGAAGCAGCGGACCGTCCGGGAGTACTGGCAAAGATAGCAAAGGCTTTCGGAGATCACAATGTTAGTCTGGCAAGTGTTATCCAGAAAGGTCCCAGAGGAAAAAGCGCTGAACTTGTCTTCGTTACTCACATAGTAAGAGAGCAGAACCTGCGTCGCGCTTTAAGCGAGATCGGGCAGCTGGATGTAGTAAGTAAAGTGAGCAGCGTTATAAGAGCGGAGAGCGAAGATTGAACAAGCAACTATTTAATGGACCTCAAGAACGGCCATTCGGCAAAGCTTATGGCTGGCGTGGTGTAATCGAAGCCTACAGAGACTTTCTACCCGTAACAGATAAAACTCCAATATGCACTCTTAAGGAAGGAAACACACCTCTAATAAAAGCAGAGCGTCTGAGCAACCAGTTGGACGTTGAAATATACCTAAAATATGAGGGGCTTAATCCTACCGGCTCTTTTAAAGACCGGGGAATGACAGTCGCAGTCAGTAAAGCTCTAGAGGAGAAAGCTGTAGCAATAATGTGTGCTTCGACGGGAAACACCTCTGCTTCTGCTTCCGCCTATGCTGCTAAGGCTGGGCTCAAAGCAATTGTCCTTATTCCAGAAGGAAAGATTGCGGCAGGAAAGCTTGCACAAGCCATTGTTCACGGCGCCAAAGTTATAGCAATAAAGGGCAATTTTGATCAAGCTTTGAGCATTGTTAAGGAACTAACTGCCAAACACCCTATTACATTGGTGAATTCCCTTAATCCTTACCGTCTTGAAGGACAAAAAACTGCTGCTTTTGAAATCTGTGACCTGATGGAAGAAGCACCCGATTATCTAGCTATACCGGTAGGAAACGCAGGTAATATTACTGCTTACTGGACGGGATTTAAGAATTACTACGAAAAAGAGCTTATTTCGCACCTGCCCAAGATGATCGGCTTCCAGGCAGAAGGAGCAGCACCAATTGTAAGGGGCCATATTGTTAAGGATCCTGAGACCATTGCTAGCGCTATCAGGATTGGTAATCCTGCTCGCTGGAAAGAGGCAGTTGCGGCGTCGCAAGAATCCAAAGGTTTTATTGACATGGTATCTGACAAACAGATTATCTCTGCCTATGAGTTATTGGCTTCTACTGAGGGAATATTTGCAGAACCTGCGTCAGCAGCTTCCGTTGCCGGACTCATTAAATCACTGGAGCTCGGAAGGGTACCTAAAGAAAGTAGGATTGTATGTATACTTACCGGGCACGGGCTTAAGGATCCTGATATGGCTGCGCATGTAAACAATAGAATTATCGAAGTTGAAGCAACTATAGAAGAAGTTGAGAAGATTGTTATTGAGTAGAACAATAAATCAAATATCAAATATCAAAAATCAAAAATACATATCAAAAATTTAGAAATTCAAATGATACAAATTCTGAATTCTAAGCAAATCTCCATCCTCCAAAGTTACGATATTATCGGGACGGAGTACGGGCATATTTTAAAATGTATAAATTTTTGAACCTGTATTCTTGTCGTTTCCTTTGGCAATATAGACATTTGGGTTTTGGTTATCTTTGGGATTTATTTTTAATCTTTTTGTATGTGTATTTGATATTTGGTATTTTATTTTTGATATTTTGAGCCATGCATTTTGCTACCTGTATCTTAAAACTTGAGGCAAAAATATGAAATACATCATTTTAGTACCTGACGGAGCAGCAGATTATCCTTTGAAAGAGTTAGGTGGTAAAACGCCACTTCAAGTTGCTAAACTTCCCAACATGGATGAGCTTGCCAACAAAGGGTTAATTGGAACCGTAAAGACTATTCCTTCCGGGATGAATCCAGGGAGTGATGTCGCCAATCTCTCTATTATGGGATATGACCCGCAGCGGTTCTACACCGGAAGAGGGCCATTAGAGGCTGCAAGTATGGATATAAAGTTGGGAAGAGATGATATTGCTTTTAGGTGTAATCTTGTTACTGTATCTGAACAGGAGTTAATTGATTATAGCGCAGGTCACATATCAACTGAGGAATCTCGCATTCTTATTGAAGCTGTTGATTCTGAGTTGGGTGATGACAGAGTAACGTTCTATCCGGGTGTGAGCTATCGCCATCTTATGGTGTGGCACAATGGATTGCAGAAGATGAATTGTTTTCCTCCCCATGATGTTGTTGGCAGGAACCTGAAAGACATATTACCCACTGGAAAAGGAGCAGAAGAACTTATAAAACTTATAGAGGCATCATATCAGATTTTGCAAGCTCACCCCGTAAATCAAAATCGAGTCAGTGAAGGAAAAAATCCAGCTAACATGATCTGGCTATGGGGTCAAGGCAAGCGTCCAGCGATGCCAACTATTAAAGAGAAGTATGGAATTAGCGGAGCAGTGATTTCGGCTGTAGACTTGGTAAAAGGTATTGGACGCCTGGCTGGCATGAAAGTAATTGAAGTGCCGGGAGCAACAGGCTACTTTGATACTGATTATAGGGCTAAATCCCAATATGGCCTAAAAGTGCTTGAAGAAGTGGATTTGGTTTTTTTGCACGTTGAGGCTCCTGATGAAGCAGGGCATACCGGAGACATTAAAGCAAAAATATCAGCATTGGAGAACTTCGATTCTCTAATTGTTGAAACATTTTTAAAGCAATTGGATGGAGATTTTAAGATTCTACTCCTCCCTGACCATGCAACTCCCATCAAGGTTCGAACACATGTAACTGATCCTGTCCCTTTTATCATATATAATTCGTCTGCTAACCAACCGGGAAATTTTACCTTCGATGAAATGTCAGCTCAAAAAAGCTCATTTTATCTTTCAGAAGGCCACAAACTAATGGACCTTTTTGTGCGCGGATCCGTAAACGAAACCTAGGCTGGTCTAATTCAAAATTAAAATAAAAAATACAAGCTCATCCGCCGTAATGCTCCGATGACGCGGTGGAGGGCGGATAATGAAAAATTGAAAATTATTTCTTATGAAAGTAACAGCGCAACAGGGTAATAGCGTAATTAGTTGTTTGCAATTACTTTGTTACCATTTTACTCTATTACAGCTCTTGTTTGTTGATTTTACATTTCATGCTTAGGGGAATAGGCCTCTCCTTAAGCAAGAGTATGGACGTACCTTGTTTATATTCTATTGAGTTTGAGAATTGACAAAATCTATGGAACTACGGATTGCACAAGTCGCTCCAATATGGGAAAGAGTTCCTCCTGAAGGTTATGGAGGAATAGAATTTGTGGTGAGTCTCTTGACAGAAGAGCTGGTTAGGAGAGGTCACAAAGTAACCCTCTTTGCAACAGGGGATTCTATCACCCAGGCTGACCTTAAATGGGTATACCCTCAAGCTCAACGGGATTTGCATGGGCAGGTTATTCCAGAGGTACTCCACCTATACCAGGTATTCCGTCAGGCCGAAAGGTTTGATATTATCCATAACCATGCCGGTTATAGTACCTGCGCCTTCGCTTCGCTGGTTGATACCCCCGTGCTGATGACCCTGCACGGGATTTTCACTGAGGAAAACAAGGCATATTTTTGGGCTTTTAGGAATACTCTCTTCTACAGTGCTATAAGTGAAAGTCAGCGAATGGAGTTCCCAAAGTTAAACTATGTTGATACCATCTATAATGGAATTGACCTCAAAGATTATCCTTATTGTGCTGATAAAGAAGACTATCTTCTCTCTCTTGGTAGAATAAGTTCACTCAAAGGAAATCATATTGCCATTGCTGCTGCTCAAAGGAGCGGATGCGATTTAATAATGGCAGGTAAGGTGGACAAAAAAGATCGTGAATATTTTGATGAGATGGTTAAACCTCACTTAAATGATCAATATATTACGTACATAGGTGAAGTTTCCCTGGAAGAAAAGATGAAACTGCTTCAAAAAGCTCGCTGCCTTCTTTTTCCTATTAAATGGCCTGAACCATTTGGGCTTGTAATGATTGAGGCTATGGCATGTGGTACACCGGTAATTGCTTTTCGTAAGGGGTCTGTGTCTGAAATAGTTGCGGAAAAAGAGACAGGGTTTATAGTTGAGTCCCTTGAGGGAATAATAGAAGCTGTTGAGAGATTAGATGAAATTAAACCGATCAACTGCAGAAAGCATATAGAGGATAAATTCGATGTCAAGATTATGGCTGATAGATATGAGCAGGCGTACTATGAAATAATAGATAGGTGCAGATCTTAAACGTAAATGAGCTTGTTTTCAGGGGTATTCGGTACCATAGATCTATAAGAGAACCTGATGAATTATATGGGACTGATGACATCATGCTTGGCAGCAATCCAAGCAGCTATGGTTATGGTGAGCTAAAAAATAGGCAAGCTTGAAAGAGAGATTGTAAGCTGACCATGGAATAAACCTTAAGCCTGAAAAAGAAATAGAGCAAAACAGGAATAGCTGGACTTTATTAGAAAAGATCAGGATAGTAAAATGATAAAAACCTCAAAGAGACTAAATTCTCATTTGCCCAAACATATCAATTTATGTAGAAAGCACAATTCTTGTTTGGGTTAATTTTAAGGTTTTAGGATTTTTTTGGCGAAATAGAATATAGCTCGCGGTAGCAAAATAGCGGATGATGGAAACTCCGGAAGTTTGAATTTGTAGTTGTTGTTGCCCTGCAATTGTGGTCAAAATACTGCAATGTTATATATAAGTAGGGGGTAAAGGAGCGTAATGAGTCGTAAATGGATTATAGTGATTATAATTCTGGCCTTCATATTTTTTTCTGCCTATGGCCTGTTTTTTATCTGGTTAATTGGACGTTCAGCAAGGGGATTGCCAGGTACGGGCTCTGTTGCTATTGTTCGAATTGAGGGTGTCATTTCTTCGTCGGGGGGAGGCGGAGGAATATTTTCAATTGCCGGGACTTCTCCGGAGACTGTGATTACTCAGCTTAGAAGAGCAGATAGAGATTTCTCAGTTAAGTCAATTCTTCTTAGGATTGATAGTCCCGGAGGCACAGCTTCCGCTTCGCAGGAGATTTACAGAGAGATTAAGCGCGTGAAAAAGCCCGTGGTTGCTTCCATAGGCGATATTGGTGCATCAGGAGCTTATTATGCGGCCAGTGCTGCAGATGTGATTGTTGCAAATCCTGCCTCTGCGGTAGGAAGCATTGGTGTAATTCTTGAGGTGCCCAATATGGAGGAATTATTGAAGAAGTTGGGGGTAGAATATACCTTTATTACCAGGGGTAAATATAAAGATATTGGAAATCCTACACGCCCGCTGACACCTGAAGAGCGTGAGATATTGGAGTCACAGGCCGAGGAAATTTATGGTCAATTTATTGCTGACGTAGCCAAAGGCCGGGAGATGCCAGTAGGAACAGTCAAGGAACTTGCAACCGGACTTACCTACTTGGGTAGTGACGCTTTGGGTCTTAAGCTGGTTGATAAGATTGGAAATTTTCAGGATGCAGTTGACCTTGCCGCTAAATTGGGTAAAATAAAAGGTGAGCCGGGAATAGTAGAATATGGTGCTCCCTCTCTCCTGGATGTGATTCAAAATCTATTTAAGTCCATAAATATCAATCAATTGTCAAGAGGCTACTTATATTCATTCCCTCTTCAACCACAAACATCCAAGTAGCGAAATCAAGGATTTTTAATAGTTCACATTTGGAGTATGCTCGAAAAGAATATTGGCGGAGAGAAATAAAGAATTAAAAGCACGTTCTGCGAAATAATGGATTTTAAGAAACAGAAGTTTCTCGGAGCAATGTATGCTTCCCAAGAACGTACCCAGAGATAAACTGCCCATCGTTATAGCCCATATCTCGGATTTCCATATTGGCTCATATTATTTCATTGAAAATCTAATGGAGACGGCTATTGATGAGCTAAACCAGCTTCGGCCGAATATAATTGTGGTTACTGGCGATCTTACAAGCGAAGGATTTCGCGAAGAATATAGAAGGGTCCGGGCTTTTTTAGATCGTTTGGATTGCCGTGAGCTAGTAGTTGTACCAGGAAACCATGATTCAAGGCACGTAGGCTATTTACACTTTGAGGACTTAATTGGACCCCGCCATGGAATCTTTAAAAAAGATGGTATAACAGTTGTAGCTATAGATTCTACAGAACCGGATTTAGATGATGGAAGAGTTGGCCGCGAGCGCTATCGATGGCTTAAGGAGAATTTCTCTGATCCTGATGATTTCAAGATATTTGTTCTTCATCACCATCTCTTACCTGTTCCAGGTACAGGGAGAGAAAGAAATATAGTATATGATGCTGGGGATGTGCTTCAAGTTCTTCTAGAAGTAGATGTCGATTTGGTGCTTACAGGTCATAAGCATGTTCCCTTTTCCTGGAGACTGGAGAATTTCTTTATTATAAATGCTGGTACTGCATCATCTCTTCGTCTTAGAGGCCGTACCCGGCCTTGCTATAACGTGATCCAAGTTGAGGAGGATCGTATTCTTATATTTCGTAAATACACTACAGGAGGCAAAGAACTTATTGTCGATTTCTCCGAGGAGGAAAAGAACTATTGCAAATGGTCTCCTCGCGTTGATGAGGAACTCATGCCTGGAGGTGAGTTTTAATAGGAAGTATAGGTAAGCTTCCCAGGGCTGTCGCCTTAATTGATGGCGAGCATTATCCTCCTGTAATCAGAGCAGCGTTGGACGAGGCCAGGAAAGAGTATGAATTGTTAGCAGCGGTTTTTGTCGGTGGAACAGAGAAGATTATGGAAAAAGTAAACTTTGAAAGCCTAGGGCTGCCGGTAGTCTTTGAATCAGATCCCGTTGAAAGCATTAGGAATGTTTTAAAAGAACTTCAACCTGAGTTGCTCCTTGACCTTAGCGATGAGCCAGTTGTTGATTACAGAAAAAGACTTTTCTATGCAAATCTGGCTTTAACTGTTGGAGCTTCTTATGTAGGTGCGGATTTTCGTTTCCATGCTCCCATTTTTGCAGACGTGGTCAAGAAACCTTCTCTTGCCATTATTGGAACCGGAAAGAGAGTAGGAAAAACGGCAATTTCAGCATATATAAGCAGAGAGATAGAGTTAAAGGGAAGATATCGAGTATGTGTAGTAGCAATGGGCAGAGGTGGACCTGCTGAACCTGAAATACTTGAGGGAGAAGACATTGAACTAACTCCTTCAAAGCTTCTAAAAGCTAGTAGACAGGGAAAACACGCTGCATCTGACTATTATGAAGATGCGTTAACGAGCAGGATTACAACCATTGGATGCCGCAGGTGCGGAGGAGGTCTTGCAGGAGCGCCTTTCATCTCCAATGTTGTTTCTGGTGCTAAGCTTGCTAATAATTTGGATGTTCAGTTGATTATATTTGAGGGAAGCGGGGCAACCTTACCGCCAGTAAAGACGGATGCCTGGATTGCAGTTGTGGGATCTTACCAGCCTATAGAATATATCGGCGGGTACTTTGGACCCTATCGCCTGATAAAGTCAGAAATGGCAGTAATTACGGGGTGTGAGGAGCCACTAGCGGACAGAAAGAAGGTAGGAGCTTTAGAAAAAACCATAAGGCAGGTAAATCCTGAGATTAAAATAGTGAGAACAATATTCAGACCTTACCCATTAGAATCAGTTTCGGGAGAGAAAGTGTTTTTAGTAACCACAGCGCATCCAATGATAAGCACGGTCATTTCTGATTATCTGGAACAGGAATTTGCCTGTGAAGTAGTAGGAGTCTCTACAAATCTTGCTAATCGCCAAGAACTTAGGAAAGATCTTAAATCAGCGAAGGGGAAATACGAAGTGCTCGTGACGGAATTGAAAGCAGCGGCAGTTGATGTGGTTACCGAAATAGGTCTTGAAGAAGGAGTTAGGGTAGTATACGCAGATAATATACCTATTACTACAGGGGGAGAGGGAGAACTTTCTGATCTTGCAGTTGAGCTGGCTAAGAGAGTGATAGAAAAGGTATAAGAATTGGAAAAGAGTAAGAAATCCCAAAAGCAGATAGTTATAAGTGATGAGAAGCACGGCTTACCTTATTCGAAGGGGTTGTTGGCGTCTTCTATCATGACAACAGGTTTGTCTCCCAGTAGAGCTTATCGAGTTGCACAAATCGTTGAGGATTATCTGAGGAACAATAAAATTTATAGAGTGACTATGGATCAGCTCAAGACCATAACGTTTGATGTGTTGGACTCTCAAATTGGTGAGGAATATGCAGAGAATTATCTTAAGTGGCAGACCCTGGCTAAATTAGACCGCCCCCTAATAATTTTAATTGGTGGTACAACCGGAGTAGGCAAGTCTCGTATAGCTTCTGAGGTAGCTCATCGCCTGGGTTTAACACGAATCGTAAATACCGATTCGATACGAGAAGTTATGCGTGCTGTACTCTCAAAACACCTGCTACCCGCAATTTATGATTCGTCTTTCAATGCCTGGCAGGCTCTGCGGGTTCCGCTTCCCAAAAATTCTGACCCGGTAATCATAGGTTTTAGGGAACAAGCGGAAGCAGTTATTGTAGGTATACGAGCCATAATAGGTAGAGCTATAAAAGAGGGAACTTCGATGGTGATCGAGGGTGTGCACCTAATACCGGGGGGTTTAGAGCCGAAGCTCTATAAAAATTATGAGGACGCATTTATAATCCACCTAATTATTAGCGTTGAGGAAGAAAGTATACACCTAAGCCATTTTTATATTCGAGGTATTGAAACCGAAGCCACTAGGCCGTTTCAAAGATACCGCAAGAATTTCCAAAATATCCGCAAGATCGGTGAATATATAGAAAGCTTAGCCCGTGAACAAGGAGTTCCCATTATTCCAAGTTACAATTTCGATGTGGCAGTCACAGCGGTTCTTGAAGAAATCATAAGACGAGTAATGGCTCCAGCGGTTAAATCAGATACGGGACATATTGATAAAGAGAAAGCAAAGAGGTGAGAGGATGAAGATTTTTATCGACACTGCCAATATTAAACACATAAAAGAGGTAAATTCTTGGGGCATTCTTAGCGGTTGCACAACTAATCCAACTCTGTGTGCCAGGGAAGGAAAGGAGTTCTATTCAACTATTAAAGAGATTGCCTCGATTGTACAAGGGCCTGTGAGTGCAGAGGCTGTTAGCATGAAAAAAGATGATATTGTAGAAGAAGCAAGGGATTTGGTAAAGATAGCAGAAAATATTGTCGTAAAAGTTCCCGTTACTCCCGATGGACTTGCTGCTACTAAAGTACTTTCCCAAGAGGGCATAAAGGTTAATATGACACTTGTGTTTAGTGCCAACCAAGCAATACTTGCGGCAAAGGCAGGAGCAACCTATGCTAGTCCTTTTATTGGGAGACTTGATGACATTGGTCATGACGGGATGGGAATCCTCTTTGAAATCGTCCAAGTCTTTGAAAACTATGATTTTAATACTCAAATCATAGCAGCCAGCATCAGACATCCTCTTCATGTTACTCAAGCAGCGCAGATGGGTGTCGATATCTGCACGTGTCCCTATGAAGTAATACGCGCTATGGTAAAACACCCTCTAACTGATATAGGGATAGCCAAATTCCTTGAGGATTGGGACAAGATAAGGGGACTGTCAGTAAAACAGAAAATTTGAAATTTGAAATTCGGAATTAGAAATTGGGAATAGATCCTAAAAACTAATTACCAATTGCGAATAGCTAATAACGAGTAACGAACAACTAATAACGAATAGTGAGGTGTTTTTGATTGGACAGATCTGAATTAGAAGGCAAAGTCCTGAGCGAATTGCAGCCTATTGCTACAGAACTTGGGATACACGGTGCATCTAAGATGAAAAAACAAGAATTGATAATGGCTATTTTGAAGGAGCAAGCAGAGGGAGAGGGTTTACTTTTCAAAAGGGGAATACTGGATATTTTACCGGATGGTTATGGTTTCCTGAGGACACATGGTTATTTACCTGGTGATGGTGATATATATGTCTCGCTATCACAAATTAGGCGTTTTGATCTGAGAAGAGGAGATGAAGTAGAGGGTCAGGTAAGACCGCCTAAGGATAGTGAAAAATATAATGCGCTACTGCGAATTGAGGCGGTAAACGGGGAAAATCCTGAATCATCGCGCTCACGGGGATTCTTTGACAACCTAACTCCCGTATACCCTATGAATAGGCTAAGGCTTGAGACTGAGCCTTCAGCAATTACCCAGAGGATTATAGATCTTATTGCACCTATCGGTAAAGGTCAGCGTGGGCTTATTGTATCTCCACCGAAAGCGGGAAAGACTACTATCCTAAAGCAGATTGCCAATAGTATTACAACCAATAATCCTGAAGTTCATCTCATTGTGCTTTTGGTAGATGAGAGACCAGAGGAAGTGACAGATATGGAAAGGTCGGTAAAAGGTGAGGTAGTAAGTTCCACATTTGACCAACCCTCCGAAAATCATATTCAAGTAGCAGAGCTGGTGATGGAAAGAGCCAAGAGGTTGGTAGAGCACAGTAAGGACGTTACTATTCTTCTAGACAGCATCACCAGACTTGCCCGTGCTTACAACCTTACTGTTCCGACCAGCGGGCGTATTCTTTCGGGTGGAGTGGATTCAACTGCTCTATTTCCCCCAAAGCGGTTTTTTGGTGCTGCGCGAAATATCGAGCATGGGGGAAGTCTTACTATTCTTGCTACTGCTCTGGTCGATACAGGAAGCAGGATGGATGAGGTAATTTTTGAAGAGTTCAAAGGTACGGGAAATATGGAAATCCACCTCGACCGACGCCTGGCTGATAAAAGAATCTTTCCTTCTATAGATATTGACCGTTCCGGTACACGTAAAGAAGAACTACTAATGGATCCTGAAGAAGCACAGCTGGTCTGGAGGTTAAGACGTGTACTGCATGCTCTAGATCCTACCGCTGCTATTGAGTTGCTTATCGGCAAGATGCGAGAAACAAAGACTAATTCACAATTCCTCAAAGACGTGGCGAAGTCCCCCGCTGCGGTTGATTAAGAAGATCCTTTGCCGGTAGTTGTAAATCTGCATTTCCTGTGATACCATAAGTTCGCTTTATCCAATTTAGGTATCAGTTTTATTGGTTTTTAGCCAATAACATTTGAGCTAGAGGAATCTCACTAACGTCCTGGAGGTAAGAGGTGAAAAAATGAAGAAAGGGATACATCCAGAATATACGGAGGCCAGAGTTACATGTTCTTGCGGTGAGACATTTGTGACTCGTTCAACTAAGCCGGTATTACGGGTGGAGATATGTTCGAAATGCCATCCTTTCTTCACAGGCAAACAAAAACTTGTTGATTCTGGTGGAAGAGTTCAAAGATTTCAGAAGAGATATGGTATTAAAGTCCAATCCAAAACTTCTCAAAAGGAGTCTCCTAAAGAGAAAACTCCTGAAACCTCATAGCTTATCTCCTCTCTGTCTTTCTATATTGTTTGGAGGATTACGTGCAAGTTGTGCTACTTAAGCATACACCTCAACCAGAGAGGACAGTGGCTTCTGCTGCGAGGCTTTGTTACGCTCCTATTGGAGCAGTTGAGCTTCAAAAGAAATTGACTGAAGTTGAAATCAAAAAACTCTTACGATTAATTCTCAAATCCGGTCATTTAAGCGCAGTCGAACATGCCTCATTCACTTTCGCCATTGAAGGTATCTCGCGAACCTGCACCCATCAGCTTGTAAGACACCGTTTAGCGTCATACAATCAGCAGTCGCAAAGATATGTAAAGTACCAGGAGAAACCTGAATTTATAGTTCCTCGTTCTGTTGGTCGCAAGAAAACCCTTAAAAGGAACTTTGAGGAAATCTCCAATTTGGCCTTTAGGCTTTATCTTGAGATGCTGGAAAAAGGAGTACCGGCTGAAGACGCTCGATACATTTTACCGCAGGCGATTGAAAGCAAGATCATTGTCACCATGAATGCACGTGAACTCCTTCATTTCTTTACCTTGAGATGCTGCAACAGGGCGCAGTGGGAGATTCAAGAATTAGCTCAGACTATGCTCAAGCTAGTAAAGGAGATTGCCCCTGTGCTCTTTGCAGATGCGGGGGCAAATTGTATGAGAGGCCCCTGCCTTGAGGGTGCTTTGAGTTGTGGTAAGCCGCAGCGTAAAAGGAAGCGATAGCATGGCAAAGTCCTATATCGGAGGCCAAGCAGTTCTGGAAGGAGTGATGATGCGTGGTAAGAACTATTGGGTAGTAGCCGTAAGACGGCCGGATCAGGAAATTGTGTTGCAAAGTGACCGTATAAATTCCTTAGCTGAGAGAATTCCGATATTTAAGAAACCGATACTTAGGGGAATATCTACGCTGGTAGAGGCCTTGACGATGGGTATTAAGGCCTTAAATTTTTCTGCAAAGCACGCTCTGGGAGAAGAAGAGGAAGAGATTGGAGGTCGGGAAATTGCCCTTATGATAGTAATGGGGATAGTACTGGCGCTGGTTTTGATAATTGTCCTGCCAGCGTTCTTTGCCCGATTTTTGGATAATGTAGTGAGCAATACAGTGCTCTTTAACGTAATAGAAGGATTCATTCGTATTGGTATTTTTATTGGGTATATAGTTATCATTTCAAGATTAAAAGACATAAGTCGCCTTTTTCAATATCATGGAGCTGAACATAAGGTTATCCACGCCTATGAAACTGAAGGAGCGCTATCTGCAGAAGTTGCTGCCAAATATAGTCCCCTACATGTGAGATGCGGTACGGCTTTTTTATTAGTAGTCATGGTTGTACTAATTCTAATTTTTGCTTTTTTGGGTAGGCCAACGCTTTGGCTTCGCATAGGCTCACGTCTGCTGCTGATTCCTTTGATAGCGGGTGTTTCTTATGAGATAATTAGATTAGCTGGTAAGTTTGAACGCAGTCCATTGGTGCGATTGGCAATGGCACCAGGCTTATGGCTGCAGAAGCTAACGACCAGAGAACCCTCCGAAAGCCAACTTGAAGTAGCTTTAGTCTCTTTACAAAAACTTTTGGAACTGGAGGGAATAAAGAGCAAGGATGAGATAGAGTCGAACATGGCCTAGGAAGTCAAGAGTCATGAGTCAACAGTCAAGAGTTGAGTTGAAGATTGGAGGCCTAAGGCTTAAACCTTGAGCCTAGAGATTTGAACCTTGAGCAGAATGATTAATAGGGGATAAAGAGATAGATATGATTGAAAAACTGGAAGAAATTGAGAAAAGATATGAGGAATTGACCAGGAAATTGGCAGATCCTGAAATTATTTCAGATCGGGCCAAATATAGCATTTATGCTAAGACTCATGCTGAAATGGAACCTTTGATTGATAGGATCCGTAAGTTTAAGAGCATTCTTTCCAATATAAAAGAAGCGGAAGAAATGTTGCAAGATAATCCAGATAGTGAAATGGAGAAATTTTTGCATACTGAGCTCCATAGGCTCAGAGAAGATCGAGATGAGCTGGAACAAGAACTACACTCCCTTCTGATATCTAAAGATCCTAATGACGAAAAGGATGTGCTTATGGAGATACGGGCGGGAGCAGGTGGAGAAGAAGCAAGTCTCTTTGCAGGTGATTTGTACCGTATGTACATAAGATATGCTGAAAATCAAGGATGGATAACTCAAGTAATGAGTGTCAGTCCCTCTGATATTGGAGGATTCAAGGAAATAGTTTTTGAAGTTAGCGGTAGAGGTGCGTACAGCAAACTAAAGTATGAGTCTGGGGTTCACCGTGTGCAGCGCATACCAGTCACCGAAGCTGGAGGAAGAATCCATACCTCTACTGCGACTGTTGCAGTTTTACCTGAAGCTGAAGATGTTGAAGTAGAGATTAATCCTAATGATCTGCGTATAGATATTTACCGCTCGAGTGGTCCGGGAGGCCAGTCTGTAAATACAACGGATTCTGCTGTCCGTATTACTCATTTACCGACCGGGCTTGTCGTTCAATGTCAGGAAGAAAGATCTCAATTACAAAATCGAGAAAGAGCTATGAAGGTCTTGCGAGCCCGACTCTATGAGAGGATGTTGGAGAAGCAGCGTACCGAAGTAGCACAGACAAGGAAGCTTCAAATCGGCTCTGGAGATCGGAGCGAAAGGATTCGGACATATAATTTTCCGCAAGGCAGGGTCACCGATCACCGTATTGGACTTACTCTTCATAAACTGGAAAGTGTGCTAGAAGGGGATCTCGGTGAGCTCATTGAGTCACTAGCAGCAGCGGAGAGGGCTGAAAAGTTAAAAGAAGTGGTGTAAGGATGCTGTTGGGACAAAGAGGAGTTACTATTAAGGAGATTTTGAGCAGATATCCCAGATTTTTAGAAGAAGCTGGTATTCCCAATGCAAGAACGGAAATTGAGATAGTTCTAACGAGTATACTGGAAATCTCTCGGTGGGACTTATATTTGAACTTCGATTTGGCTCCTGGCCCGCAGAAACTGAAAATTCTTGAGGAAGCTTTTCTGAATAGGCTAAACGGTGTTCCGTTACAATATATAACAGGAGAACAGGGATTTCGGAGGCTTCAGCTGATGGTTAGGGAAGGTGTTTTTATTCCCCGGCCAGAAACAGAACTGCTCGTAGAAGAAGTACTCACCTTGAGTAGGGAAATCACCAGACCACTAATTGCTGCTGATGTCGGTACAGGAAGCGGCGCTATTGCTTTAAGTCTTGCTCAGGAATTGGGTAATATCCATATTTTCGCTCTTGATTCCTCTCCGCTGGCGTTAAAGGTTGCCCGTAAGAACGCAGCCCTCAATGGGTTAGAGGGGAAGATCACTTTTAAGCGTGGCAATATGTTAGAAGCACTTCCTTCTGAGCTTTTCTGCACGTTCGATCTAATAGTTTCCAACCCCCCGTATATTCCATCTGATGAGATAGATCTACTACCCACTGAAGTGAGATTCGAGCCTCGAGAAGCACTGGACGGGGGAGAGGATGGTCTAGAATTTTATCATCCTCTAGCTACGCAGGCATTTTCCTTCCTTAAAAGCGGGGGCATATTGTTTGTTGAAATTGGACATTCTTCTGAAAATGTAGTTTCTATTTTTGAAAAGGCTGGTTTCCAAAACATAAGGACGATAAAAGACTTACGTTACTTGGACCGAATAGTGCTAGGGTGCAAGTGAATATAAGCACTTAAAGACAAAGAAATATAAAATTAATAATATATTGATGTTAATGTATAAAGGGATATATAAGCTATAGGTGGCTCATGAAAGTAGTAAAAATCGATTCGGAACACATAGATAATTCAATTATTGCAGAGGCAGCAAAAATACTGAAAGAAGGAGGACTGGTTGCCTTTCCTACTGAGACGGTATACGGACTTGCTGCTTATGCTTTGAAGGAAGAAGCTGTAAACAAGGTTTATAGAGCAAAAAAACGATCTAGAAATAAGCCGCTGGCAGTATGTGTAACGGGTTGGGAGGCAGCCGAACCTTTAATAGAGGGAATAACACCTTTAGCAAAGAAAATGATGCAAAAGTTCTGGCCTGGCCCTCTTACATTAGTCATGAGAGCCAAAAGAATAATTCCAGATATAGTAACAGCAGGAACTGGGACCGTAGCTTTACGATGTCCAAGCAACTCCATAGCCGTAGCTTTGCTAAAGGAAGTAAAAGTTCCCTTAGTTGTGACCAGCGCAAATCTTTCTGGTGCTATAAGTGCTACAACGAGCGAACAGGTAGTCAAAGACTTGGCAGACAGTGTGAGTTTGGTTCTTGATGGTGGTCCCACAGAACTAAAGGTTGAGTCGACAGTCTTAGATTTAACAGCAACTCCACCCGCTCTACTACGTGAAGGTGCTATCTCCAGAAAAGAGCTGAGCCAGTTCTTTGTTGGTGAATAGTAGCGGGAAACCAGGAAAGGTTATGCAATGAAAGTTGTTCTTAGTAGTGACCATGCAGGTTTTCAACTAAAAAAAAAGGTAAAGGAGTTTCTATCTGAAAAAGGTATTGAATTTTCTGATATAGGAACTCATAGCGATGAGTCAGTTGACTACCCATACTACGCACTGAGGGTTGCGGAGGAGGTAGCGGCAGGCAGATTTGAACGGGGAGTAGTCTTATGTGGCAGCGGTGTAGGAGTTTCTATTGCTGCAAATAAAGTACCTGGGATAAGAGCAGCTAATGTAAGTGATGCAGATTCTGCACGCCTGAGCCGCGAACATAATGATGCTAATATACTTGCCTTAGGGGCACGAACGATCGATCCGAAACGGGCTATGGAAATTATAGATATCTGGCTTAAAACTGAGTTTTCAGGAGGTAGACATAAGAGAAGACTTGACCAGGTAAGGGAAATTGAGAGGAAGTACAGTAAAAGCAGTGAATAGAAAGTCAAGAACCACAGGTAGTTGATGTATTGAAAATAGCTAATGTTTAATAACGAATGATTAAAGAATGTCCAATGTCGAATGACAAATTTAGACATTGGTCATTAGTCATTCTTTCGCAATTAGAGCTTCGTTGCGGTCGTTAGGTGAATGTTGTTTTCATTAGTATCTAGAGATAGGGAATAGGAATGAAGGGTGATATCTGGGAGGTAGATCCTGAGATAGCAAGGGCTATAGAACAGGAGTTGGAAAGACAGAAAAATACAATAGAGCTTATAGCTTCCGAAAATCTTGCAAGCGAAGAGATTCTTCAAGCACAAGGCTCAGTTCTGACCAACAAATACGCCGAGGGATATCCAGGCAACAGATATTATGGTGGCTGCGAGTTTGTAGATATAGTAGAAGAGCTTGCACGGAAAAGAGCGAAAGAGCTTTTTGGAGCTGAGCATGCTAATGTTCAACCGCATTCTGGAGCTCAGGCAAATATGGGAGTATATTTTGCTGTTCTCAATGTAGGAGATACTATTTTAGGGTTAGATCTTTCTCACGGAGGTCATCTAACTCATGGAAGTCCGGTAAATTTCTCAGGTAAGCTTTACAATGTTGTTGCCTACGGTGTGAGCAGAGAAAATGAACAGATTGACTATGGGGAAGTACGTCGGCTAGCTATAAAATATAAACCCAGACTTATTGTTACAGGTGCGAGTGCATATCCGCGCATCATAGATTTTAAGGCATTCCGTTCTATTGCCGATGAGGTTGGAGCTTACCTTATGGTAGACATAGCTCATATTGCTGGATTGATTGCTGCAGGTCTCCATCCTAATCCTTTACCCTATGCCGAATTTGTGACTACAACAACTCATAAGACATTAAGGGGACCCAGGGCGGGGATGATACTCTGCCGTAAAGAATTTGCTGATGAAATTGACAAGAGTATATTCCCTGGGATTCAAGGCGGACCTCTTATGCATGTGATAGCGGCAAAAGCGGTGGCTCTCAAAGAGGCTCAACAGGAGAGCTTTAGGGATTATCAAGAGCAGGTTTTAAAAAATGCCAAGGTGCTCGCTGAAGTATTTACGAACAAGGGGTTTCGTATTGTCTCTGGTGGAACTGATACCCATTTGGTTTTGATAGATCTCACTTCGCGCGGAATTACAGGAAAGGATGCAGAAGATGCTCTGGATAAAGTGCGGATTACGGTCAACAAGAATACTATACCGTTTGAAACTAGAAGTCCTCGCATAACCTCTGGTATCCGGCTGGGTACTCCCTCAGTTACTACTAGAGGTATGAAGGAGCAGGAAATGGAGGAAATCGCTGATTTGATAACCATAACTATTGAGAATTTAGGAAACTCTAAAGTCATTGAGGAGGTGAGCGCTCGGGTAGAAGAGCTATGTCACCACTTTCCTATATATGAAGATTGTAGAGGAAAGCCGGAGTTCAAGAAAGAGAATGGCTAATGCACAATGATGAGTGTCCAATTTTCAAAATCAGAAATCAAATATTAAAAGGCACAAATGCCCACCGTCCGATAAATTGCAGATGTTCCTGAATGCAAGTAGTCTAAAAAGATCCAAATATTTTATTTTGAATTCCAATTTATGTTTTTTCCTATTTAATTTTTTATTTTGATATTTGAAATTGGCTTTTAGTTATTTTCTGACCTCAAAGCTTTTTATTAAAGAGGCAAAGCAATATTTATTTTGATACTAAGTGACTCTGACAATTATGGAAAAAGGGGAACACAAAAAAAACGGTTCAAAGTTAAAGCAAAAAATGGGACGTCCCTCCTGGGACGAATACTTTATGAAAATCGCAGCACAAGTGTCTGAGCGATCTACATGTCTGCGCAGGCAGGTAGGAGCTATTTTGGTAAAAGATAAAAGAATTCTGGCTACAGGTTATAATGGGGCTCCTTCAGGATTAAGACACTGTTCTGAAGTAGGCTGCTTGAGGGAAAGCCATGGAGCGGAATCTGGAGAGAAACACGAACTCTGTCGTGGTCTACACGCTGAGCAGAATGCAATAATACAGGCTGCACTTCACGGGATTCAAATTAAAGGCTCTATAATGTATTGTACCCACCAACCGTGTGTTCTTTGCGCTAAAATGATTGTAAACGGGGGAATTGAGAAGTTCAAATATCTGGAGGGTTATCCAGATCCGTTAGCTAAAGAGATACTTGATGAGGCAGAAATACGTTTAGTAAAGATAGAGCATGAATAACAATACCTAGTTAAGATAGCTTATTGTATTAGAGAATCAATTTCATAGCCCGTCGGCTTTTGGGCAAACTTTTGCAGAGATGCCTTATGGATTCATTATCGGTTTATGGCCTAGTCTTTTTTGTAGGACTTTTCTCAGCTTACTCCATTACGCCCATCGTAAAAAGGATAGCAATTCGTATAGGAGCAGTCGACCTGCCCTCTGAAAGAAAGATACATGCTCAGCCGATACCCAGGCTGGGAGGTATCGCCATCTATGTCAGTCTGCTTATCGCCGTAGCTATAGCCCTATTCAAGTTTTTAAAACCAACTCCGGAGATGAAAGGTATTTTACTTGGGGGTTCTATTATGCTTGCTATAGGGATTGCAGATGACATAAAAGAGCTATCGCCCAAAATAAAGTTGATGGGTCAACTTTTTGCCTCGGCAACCCTATTGGTTTTTGGTTTGCAGATTGAATTTATTGGAAATCCTTTTGGCAAAGAACTTATTGTCCTTGGACCACTGGCCATACCTGTGACCCTATTTTGGATGCTCACCTTGATAAATACCATAAACTTTATGGATGGATTGGACGGGTTAGCGGCTGGTGTGTCCTTTATCGCTGCGATAACACTTTTTTTCTGTGCTCTGCAAACAGGAGAAATCACTGTTGCTTTTCTTACTATGGCTATAGCAGGAAGCGCTATGGGATTTCTTACCCACAACTTTAACCCTGCGAGCATATTTATGGGTGATAGCGGGAGCATGTTTTTAGGGTTTATGTTAGGAGCGATTACCTTACAAGGAGTCATGAAGAGCGTAGTAGTTGTATCTTTGCTGGTGCCTTTGATGATCCTGGGAGTTCCAATTTCTGATGCAGCCTTTACTATCGTGCGAAGACTTCGTCACAATAAGTCTCTTATTCAAGCCGACAAGGGGCATATACACCACCAACTTCTTAATCGAGGTTTTACTCACCGTCAAACCGTAGTAATCATCTACATTTGGTGTATTTTGCTCAGTGCTGCTGCTGCACTATCTTTTGCTACAACCAGACAAAAAGCGCTGCTTAAGGTACTGATCATATTAAGTTTAAGCGTTCTCAGCTTCTTTCTGGCTAGACGATTGGGAATACTTGATGAATGGTACAAGAGAATAAAAAGAAATAGAAGAAGACAGGACGGCAAGTAGAGAGCGGACTAAGATCTTCTGTAGCTCGCTAAATTTTCTGAAATCTATTATAATTATGGCACTTGGAGGTATAAGCTACGACACATCCCAGACCTAAAAAATCAGAGCTGTATAAGGATTTGGAAGCTAGTATGACTGGGATAGAGTTAGTGGTAGCAATTTTGATTGGAACTGGTTTGGGATACCTGGGTGACAGATACCTCAACACCTTTCCTTATCTAATGGTAATAGGCTTTGTTCTGGGAGCCATTACGGGATTTAGGAATGCCTTTCGGCTTATCTCCAGGTCTGAAAAACAAGATCAGAATAAACGCAGAACTCATAATAGTGGGAAATGAAGGGGTTTTTAGTTAGAAGTTTGGTTGTTCTTCCCATACCAATTTTTTTGGACCGTATATACGATAATAAAGGATTAGCTATCGGGGCAGTTCTGGCTCTGGCAAGCTTTTATCTTTCTCGTGGGTCATTTTCCCTTATTATCAAGACTCCCTTTTTACATCTCCCCTATCTAGTAGTACTAAGTTTCTTGTTTCGTCTAACAATAATAGCCGTAATTTTTTACTTGATAGCCCGTTTTAGTAACTTTGAGCTGGTTGCTGTTCTTGAAAGTTTTGTAATATTATATACTCTGTTGCTGTTCTTAGAGATGAGAATTAGCCGTACTTTTGGGTCAGGATAGTAATTGGTAGGAAGGAGCTTATTGTATGGAGCACTTGTTGGAGGAGTTAGAGGCACATACTTACTTCCAGTGGAGCTTTATGGGCATTGATCTGTCAATCACCAAAGCAGTAGTTGTCCTCTGGATATCATTGCTAATCGTTTTTTTGTTAGTGTGGCTGGCCGGAAGACGTGTAAGTCTCGTACCTTCACGGTTTCAGAATATGATAGAGGCTGTTTTTGAATTCATCCGGGAGGGAATGGTTACTGACATTATGGGTAAGGAAGGTCTGCCGTATTTTCCGCTCATCGCTACCCTTTTTCTCTACATCCTTGTAACTAACCTTTTAGGATTGATTCCCGGTTCTTTCGCAGCAACTAGCTTGATGGGAACTACTGCGTCCTGGGCGGTTATTGTCTTTGTGGCAAACCACCTTATAGGTATACGAAAACACGGTGTCCTAGGTTATTTAAGAAGCTTTGCACCGTCAGGTGTTCCTATTCCGATGTTGATCATAATGTTGCCTATCGAGATGATAAGCCATCTTGCACGGCCCTTTTCTCTGGCAGTCCGTCTTTTTGCCAATATGGTTGCGGGACATCTTGTACTTTTAGTCTTCACATTTTTAGCTATGAGCGGTGCCTGGTATCTTAAATGGCTTCCTTTTGCCGGGGTTGTGGTATTTAATCTTTTCGAGATATTTGTTGCCTTTATTCAAGCTTACATATTCGCCATTTTAGCGGCTATATATATAGGTGGAGCTATTCATGTGGAGCATTAGGAAGGAGGTATAAAGATGCAGGAAGGTTTGACTTTGTTGGGGGCTGCTCTTGCCATTGGCTTAGGTGCTCTAGGGCCAGGAATTGGTATAGGTTTTCTTGTAGGAAAAGCCGTAGAGGGTATGGCTCGACAACCTGAAGCCGCTGGTATTATAAGAACGGCTATGTTTATCGGTATCGCTTTTGCCGAAGCTATTGCTCTTTATGCTTTGGTGATTGCTTTTATTCTAGTTGGTCGAGGATAAAAGTTAGATGAAAGTAAAGGGGTGAATAATTGACAATACTTCCGCAAGTTAATCAACTAATTTATTCAACTATAGCATTTTTTATACTGCTCTTTATCTTGAGCAAATTTGCCTTTCCTCCAATTCTGGGGATTCTTGACAAGAGAGCTGATACTATTCGGGAATCTCTGGAAAAAGCCGAGGAGACAAGGCAGGAGGCTGAGAGGTTGTTGAAAGAGTATAAGATGCAGCTTTCAAAAGCTCGAGAAGAAGCACAGCAGATTATTGAGCAGAGCCGGAATCTAGGCGAAAACATGAAAAAAGAGATTGTGGAGAAAGCTAATAGAGAAGCAAGGACTATGGTCGAACGTGCTCAAACAGAGATTTCTCTTGAAAAAGAGAAAGCACTTGAAGAACTACGGAAACGTGTAGCAGATTTGAGTATTGAAGTTGCAGCTCAAATAACCAAAAAAGCCTTAGACAGAAAGGATCATATCAAATTGATAGAAGAATATGTTTCGGCAGTAGGAGATTTTCATGAAAGTTGATCCAGTGGCCGAAGCTTATGCTCTTGCTCTTTATCAGGTAGCGTGGGCTGAGGGGCAGCTTGATAAGGTTGAGGATGAACTTTTTCAAATCCGAAAACTGGTCGAGAAACAGCACGAACTGCGAAACTTTTTGAAAGACATTAATATCTCCATTGAGGCAAAGAAGAAAGCTCTACGCGAAATTCTTGGCAAGGACATCAACCAGTTAGTATTGAAACATCTGGAGTTTATTTTGGAGCAGGAGAGAGCGGGTTTGATTCCCCAAATTGCACAGGCGTTTTCGGATATTCTTTTAACTGAGAGAAACCAAATAATGGCGGAGGTCACGACGGCAATTTCTCTGACTCCCGAGCTTATGGAAAGTTTGAGGAAAAGACTGTCTGAGGTATCTGGACGGGATGTAGTAATAAAGAATATGGTAGATGAGTCAATTTTAGGAGGAGTTATTGTCCGTTTGGGGGATAAGATTATCAACGGAAGTATCCGCCATAGCCTGGATGAGTTGCATGATAATTTGGTCTCGTTTGAACTTAAGGAGTGAGTAATTTCAAATGCCTATTACTTTTAAACCAGAAGAAATCTCTGCCATTTTGCAGAAGCAGATAAGGGAGTATAAGAAAGAGATTAAACCGGTTGAAGTGGGAACTGTACTGGAAGCCGGAGATGGGATTGCCCGAATAACTGGTCTCCCTAATGCAATGTCTGGGGAGATGCTGGCATTTCCGGAGGAGAATTATGGAATGGTGCTAAATCTGGAGGAGGATGAGATTGGAGCAGTTCTTCTCGGTGACCCTAATGCAATAAATGAAGGTGATACGGTAAGGTGTACTGGTAAGATTATCTCCGTCCCTACGGGAGAAGCAGTAATCGGAAGAGTGGTTAATGCACTAGGAATTCCTCTGGATGGTAAAGGTCCAATAAAGGCTCAAAACTATCGTCCTGTTGAACGCAGGGCAGTGGGAGTCGTAGACAGGCAGCCAGTAAAAGAGCCTCTGCAAACAGGATTGAAGGCCATTGATTCTATGATCCCTATTGGGCGAGGTCAGCGGGAACTCATAATCGGAGACCGTCAGACAGGAAAGACAGCAATTGCTGTTGATACTATTATCAATCAAAAGAATACTGATGTTATTTGTATCTATGTGGCTATCGGACAGAAAGCGTCTACAATAGCGCAAGTTGTGGAGAAGCTTCAAGAAAACGATTCTATGGATTACACTATTGTAGTCAATGCACCGGCAAGCGACCCGGCCCCCTTGCAGTATCTGGCTCCATATGCTGGATGTGCCATAGCTGAAGAATTTACTTTCAGTAGAAAGCATGTATTAGTGATCTACGATGATCTCTCTAAGCACGCAGTCGCCTACCGTCAATTGTCTTTACTTCTGAGGCGACCGCCGGGACGAGAAGCATATCCGGGAGATGTGTTTTATCTGCATTCCAGGTTACTTGAACGTGCAGTAAAGCTAAGTGATAAATTGGGTGAAGGTTCTCTTACTGCATTACCAATTATTGAAACCCAAGCCGGAGATGTATCTGCTTATATTCCTACTAATGTTATCTCGATAACAGACGGACAAATCTTCCTAGAAACAGGACTTTTCTATGCAGGAGTTCGCCCAGCCATCAATGTAGGTATATCCGTTTCACGGGTGGGAGGATCCGCACAAATAAAGGGGATGAAACAGGTTGCAGGACGCTTGCGCCTTGATTTGGCTCAATATCGAGAATTGGAGGCCTTTGCCCAATTTGGATCAGAATTAGACAGGGCTACTCAAGCTCAACTAGCACGGGGCGCCCGAATAGTAGAAGTTTTGAAACAGCCCCAATATGAACCTATGTCAGTTGATGAACAGATTCAGATAATCTATACAGTTGTCAATGGTTATCTGGACGATGTTAATCTTGAGCAGATAAAAGACTTTGAGCAGGAGTTTCTCCAATATTTAAGAGTCAGATATCCTCAGATAGGACAAGCCATTATCAGTGACGGGGAGATATCAGAAAAGACTGAAGAAGTACTGAAAAGTGCGATTGAGGAGTTTAAGAAGACCTTTATTGCAGGTAGAGAGTAAAAAGAATGGCCAAGACTCGAGAGATAAGACGCCGGATCAAAAGCATAGAAAGCACCAAACAAATAACCAGGGCTATGGAAATGGTGGCAGCTTCGAAAATCAAACGCGCCGAAGAGAGGATAAATGCAGCGAGGCCGTATGCAGCAAAGATGATTGAGATGATGCAAGGGCTTGCTCAACGAGCTGGTGTTATCCAGCATCCCCTATTGGAGATAAGGGAACCTGAAAGAAGGGTAGCAATTCTTGCTTTTACATCAGATAGAGGATTATGCGGAGCTTTTAATACTAACGTGATCCGTAAAGCTGAGAAGTTATACGAAAAAGAAAGGGATGCGGGAAAGGAAGTAGCGCTTCTTACCATAGGAAGGAAGGCCCAGAGCTACTTCCGCTTTATGAATTATGAGATAACAAAAAGCTATACAGGGATTTCTGATACTCCTACCTTTAATCATGCCAGAGAGATTGCACGTCAATTAATAGACATGTATGTAGGGTATGAAGTAGACAAGGTAGCGCTCATATTCAATCGCTTCAAATCAATGGTAGAGCAGAGGCCTATTGAGCATATTGTCCTTCCTTTGAAGCCAGAACTGTCCGAAGAAAAAGCCACTGAGATTTGGGCTGAATATATATTTGAACCATCTGCTCAAGGTGTGCTGAGTTTAATTTTGCCCACCTATGTAGAAGCGGTAGTCTACCGGGCATTATTAGAATCAGCAGCAAGCGAGCACGCAGCAAGAAGGACAGCAATGAAAGCGGCTACTGAGAATGCAGAAGAAATGATTGGGTACTTAGTTCGTTCGTATAACAAGGCAAGGCAGGCGCAGATAACTCAAGAGATTGCTGAAATAGTAGGAGGGGCAGAAGCGTTAGAATAAAAATCGAGCATAGAGCAGCGAGCACAGAGCATAGAGACAAAATAGTTTTCTATTCTCTAAGCTCCACGCTCAGAGCTAAATAGGGGTGAAAGTATGAATATTGGGAAGATTGTGAGAGTCATAGGTCCGGTAATTGATGTGGAGTTTTCTCCGGATAAAATTCCAGATATCTATACAGCTCTTAAGGTTGACCAAGAATCTGCTGCTGGCAAGATAAATTTAGTAGCAGAAGTCCAACAGCACATAGGAGAGAATAGGGTAAAAGCTGTAGCTATGTCATCTACTGACGGTCTAGTAAGAGGTATGGAAGTCATTGATACTGGAGCGCCCATTTCTGTTCCGGTAGGCAAAGAGACTCTTGGTAGAATTTTCAATGTACTGGGTGAACCTATAGACTACGGGGAACCTGTAAAGTCTGAGAAGAGATATCATATCCATAGAGAACCACCTGCCCTTACCAATCTTGAGCCAAAAACAGAAATTTTTGAGACAGGAATAAAAGTAATCGATTTGCTTGCTCCGTATGTCAAGGGAGGAAAGACCGGCCTTTTTGGTGGAGCTGGTGTAGGAAAGACCGTTATCATTATGGAGTTAATCCATAATATTGCCATAGAACACGGAGGGTTTTCCGTCTTTGGTGGAGTTGGAGAAAGAACACGCGAAGGAAATGACCTCTGGCTGGAGATGAAAGAGTCAGGAGTATTGGATAAAACTGTGCTTGTTTTTGGGCAGATGAATGAGCCACCTGGAGCTAGATTGAGGGTGGGTTTGGTCGCACTTACTATGGCTGAATATTTTCGGGAAGAGGAAGGACAAAACGTTCTACTTTTTATAGACAATATTTTCCGTTTTGTGCAAGCAGGTTCTGAGGTCTCGGCACTCCTAGGGAGAATGCCTTCTGCAGTTGGTTATCAACCTACTCTTGGAACTGAGATGGGAGAGCTTCAAGAGAGAATTACCTCAACCCGCAAAGGATCTATTACTTCAGTTCAAGCTATATATGTACCTGCTGATGATTTAACAGACCCTGCTCCTGCAACGACGTTTGCCCACCTGGATGCTACAACAGTACTGTCTCGACAGATAGCAGAACTGGGACTCTATCCAGCGGTTGACCCTTTGGATTCTACTTCCCGCATTCTTGATCCCAGGATCATTGGTGAAGAGCACTATAAGGTAGCCAGACGTGTTCAAGAAATCCTACAGCGTTATAAAGACCTTCAGGATATTATCGCTATTCTGGGCATGGACGAGCTTTCTGAAGAAGATAAGCTCACAGTTCAAAGAGCAAGGAAGATTCAACGCTTTCTATCCCAACCCATGTTTGTTGCAGAGACTTTTACTGGAACACCCGGAACATATGTTAAGCTGGAGGATACTATCAAAGGTTTTAAGGAGATTGTTAAAGGTCAATATGATGAACTTCCCGAACAGGCTTTTTATATGGTTGGTACCATCGAACAAGCAGTAGAGAAGGGCGCAAAACTAAAGGCACCGGCGGAGAAAGCAGCATCATGATGTTATGGGATAAAAGTTAATAATCATAATTTGAGGAAGAAATTGATGCTGTCGATTGGGATAACTAGTTTCCTGTTATTCTTTCGCGGCTGGGGCTTAATTATTATATCTGTAAATGATGAGTGGTGAATAATTAAGAATGGTAGAGCGAAAGCTTAGATGTGAAATTGTAACTCCAGAAAGAGTTGTTTTCTCCGGCGATGTTGATATGGTTATTGCTCCCGGGATTGACGGAGAATTGGGTATTTTACCTTTACACGCACCCCTTATTACAGTTCTTAAAATAGGTGAACTGAGGATTAAAATTGGAGATAAGCAGGAATATATGGCTGTAAGCGGTGGATATCTTGAAGTAAGAGAAGATAAAGTTTCTGTACTGGCAGAAACAGCAGAGTCGGCTGATCAGATTAATGTGGAAAGGGCGAAGAGGGCAAAAGGAAGGGCTGAAAAGTTTCTAAAAGAGTTAGGTAAAGAAAAGGAAGTAGAATTTACTCGAGCCCAGGGAGACTTGGAAAAAGCACTTAATAGGCTGAGGGTAGCAGGTAAGGTTGGAGCAACTAATATTTAATAAGTATCAGGTGTTTGAAGAACCTGCTCCTTGAAATAATTTTCATTATGTGAAGATCGACGCCATTCTTTAAGCACAGATAATTAGTTGTTTTTTCAGAAGGTTGGTGAATATAGCCAGCCTTTGCATTTGCGGACTTAGCAGGCAGAACTATTTTAACAAAAAATGTAAGGGTGACAAAGCGCATAATGAATATTAGTGCTTATATTCATAAGTACTAATGTATTATTATTTATAAGTATCTAAAAACCATTATACAGATGCATAGATATGTTATAAATGGGAAAAAGCAATTAGAGGGAAGCATTAATATCAAAGGGGCTAAAAATGCTGTTTTGAAAATTATGGCTGCTTCGATCCTGGCTGAGGGAACTACCACCATAAAGAATGTTCCCAAAATTAAGGATGTATTTATAATGGGGGAAGTTTTAACGCGACTGGGCGCTAAAGTCGATTTTTCCAAGAAGCAAGAAGTTACCATTGACACAACTGGCTCTTTAAACGATGAGGCTCCTTATGAATTAGTAAGGCAGATGAGGGCTTCCATCATAGTCCTTGGTCCCCTCGTTGCCAAATTAGGAAGTGCAAGGGTAGCTATGCCAGGTGGATGTAATATAGGTTCGCGTAAGATAGACATGCATATACAGGGATTAAAGAAACTGGGTGCCTATCTAAAGGTAGGTCACGGATATATTCAGGCAAGAACTGATGGTTTGAAAGGGGAGTTACTGCCGCTAGATTTTCCCAGTGTAGGGGCTACAGAAAATCTGCTTATGGCAGCGGTTCTAGCTGAGGGATTAACTGTGATAGAGAATGCTGCCCGTGAGCCAGAGATAGTCGATTTAGCGGATTTCCTAAATAAGATGGGTGCAAAGATTGATGGTGCTGGGACAACCACTATCGAGGTTGAGGGTGTAAGCGGATTAAATCCGGTTACTTACAGTGTTATTCCTGATCGGATCGAAGCCGGAACGTTTCTTATTGCTGGTGCTATAACTGGAGGGGACGTAACCGTAATTGGAGCTCGTGAGGATCATTTAGAACTTGTATTGAGTAAGCTTGAAGAAACAGGAGCAAGGATTGAACAAAAAGTCAATGGTATCAGAATTGTTATGGAAGACCGGCCTCAAGCTGTTGATGTAGCTACACTTCCATATCCTGGTTTTCCCACCGACTTACAGCCACAGATAGTAGCTTTACTCTCTTTAGCTGAGGGTGTGAGCATCGTAACGGAAAATATCTTCGAAAACCGTTTTATATTTGTTGATGACCTCAACAGAATGGGAAGCGATATTCGAACAGAAGGACACCATGCTGTTATCAAGGGTATAAAAGAACTTACAGGAGCCGAAGTTAAAGTTCGTGACCTAAGAGGAGGAGCAGCTCTCGTTCTAGCCGGACTTGCTGCCGAGGGTACTACTGAAGCTGCTGATATTTTTCATATTGACCGCGGGTATGAGAATTTGGAGACAAAATTAGCAGACCTTGGTGCTGATATTAAAAGAGTGGAGGAGCCCTATCCTGTTGAAGAAATCGAATTCGTGTAGTGTTAACGGCGGTATGGTTTTGTAAATCGGAGTCCCCATGTTTGAGGTAGTTAAGCTTACAGAAGAACTTGTTCGTTTCCGCACAGATAGAAGTGATGAGATCGAGCGCGCAGCTGGATTCGTGCGCGGGTGGCTTGAAGCGCAAAACGTAGAAGTAGAAGTATTGCAAAACGAAGGTCTGCCAACACTTGTTGCGTCAGTGGGACCTGGAGATATAGCAAAAGCAGATATCATTTTCCATGCTCATTTAGATGTAGTTCCTGGAAAATCTGACCAGTTTAATTCTTTTGTCGTAGACGGAAAAATCTATGGCCGCGGCACCTATGATATGAAGGGCGCATTAGCGGCAATGATGATGGCTATGGCAGAATTGAAAGAAAATAGTGGGGGTCATAGAGTTCTTCTATTGGTAGTCCCGGATGAAGAAAGGGCGGCAGGAAAGAGGAGGGCTTCGCAGTTCTTGGTGGAAAAGGGCTACCAGGGAAGCTTTGTGATTTGCGGGGAACCCACAAATTTAGATGTAGGTGTACAGGCAAAAGGGGTACTGGTGCTACGCCTTAAGGTCTATGGACGTTCAGCTCATGGAAGTACCCCGTGGCTGGGAGAGAATGCTATCTTAAAAAGTATCAATTTATACAGGAGAGTAAGCCACCTTGGTTTTGCAAAAGAACGCTCAGCTGTTTTTGACAGTCCATCAATTAACTTGGGAGAAATTAGCGGCGGTGATATTCTAAACAAGGTTCCGGATTTATGTACGCTGGGGATTGATATTAGGTATCTGCCTAATCAATATCCTCATGAGATCTTACGGCAAATTAGAAATCTGGATAGCGAACAGATGGAAGTAGAGATTCTATATCAGCGGCCCCCAGCCGCTGTTGACCCGAATATTCCTTTTATTAAATCATTACTGGCAGCGATCAAATTGGAGTCTGCAACTTCGGCTATCTCTGTAGGTCGTGACGGTTCATCCGACGTGATTTATTTCCTTGAGAAAGGTATTCCGGGAGTGGAATTCGGACCCAGGGGAGCGAATCATCACGGTGATGAAGAGTATGTAGATATTGGGTCTCTTGTCGAATACGAGAGAGTATTAGTATATTTTGTTCGTAATTTTGAGGAGTTAGGCGCTAAAGCAGGAGGAGGATTATGGTCTACTCTCGCCAGCAGATTGAAGAAATTATTCCGCATCGGCAACCATTTCTTTTAATTGATGAAATTTGGGAACTTTACCCAGGAAAGCGCGTAGTCGGAGCGAAGAATATTAGGGAAGATGAATTCTATTTTAAGGGGCATTTTCCAAATTACCCTGTTATGCCGGGAGTTCTTATTATCGAGGCACTGGCTCAGGCTGGAGCAGCGGCAATATTAAGCGAAGAGAAAAACCGGGGATGTTTGGTACTTTTTGCAGGAATAAACAAATTACGGTTTCGTAAACAAGTAGTTCCGCCAAATCAACTTAAGTTGGAAGTGGAAATCATAAAGATGAAAGGAGCAATTGGTAAAGGAAAGGGGACTGCATATTTGGGAGATGAGATAGCAGCTGAAGGAGAACTTCTTTTTGCAGTTTCCAAGCAGCATGGTGCCTAAATTAGTAAGTCCCTTCCTTAGGATAAACTGGACTTTCTAATCCCATAATACTATCCGGAAGAGAGCCTGATAACAGAAGGAGATTTCAGTAAAGTATTCTCACTAACATTTCGATATGCGATCAGTTAAGCAAATCACATTAGCAGCAATCTTTTTCTTCTTTGTCTTATTTTTTCTAGAAAGCCATGCTTTTGCTTTCAGTCCTCTGGTTGTATTGGATCCTGGTCATGGAGGTATCGATAAAGGTGCCGTAAGCCCTAACGGTTACCAGGAGAAGGATATTAACCTCGATATCGCTATTCGCGTTAATAATCTCCTTAATTCTGCAGGGATACGGGTGCTTATGACCAGGACGGATGATTCTTATGTAAGTCTTGGAGATAGAAGCAGGCTTGCCAACGAGGCAGGAGCGGATATCTTTGTTTCAGTACATAATAACTATTCTATGTTAGTTGATGGCAGTGTTAATCAAGGTGCCTCAGGGACTGAAACTTATTACTTTAGCGGTAGCACGAGAGGCTACCTGCTTGCCTCTCTTATTCAAGAAGAAGTAGCCAAGCGTCTTGGTTTGCCGGACCGGGGCATAAAAACTGCTGGTTTTGTGGTATTATCCTACACTAAAATGCCTGCTGTTTTGGTTGAAGGTGCCTTTCTCTCCAATTATCAGGACGAGCGATACTTGCAAGATCCTGGTGTAAGACAGGCGATGGCGGATGGCATCTTCTCGGGAATCGTAAAATATTTTGAAAAGACTTCTGAATTCAAGATATTTTATTCTCTCCCTCAATATTTCCAGGTTCACGTGCCTACGATAACCCCAGGTACGAGGATTCAGGTATCGACCTACTTTACTTCAGCTAAATGGGTCTCTCAACCTATACTTGCTCCAGGAGACTATCTAATAAGGGTTGACCCTGATGGATTTGTAAGAAGCATTGACAATAAGCTCGCCTTTACGAAATCGGCTGATGGTACTAGTGCCGGTCTATCTATTTATATTCTTAATCCCACTAATGAAAATGGAGCTGATTTTGCAAGCTATGTCTGGACTACTATCGGCCATCCTCAAGGAGCGGTGAGATTGGCTTCTTCGGGTTTTCTTAACCTAGATACAGGTAGTATTTCAACTTCTTCTACTGGAAACAGTGTAGCTATGACTTCAGCACGGGAAACCATCTATCCTGAAAGATTGATGCTAAGGGTTCATTTAGAATCGGTTACTTCTTATACCAATCTGCGGATTCCATTTTACTGGAAACGTACGCTCTTTATGAGCCAGAAGCCTCTTCCGCCAGGTGATTACTGGATTATGGTTGAGCCTGACCCTGCACCTGCAAGCCCTGAGTCTTCTCCCTATCTTCTTAGCCTGGATGGAAAAATAGTCTTTAGAAAGTATGGGCTTTCAGGTAATCCGGATCCGGTTTTCGGTGTATATATTGCTGTTCCCAACCGTCCGGAAATCGGTCTTGACGTGGTAGGCTTTGTGCACGACTTTCGTCGGCCCTCAACATACCAGCCTATTCTAGGAGCTAAACCAACAGGTCCTGATGTAGGGTTGGGATTTGTTTCCAATACCGGCGTTGCCGATCCAGCGCAAGCGAGCATAAGATTTCCAACAGTTCCCACTCAGACACTTACTGGTGGTAATTATATTGTGGTGACGGATGCGGGTTTGATAAGAGGAAGAGTTATGAATAGAAGTATAGCTGTACCTCTATCTGGAGCGAGAGTAACCATAAACGGAATTAGTATGTTTACTGATAGAAATGGAGAGTTTTCCTTTACCCATATGACACCGGGAACCTATACTCTGGAGTATAGTGCTTCTGGTTTCTCTACTCAGACGCAAGTTATAAATGTTTCAGGTGGTGGGCCGACATATACACCCTGGGCAGTAATGTCACCTTAACAGTCACACTAAAACGGTTTGACTACGAAAAATTTGCTGTTATAATCAAAAAGGTATTTAGCAATCAAGTAGTAGTCATCAAACTCTGATGGTAGCAAATGTTTAAATCGATTGCGAAGGTCAGCGAAATTTATAAGACATTCTCTTGGAGCAAAGAGATGTCTTTTGTTTTTATTGCAAAGAGAATGAGGCAAAGGCTGGCAGCCCTCCTTCGATTTCCTTCAGGGCAGATATTATTTCATAGATTGAGTCAAGTCTTAGTGCTGCTGCTTGTGGTACTATTACTGCTTTCAAATTCAAGTTGCCGGAGAGTAGAAAAGGTAACAAGAAAAACTGATGTTCCTTCCCCTAATGAAAGCAAGGCGTCGAAGCAAGCTGAAGTGAAAAAACCTGAGGAGCAGAAGACAACAGGAATTACTCTCTATTTTGCCGATTCTAATGCTGAATATCTTGTTCCTGAAATCAGAGAAGTATCGGGCGACAAGCCTTTAGAAGCAGCGGTACAAGAATTAATTAAGGGGCCAAAAAACGAAGAGCTGGCATCCTGCCTTCCTAAGGGGACGCAGTTGCGTGGGATTCGGGTGGAAGACGGAATTGCCTACGTTGATTTTAGCCAAGAGTTGATAAGTAGATACCCGGGAGGTAGTGCGGCAGAAACTATGACTATATATTCGGTAGCTAACACCCTGGCTGAATTTCCTCAAATCAAGAAGGTAAAGTTTCTTGTAGAAGGAGAGCCAATATCAGCTTTAAGTGGTCATTATGATATGAGCCAGGCTTTTGAACCACGGCTCGATTTGGTAAAGCAAGATAATGAATAAGAATCTGGAGTGAGGTAAATGGGAAGAAAGACTGCTGCTATTTTGCTAAGCATTGTTTTACCTTTTTTAACCGTTGTGCCTGTGTGGGGACAGGGCTCGCACGGAGTTGGCCTCTGTATGGCCGGAGTGAAGCTTATGGCAGAAAGCGGCTGGAATTATCAAAATATTCTTAAACATTATTATACAGGAGTAGAAGTTACCACGTGGGATACTAACCGGAACATTAGGGTGGGAGTTCATTCACATGAGTCGGCGATAACTCTGATTGGAAATAGCGCTTTTACTGTTGAGGGTCTGAATCTTTCCGGTAATGCTGGTGAGAGTGCAACTGTGACTTACAACGGGCAGTACAATGTCGCTCTTTCTAATGGTCAAAGCGGAATTTCGCCTAATCCTGTCAGGATTAATCCTGGTTCCGGAACACTGCAGGTAAACGGGTGGCTTAGCTGGAATTCCAGAAACCGAGAAGTTCGTGGTCTAGTTGAGGTTCGCTACATCACTGACTCTGTTACTTCTTCTGATAATAATAAACTGTGGGCTATTAACGAACTTCCTCTGGAAGAATACGTAACTGGAGTTCTTGAGGAGCCAGATAGCTGGCCTTTTGAAGGATTAAAGGTTCTGGCGGTAGCAGCTCGTACCTATGCCTTGAACAAAATTCTCTATGGGGGAAAGCACCGCAACAGCTCGGGCAACATCTTCGACGTTTGTGCTACAGGTCATTGCCAGCAATATATAGGTTATTGGAATGGACCTAACCACCGAGCTGCTCAAGAGCAGACCATTGGCCAGGTAGTAACTTATGCCGGAAATCCAATAGTAGCTGCTTACTCTGGAAGCTGTCCAGGGGGAAGAACGAAAAGCAGTGAAGAGGCAGGCTGGTCATACTATCCATACTTGAGGAGCGTTTCCTGCCCTCATAGCAGTAATAGTTCTTCTATACCGCCAGGAGAAGTTTACGGTCGCGTGATATCCAGCATAACCCGCAAGGCTATATCTGGTACTGCAGTTCGGCTTGGGAATCAAGTTGTACCGACTAATGCTAATGGTGAGTTCCGTCTCACCAATGTACCTCCGGGTAATTACATCATTTACTATGACGCCCCTGGCTATCAAGGACAGACTCAAGAGGGAATTGTGGTAAACAGCAATTTGACCGCCACTCCACCCATGGTAATTCTCTCACCGCCAACTGGAGAGATTTTAGGGAGAGTCTTGGATCGGTCACACAGACCTGTGCCTGGCACCGCAGTAAGAATAAACGCTTCAGTAGTTCCTCCCAATCCTGGAGGAGAATTCCGGTTTACCCGGATACACAATGGAGCTTATACCATCTACTATGATGCCCCCGGTTATCAGGGTCAGAGCCAAGAGAATATCGTGGTAAATGGAGGGTTAATACGGCCGCCAACAGCTCTTCTCAGCAAGGTCACTGGGGAAATCAGAGGTTTTGTTTTAGATAACAGAACAAGAGGACCTATCCCAGGGACTGTAGTTAGAATCAATAACGTGATAATGCCCACCAATCCAGGTGGGGAGTTTCGCTTCACGTTAGTCCATAATGGTATTTATACGATATATTACGATGCCCCCGATTATGCGGGCCAAATTCAACAGAATATTGTAGTAGACGGAGGAGTAACCAGTACTCCTACTGTTCTTATGATGCCTAGATAGAAAGGGAGCGAGAATGGTAAGAAGAATTGCTGCTATTCTTATAGTGGGATTGCTAATTGTTGTCTCAGGATGCACAAAGTCTTCCCCAAAAAAGGAAGTAACCAAGGATCCTAAACCGGAATATGCAAATACTTTCTATTTGACGCCTAATTACGAGGTGACCAAGGATTACGATGTTGATTACGATAACCTCACTGATCTTAAGAAGAAATTAGGAAGCTCCAAATATGCGAAGGTAGGTTTTATGGGAGTCTCCCGTTATATGAATGAAACTAAGGGGCCTAAGGAGGATTACGAATTCGATCCCAGTCTTCTTGAGTATATACTAAAGCTCTCTGCTGATACTGACTTACCTGTAGTGATTGTATTGAATGGAGGTCCATGGGGAAATGTGATACACGATCCTGAAACAGATGTGCTTGAGTATTTGGAGAAAGATGATAAGAACTGTCAGTGGAAAGATGATGGAACTGTACCTGATGATGAGCAAGGACCCGTACCTGGACTAAACAGAATACTAACTTATAATCACTTTAATACCGAAGTAAGAAAGTACCAGAAGAGAAATCTTCAAGCCGCAGTCAGAGTTATTGCCGATTTTGCTGAGGAGCATCCCGAACTTTTTATAGCTATTACCACTGACCCCGAAATTTTCATGAGTCCGTTCTATTATGCGGATTACAATCCGGATACCATAAAAGAGTTTGTAGAATTTGAGAAGGGTAAGTATGGTGACATCTCGGAATTTAATCAAGCTATGGGAACTAAGTTCTCCAGCTGGGACAAAGTTGACCCTCCACGGCCCTATCAAAACAAAGGAGATGCTCAACAGGGCAATCCTCTATGGGAGGAGTGGACAGAATTCCGCATTTTCTTAGTTGATCAATTTGTTCAAGATGAAGTTGATTGGGCCAGAGAAGCAGGACTTTCGGCGTCCCGCATCTACACTCACCAAACGGTTCGCTTTGATAATCCACATTGGATGAAGTATATATTGGCAAGCACCATAAAGACAGCCCAAGTAGAAAATGGTTCTCTGGGGATAACTACTCTACAAGAACTCTGTTTTGACAGAGATTTATTTGCCCAGGCGAAAAGAGCAAGTGCTAATTGGGGAAACTTCGAATTTAACCCGGCCAGAGAGGACAAACAGGACTATGATACTTTTATGAAAGCGTTACGTACCATTTATGAGTATCGTCCCCATATTGTAGCTCCGTATATGTGGCTTAATCCTGGTAGTGAGCCTTTCTATACCATTAAAGGGAGTGAATTTGAAAAGGCATTGAAGGACTTTATCAAAGAAGTTGGGGATAAACCTTTAAAACTCGAAGATTAAGGGCAAAATATAACGTGAATAAGAATTGGAGGAAAAGCACATTGAAACTATCTCTTATCCGGCGAAAATATATTGAGTTAATAGTTTTATTATGCTCAGTTGCTTTTTTGTTCAATCCCTTTTTTGCTGACGCCGCTGATTACAGTCAAACCTTCTACGTCGCACCGGTATACGAAGTTTCCCGCTCCGGTTATATTTCGGATAAAGGTAATCTTCTTGACCTAAAATCAAGTCTCGGTACTGGCGGTGAATATGCTAAAGTAGGATTTTCCTCAGTCACTCGTTATATGAATGAAACTCTTGGCCAATCACAAAACTTTGTTTTCGATCCGACCTTGCTTGGCAATATTATAAGCCTTTCTAAGGAGCTTAACCTTCCGGTTGTGATTATGCTTAACGGAGGTCCTTGGGGGGACGTGGCGGTTCCTGAAGATCCTCAAGTAAATCTTATCGATTATCTGGAACAGTGGCCTGAAAACTGTCAGTGGAGAGATGACAATGTCGTACCCTCTGACAGCGAATATGCGACAAGAGGCCTGGGGCGAATGCTGACATTTAACAATTACAACAGCACCGTACATGCCTACAGACAGCGCAACTTCCAGGCTGCTGTGCGGGAGATTTACAACTTCTATCTGGAACGCCCCGATCTCTTTCTGGGGATAACCATTGATCCAGAAGTCTTTATGAATCCTTATTATTTCAGTGATTACAATCCCCAGACGATTCAGGAATTCAGAGATTATCTCAGACGGAAATATGGTACAATCTCTGCTTTCAATAGAGCAATGGGGATTAGTCTTCTGAACTTTGATCAGGTTGATCCTCCCCGACCTTCATTTGGACATACTATGGGAGGAACCCCTTTGGGTGAAGAGTGGACAGACTTCCGCACCTTCCTGGTGGACAATGAAGTCCAGAGGCAGGTTAATTGGGCTAGAGAAGTAGGGCTTCCTGCAGATCGCATCTATACTCATCAGACGGTGAGAAATGATAACCCAACCTGGAACCGATATCTGCTTGCTAGTCCTCTTTACACTGCTCATGTTGAAGGCGGGTCTATAGGTATAACTACTCTTCAGGATCAGTGCTTTGATACCTCTTTGTTTAGCAATGCCAGGGATATGGGAGGAAACTGGGGTATTTTTGAGTATAATCCCACCAAGCCAACCGGGACTGGTTATCAAACTTATATGGATGCACTTCAGCTTGCCTATAATTATCAGGTTCATATTCTTGCTCCATATACGTGGAGCCAGGAAAGCAATGAATTGTTCTATAACATAAAGGGTACGGCTTTCGAAACAGCCATTCGGGATTTAATCTCTCAGAAGGCCGGGATTCCATTCAGGGCTGGAGGTGGAACGGGAGAAATATATGGCAGGGTGATTAGTGCCACCACCAGACGGGCTATCTCAGGAACGGCCGTAAGAATAAATAACTCTGTTATGCCCACGAATAGAGCCGGGGAATTTAGATTCACCCTGGTCCACCCGGGTATTTATACCATTTACTATGATGCTCCAGGTTATATCGGGCAGACCCAGGTGATTCAGGTGAATGCAGGAACTGTCACCAAACCCCCTACGGTAATAATGTCCCCAGGAAGCGGATCAGCTTCTCTGGGAGAAATATATGGCAGGGTGATTAGTGCCACCACCAGACGGGCTATCTCAGGAACGGCCGTAAGAATAAATAACTCTGTTATGCCCACGAATAGAGCCGGGGAATTTAGATTCACCCTGGTCCACCCGGGTATTTATACCATTTACTATGATGCTCCAGGTTATATCGGGCAGACCCAGGTGATTCAGGTGAATGCAGGAACTGTCACCAAACCCCCTACGGTAATAATGTCTCTAAGCAAGTAAAAACCTTATATAATGCGGTACATGACTCCTGATAACTAGCGCGGGTTTGCTCAACCCAACATGTGAGAGAGCCATCCTACCTGACGATAGGTGGGATTTACCCTAAAAAAATTGGTATAATGAAATCCATAATCTTCCTTTTTCAAAAGTTTCGTATCAAGCATTAAAATATTTTACAAAGGTGATGTATTTGAGATGTAGGATATTAATTATTTGCGTGACTTTATTTACGCTTTTAAATATACATAGTTCTTGGACTGCTGAAGCACAAGGTGCCGCCTCAGATTTTGGGAGTATTAGAGGAAGAGTCGTCAGTGGCTTTACTGGAACTCCCATTGAGGGAGCTGCTGTAAGGATAGGAAATACAGTCATACCGACTAACCCAAACGGGGAATTTGCTTTTACTCTAGTCCATCTAGGAGCTTATACTATCTATTATGATGCCCCTTTCCATGAAGGAGAGGTGCAGGAGCACATAACTGTTGAAGCTGGAAGGCTTTCTGTCGCACCTACCGCAATCCTCGGAGCCGCAATTGGTGAAATAAGAGGAAAGGTTATCAGTGCAGCTACCGGTTTTCCGCTTCCTTGGGTAGCGGTAAGGATTGATAATACCACTGCTTCTACCGATGCGCAGGGAGAGTATGTTTTTACGAAGGTGTATCCTGGCATTTATACTATTAATTACAGTGCTCAAGGACACCTTAATCAGATACAAAAGGTTATACCGGTATTTAAAAGCAGGTTAACTAACCCGCCCATGGTTGTTCTCTCAGCAGATGGTCCGCCCAATATTTTGATAAGGCTTTCTGAGAATAGATTATATTTGTATCATGGAACTTTTTTGGTTAAGTTTTATCCGGTAGCAACCGGTATGAAGGCTTGGCCGACTCCTATTAGCAGGTTTACAATTATCCGCAAGGATATAAATCCTACTTGGTATCCTCCTAATTGGGCTGATGAGGAAAAACCGGTTCTACCGGGGCCTGAAAATCCACTAGGCAACAGGCGTCTTCTTCTAAGCGATCCCAGCTACGGTATCCACGGGACCAACAACATTTCTTCCATCGGGAAATACGTTACGCACGGCTGTATTCGTCTCTATCCCCTGGATATTCTAGATCTCTTCGATAGAGTGCAAGTAGGAAATGAGGTAAATATTATAGATTAATCAGTTTTGTCTGCAATTCCTAAGATTGCTGAATACTAGATTTTTAGGCTGCTCTTTAGCTGCATTTAAAGGGCTGGTAATCTGGTTGATGAGGTGCATTCTTATAAAAGACTTTCGCTTACTCCTTATCTTTTCAGTTGCTTTGTTTTTCATCACCAATAGCATAGTGGAAGCTTCCTCAGCTGGTAGCGTAGACTATGTCCAGGGCGAAATTCTAGTGAAATTTCACAGTGGGACAACCGGCAGCCGTATTGAGGAAATTAACCGGGGCGCTTCCGCTGTCCCAATAGAGATAGTAGAACCACTTGGTGTATATCGTCTTAAGATTTCTCCCTCTAGGACTATTGATGAAACCATAGCATTATACGAGGGTAATTCAGACATAGAATGGGCAGAACCCAACTACCGTGATCATAGCCAGTCTAGTCCAGATGATCTTTATTTTAACCTTCAGTGGGGACTTAGCCAGATACAGGCTCCTCTTGCATGGAATTTGGAGTTTGGACAGACAAGTCCCGTTATAGTTGCGGTGGTAGACACTGGTGTTGACTTAACTCACCCTGATTTAATTAACAAGCTTGTTGCTGGATATGATTTTTTGGATAATGATCCATTCCCTCAAGACGATGTTGGTCATGGAACCCATACGGCTGGAATCATCGCTGCTCAGACGCAGAATGGTCTGGGTATCGCAGGAGTTTCTTGGTTAGCTCTTATTATGCCGTTAAGAGTCCGCGGGGGTCTCGGAGCCGGCTCACACCAGGAGCTCTATGATGGATTTATATATGCTGTAAATAATGGTGCGAGAATAATAAATTACAGTGCTTCGGGTCCCCACTCCAACATTAAGAAGGCAGCGGTCGATTATGCTGCTTCACATGATGTTCTGGTCGTTTCTTGCTCAGGAAACAATAATACCGGGACTGCCCAGTATCCTGCAGCTTATAGTAATGTGATAGCAGTAGGGGCTACCAATATAACGGATCAAAGGGCCAGCAATTCGAACTATGGTGATTATTTGGATTTAAGTGCGCCCGGTGTAGACATTTTAAGTACCTATCCGGGTGGAACCTACACCTATAGCACTGGAACTTCAGCTTCTGCTGCTTTTGTTTCCGGCTTAGCCGCATTAATCTGGTCACGGAACCCGCAGCTTTCCGGTGGGGCAGTGAGGCAACTAATTGAGCATTTTGCCGATGATTTAGGTCCACCGGGAACCGACCAGTTCTTCGGCAAAGGGAGAATTAATGTTTACCGCTCATTAATTAATACTCCAGTGGGAACAGGAGAGATATTAGGAAGGGTGCTAAATAACGGTGGGCAAACTGTTTCGGGTGTGGCGGTAAGAATAGATCAAACTGTTGTACCGACTAACTCGGTTGGTGAATTTAGATTTACTCTGGTATATCCAGGAACCTATACTATCTACTATGATGCTCCCGGATACATTGGTCAGACACAAGAGGTTGTGGTTCGAGTTGGTGTGACAACTCGTCCTCCTGTAGTTCTGCTTTATCCCGGTTTTGGCCCTTCTACCTTAGGACGAATTTATGGAAGGGTCATAAATTCAGGAGGTCATAGTATCCCCGGTACCTCAGTACGGGTGGATAACGTGATTTTGCCCACTAATACTAAAGGAGAATTTCAATTCACTCTGGTGTGGCCAGGGACCTACACCATCCATTACAATGCTCCAGGCTATAGAAGCCAGACTCAAACAGTAGAAGTTAAAGCAGGGTTAATTACCATTTGCCCTAATGTCCTCCTTTTTGACTAGAGAGTTGCACAAATAGTAAAGAAGGACTGCAAAACCGTCGATAAAGAAATCAGTAAGAGTCTTAGCCCGGTGTCAAAGATGGTAAAAAGAATTGTACCTATTCTGGTAAGTATTTCCATAGTTTTTATTCTAATTCTTGTTTCGCTATTCTATGCGGAACATGCCTATGCCACCAGTTATTCTCTCCCATTAGAAGTAACCATAATTGTTGGCAGTAGCACAACTGCTCAGACTCAAATCCAGGTGGCAACGGGGTGGATTGGTAGATCCTGGATGTCCCAACAGGGAGTGGCCAAGGGCGTCTACCGAATCGGTATAAAAGCTGATGGAAATGTAATAAGTCTTGATGGCAAGCTCTCCTTTACCTCATGGCCCGATGTTGCTGATCAGGCTTTGCGTGTGTATATACGCTATCCTGATACTGCTCATTCTAATGGAGCTGATGCGCTTCTTTACACCAAGAACGGTAATACTGTTATTTACGGTAATCTTGGTTATGTAGATTTTTCAGGAGCTTTCTATCCAGGTACCTTTACTGCTGGTAATGCAATCAATCTTGCAAACTCCAGCGGTAACTGGCAGGAGTGGCTTGCCCTTCCGCAATATTTTTTAATTCATACTCCAACGATAACGCCGGGAACTAGGATTCAGATTTCAAATTATTATGCTGGAGTTAAATGGGTCTCGCAGCCAGTGCTTGCTCGGGGAGATTTCTTGATTCGCATTGATCCTGACGGATTCGTGCGAAGCATTGATTCCAAACTTGCCTTTACTAAATCAGGTGAAGTCCAAGAACCATCGATGGCTATCTACATCCTTAATCCGACCAGCACTAAGAGCGCTGACTATGTACGCTATAACTGGAGTTCTGCATCCAATCCTTCGGGTGCAATTACTCCAGCTTCCATAGGAAATATAAATTTTATAACTGGTATTACCTCAACCTCAACCAGTGGCAATACTATCTCGGTTACGCCTAATCGAGAAGTGCTTTATTCTGAGAATTTCATGTTGCGGATTCATCTGGAGTCCGTTACTCCTTGGACCTTTTTGCACATACCTTTCTATTGGAAGCACATAATCTATCGGAGTCAGATACCCCTCCCATCAGGAGATTACTGGATCCAGGTAAGGGAAGATCCTAACCCTGCTGATCCAAATTCAGCTCCTTATCTTCTAAGTGTGGATCATAGGATTAACTTTGAACGAATATACTGCCCTGAGGCACCAGATCCAGTATTTGCTGTCTTCATTGCACTTCCTAATAGGCCGGAGCAAGGTTTTGATGTCGTAGGTTTTGCTCATGAACTACGAAGACCGCGTACGTATCAGACTATGCTTGGGGAGAATTCTACCGGTCTTGATGTAGGTTTAGGCTATGTTTTTTGCGATGTGAAAAATCCTCGAGACGCTATAACCAGCTATCCCACTACTCCCACAGAAACCTTGACCGGAGGTAACTACGTTGTTATTACTGATGCCGGTCTTGTTATTGGCCGGGTTGTAGATTCAGCAGGTAGACCCAGACCTGGAGTGAACGTTAGTATTGATGGAGTGACTATAGTTACCGATGCTAACGGGGAATTCTCTTTTACCCAGATGGTTGCTGGAACTTATATCCTGAGTTATGCGCTCAACGGACTTCCCTCCCAGACCCAGGTCATAAATGTATTAGCCGGTGCCCCAACTTATCCACCCTGGGTTGTTATGTAAGACGTAGTACTCAGTATGCAAACTGCAAGTCACAACTCGTTCACGGTTTACCGTTTAATGTGTGATCCACAATAAGCGATTTATGACACTTCTTGTTGCAATCAAAAGCAATTTAAACCGTTAATATTCACATAGCGTATAACTTGTGATACCCTATGGGATTGTGAAGAGGGAGAACGAGATCTATATAAACAAACCTGTCTCAAAGAGCAAGGTAGGCCATATCTTAAGGTTTGCCATTATTACTGTTGCTCTTATTTTTTTGTTTGGTGCTGCTGCAGGTTTTGCCTATGTAAAATATATAGAAAAGCGCTTGCATGCTGGTGGAAATCTCGACCAAGCCCAGAAAGCCATCTCAGAGCCAGTAGGCAAGGAGCCCATAAATTTGCTTTTATTGGGAAGCGACGCAAGAAGCAAAGACGAGAATGCTCGTTCCGATACGATTATTATTCTTAGATTAAATCCCTTGAGTAAGAAAGTCTATTTAATCAGTATACCTCGGGATATGAGAGTCAAGATACCTGGTTATGGATGGAATAAAATAAATGCAGCAAATGCTCTGGGAGGACCTGAGTTAGCCATAAGGACCGTTGAAGACTTTACTGAGTTTACTATTCACCACTATGTAGAAATTAATTTTGAAGGTTTCAAGAAAATGGTTGATAAACTGGGTGGAATAGAGATTTACGTGGAGAAGCCTTTAATTGATAAACCTTCGAAGTTTGGTATATCTGCTGGCCATCAGCTTATGGATGGTGAAAGAGCTCTTAACTACGTCCGGTTTAGAAAAGATGCCAAGGGTGATTTTGGTCGCATAGAAAGACAGCAGAAATTCTTCTATGCTTTAATCAATAAGGCTTTGAGGTTACAGTCAATTTTTAAACTTCACGGTTTAATAAAAATATTTACAGATAATGCTGAAACGGATTTTACTTCTGGAGAAATATTTGGGATAGCGAATTTCCTCAAGTCAGTGGATAAGGACACAGTTGAGATGGTAACTCTTCCGGGAGAAGTAAGAAGGATTGATGGCAAGAGTTTTGTGGTTCCAAAGGAAGAAGTCATTAATGAAATTATGCAGGCAATAGAAGAAGAGAAACCAATTGCTTTAGCAAAGAATGAGGGGGAGAGCCTCCTGCCTCCGGGTAGCGTAAAAATTATGGTACTTAATGGTTGCGGGATATCGAATATTGCCGAAGAGGCCGCAAGCGAACTGCAAGCCAGAGGTTACAAAACGATAGTTACGGCAAATGCCAGTAATTTCGATTATGAAAAAACGATTATCCGCTACAATTCTAAGTTATATGATGAAGCAAAGAGACTTCAAGGACTTTTTAAAGATGCAGTTTTTGAACCTTCCGATTTTGAGGAACTCAGTTCGAGCGATATAGTCATCGTATTGGGAAAGGGTTATGCTAAGTAGGGAGGAAAGATGAAAGGTCTAATTTTAAGCGGAGGAGAAGGTACAAGACTCCGTCCTATTACTCATACAAGCGCTAAACAGCTAGTGCCCGTTGCTAATAAGCCGATACTTTTTTATGGCCTTGAAGCGATTAAAGAAGCAGGCATAACTGAGATAGGAATCATTGTAGGAGATACTGAGCCAGAAATAAAAGCAGCAGTGGGAGATGGAAGCCAGTGGGGAGTAAAGGTTACTTATATTCGGCAAGAGGCTCCTTTAGGGCTTGCTCACGCAGTTAAAATTGCTCAGCATTTCCTCCAAGAAGAACCATTCGTAATGTTTCTAGGAGACAATATAATTAGGGAAGGCATAAAGCCTTTTGTAGAAGAGTTTGTTAAAAATAAACCTAATGCTCAAATTTTACTTGCAAGCGTAAAAGATCCCCAGCGTTTTGGTGTCGCTGAGCTAAAAGATGGGAAAGTCATTAGGTTAATCGAGAAGCCTAAAACGCCCCCTAGTGATTTGGCACTTGTGGGAGTTTACATGTTTGATCAAAATATTTTCAAAGCAGTAAATGCAATTAAGCCATCATGGAGGAGTGAGCTTGAAATAACAGATGCTATTCAGTATTTAATTGATAAAAACTTTGTAGTTGAACCCCACATTATTAATGGGTGGTGGAAAGATACCGGAAAACTGGAAGACATGCTGGAAGCAAATCGCATTATTCTTGATACTCTTGAAGAGCATTGTGAAGGACACATTGATAGCGAAAGCCAGATTATCGGGAAGGTAATTATTGAGAAGGGAGCAGAGGTAATAAGCAGTACTATTAGAGGGCCTGCAATTGTAGGAGAGAATAGCAAGATAATAGGCTCATATATCGGACCTTTTACTTCTATTTATTTTGATGTTGTAATTAGAAACAGCGAAGTTGAGCATAGTATTATATTGGAAAAAAGCTCAATTTTGGATATAAGCTTACGAATCGAAGATAGTTTAATTGGCAAAAATGTAGAAGTTTCTCGATCTATAGAAAAACCTAAGGCATACCGGTTAATGTTGGGTGATAATAGTAGGGTAGGAGTGCTGTAAGACAGGATACTGATACACTATGATTGGAGTTACTAGGGTGATTTTAAAGGAAGTGCAAAATGCAAATATCAAAAATTAAAATTACAGACCAAAATTCAAAAATTTTGGATTTTCCATTGTCATTTTGCATTTTCAATTTTGAATTTTAAATTTTCCAGGGAGGTTTGGATGATAGACGGAGTCAAGATAAAAAAGCTTAGAGTGATTCCAGACGAACGAGGAAGGTTGATGGAGGTTCTTAGGAATGACGATGATGTGTTCATTAAATTTGGACAGGTTTATATGACCACAGTATACCCGGGTGTTGTTAAAGCCTGGCACTTCCATAGAATACAGACTGATAATGTTGCAGTTCTTAAAGGTATGATTAAACTCGCTCTCTATGATTCTCGGGATAAATCGCCGACCAAAGGGGAAATCAATGAATTTTTTGTTGGTGAGCATAATTGCATTCTGATTCAGATACCCAAAGAAGTATATCACGGATGGAAATGTATCAGTGAGTCCGAGGCTTTGGTAATAAACTGTCCTACCGAAGTCTATAATTATAAAACTCCTGATGAGTATCGTTTACCCTACGATTCGCCTGAGATTCCTTATAGCTGGGAAACTAAGCACGGATAGTTCAGTTAGCAGTGGTTAGTTAGAAAATTGCAAATCAGGGGCGATTAGAGGAGATAGAAAGAGATCAAAAATAAAATATAATAAATTAAAAATATATATTAAAACGCAAAAATTAAAGTGAATAGGAGCAATTGAATTAACAGAGATACATTTGAAATAATTTTTATATATTTGGTTTGTGAATTTGATATTAGATTTTGAAGAATGTAACGATGCCAAAAATATGACCGGGTTGATATCTAAATTTATGGAGGAATGTGAATTTTGAGGCTTTTGGTTACTGGTGGAGCTGGTTTTATCGGGAGTAATTTTATTTATTATATTTTGGGTAAGTACAAGGACTACCACATTTTAAACCTTGATAAACTAACCTATGCGGGAAATTTAAACAATCTCAGGGATATTTCTGATAATCCTCGTTATACTTTTCTTAGAGGAGATATATGTGATAGAGCTTTAGTGGCTGAAGCTATGGGAGATGTGGATGCAGTTTTAAACTTTGCTGCCGAAAGTCATGTAGATCGTTCCATTTTATCTCCTGATGAATTTGTGCTTACCAATGTCTTAGGGGTTAACTCTCTGCTTAAAGTAGCTCAGGAGAAAGGTATCGAAAGGTTTATTCAGATCTCTACGGATGAAGTCTATGGGAGCATTGAGAATGGTTCATTTAGAGAAGAAGATACACTGACTCCCAGTAGCCCCTATTCTGCCAGTAAGGCAGGGGGCGATCTTCTTGCGTATTCATACTGGGTGACATACAAGTTCCCGGTCATTATAACCAGAAGTTCTAACAATTTCGGGCCCTACCAATATCCGGAAAAAGTTATCCCTCTTTTTATCACTAATGCTCTGGAAGGAAAGCGTCTTCCTCTTTATGGGGACGGTTTGAATGTAAGGGATTGGATCTATGTTCAGGATAACTGCGAAGCTATAGACCTTGTGTTGCACCAGGGTCATAATGGTGAAATCTATAATATTGGTGCAGGTAACGAACTTACCAATATTGAGCTTACGGGAAAAATATTGAAGATTCTTGGAAAATCCGAGGACCTTATTGAATATGTGAAAGATAGACCCGGACACGACCGCAGATATTCTATAGAAAGCTCTAAAATACGAGGTCTGGGATGGAGACCCTATCATAATTTCGAGAAAGCTTTGGAGGAAACCATCGAATGGTATGAGAATAACAGATGGTGGTGGGAAGAATTAAAATCATAAGGAAGATTACGTGAGTATGTTAGTTACTAAGAAAAGAGCAGGTTTGTTAGTTCTTATAGCGCTTGCTCTACTTTTATTTAACCTATCTTGCCAGCGTGACCGGGAAGCTGGGGTCAAATCAAAAACATCGGCAAGAGCTAAGCCTAAGACAAAACCTTACTATATCTGTCCTCTTGATGGGGTAAAGGTGGAGAGTGAAACCAAATGGCGGCCGGTAGGGGTAATGGTAGAGAACCTTAACTCGGTACGTCCTCAATCTGGGCTTGATCAGGCCTGTGTAGTATTTGAGGCATTAGCGGAAGGTGGTATTACTCGTTTTCTGGCTGTGTTTGGTCATCGTGAATCTCAGGAAGTAGGACCGGTTCGGAGTGCACGCACTTACTATGTTGCTCTTGCTAAGGGATTGAATGCTCTTTATGCCCACTGTGGCGGTTCCACTACAGCGATGGCGGCGATTAAAAAGTGGGAAGTTACTGATTTGGATCAGTTCCGATATGCTCAAGCATACTGGAGGATGAAAGGAATTCCCGCACCGCATAATCTTTATACAAGTATTTCAGGGTTAAGAGAAGTGGCCCAAAAGGCAGACTTTGAAATCGAAGGAAATCCCACTGGATGGCCACATAAAAAAGATAAACCTCAGAGCGAACGTCCCTTAGGCCAGGAGATTACAATCGATTTTTCTTCTCCTGCTTACCGGGTAGACTATAGTTATGATCGAAATAGCAATACCTACCTTCGTAAAAACGGCGGAAAACCCCACACAGATCGCATAACTGGAAAACAGCTTACAGCAAAAAACATAGTAGTCCTCTTTGTACCTACTTCCTTTGCACCAGAAGGAAGTGGTCTTTTAGATATTGATATTGTCGGAGACGGTAAGAGCTTAATCTTTCAAGATGGCGAAGTAGAGCAGGGTAACTGGCAGAAGTATACCGCAGATTCTCCACTTGAGTTTTTAACGGAGGATGGGGAGGAGATTAAATTGAATAAAGGACAGACGTGGGTGGAGATAGTGAAAATAGATACACCCGTTACCTATCATACAGTAGTTGAAGAAGGTGAAGAGTCCTGAGAGTTTTAATAACCGGAAGCGGCGGACAACTGGGTGCAGATTTGATGGAAGTTCTGTCTGGCCGCCATGAAGTTAAAGGGTGTGGTAGAAAAGATTGGGATATCACAGACCTTGACATGACTCTAGCGAAGATAAGTGAAATTAAGCCCGACGTTCTTGTCAATGCAGCCGCCTACACTGATGTTGATGGATGTGAAATTAATCCGGATCTTGCCTATCGGGTTAATACGTTGGGTGCTCATAATCTTGCTCTTGGCTGCTTGAAGGTAGATGCTGCTATGCTACATATCTCTACCGATTTCGTTTTTGATGGCAGTAAGGGGACTCCCTATCTAGAGTTTGATCCTCCTAATCCCTTAAGTGTTTATGGTAAATCAAAATATGCATCGGAACAGTGGGTATCTTTTGCTCTTTGTAGAGTATTTATTGTGAGGACTGCCTGGCTCTATGGCTGGCATGGAAAAAATTTTGTGAAGACCATATTGAGATTAGCAGAGGAAAAACAAGAGCTTAAGATAGTAGATGATCAAGTTGGTAGCCCTACGTTTAGCAAAGACTTAGCACAGAAGATTTCTGAGTTGATTGAAACAGAAGCCTATGGTATTTATCATGTAACTAATAGCGGCAAATGTTCATGGTACCAATTTGCTAAGGAGATATTGGAAGTGTCTGGCAAGAGAAATGTTAAGATGCTACCTATTAAATCCGAAGAGTTGAAGAGACCAGCACCCAGACCAGCTTTCTCTGTTTTACGCAACTACTGCCTGGAGCAAAGGGGGTTTCCTCTTTTGCGCGACTACCATAAAGCCCTCAGAGAATTTTTCTCTCCAAAAACACATGCATAGAATTCAAGAGGTCAAGGAGTCTAAGACCAAAGTAAATGCAAAAACTCTAAATATGAGTCACGAAATTCTAATAATCTCCCTTAGCCTCTCTTTAAAAAGAGGGAACATAAATAGCCTCCCTTTTTTAAAGGGAGGTGGGAGGGATTACCTTCTTAAAAGGAATAAAAGGGGAAGCCTGGATTTTAAAGTATTGGAGTTTCAATAATGCAGACTGTAAGGGAACTCTATCTTTATAGGGAACTCTTAGCCAATCTGGTTAGGCGAGAGCTCAAAGTAAAATATAAAAGATCTTTCTTAGGCTTTTTCTGGTCCTTTTTGAATCCGTTGCTTACTATGCTCGTTTTTACTTTTGTCTTTTCATTTGTACTTCGCATTCCTCCACCAAAAAACTATCTTGGTATGGCAAGCTTTCCTATGTTTTTACTTACTGCATTGCTTCCCTGGAACTTTTTTAGTCTTAGCTTGGGTGCTGCTGTGGGGTCAATTGTCTATAATAGCAACTTGATTCGTAAAGTATATTTCCCTAAAGAGATTCTTCCCATATCTCTAAGCTTTGCTAATCTGATCAATTTTCTCTTGGAGTTGCTTGTGCTCTTTGTCTTTTTAGCTATCTTAGGGTATCCTTTCCTTGGAAACATTTACTATCTGGTACTAATTATTTTCATAGAGTTGGTATTTATTATTGGTATATCTTTAGTCTTTGCTTTTCTTAATGTATATTTTCGGGACGTGCAGCATTTTGTTGGGATTATTCTTATGGTTTGGTTTTATGCCACTCCCATTATCTATCCCCAGAATATGATTCCACAGGTCTGGAGGGGCATACCAGTGCAAATGCTTCTAAGACTAAACCCTCTTACTGCTCTGGTTTTATGTTATAGAGATGTACTCTATTTTGGTCGTGCTCCTGATCTTAGTCTTCTAGGTTATGCTGCACTTGTCTCGATAATTACATTTATAGGAGCTTATATACTGTTTAAAAGATTTGAGCCAGCGTTTGCTGAGGAAGTATAGGGGTGATTTTGCTTTGTCTGTTAAGCGAATTGGGGTAGAAAGTGCTGCCATAAACGCCGAAGGTATTTGGAAAAAATTTAAGGTCTATCATGAGAGAAACCAAACACTTAAGGAAATACTGTTAAGGAGGTACAAGGATCGTTATGAGGAATTCTGGGCTCTAAAGGATGTCTCCTTTATTCTACCTACTGCAACGACCTTAGGGATAATTGGTGAAAATGGTTCAGGTAAAAGCACGCTGCTTAAGATACTTGCCCGCATTCTTAGAGCAGATAGAGGAAGCTACTGGGTAAATGGGAAGGTATCGACCCTTTTGGAACTAGGAGCAGGTTTTCATCCCGAGCTTACTGGTCGCGAAAATATTTTTTTAAACGGCTCTATCCTGGGATTAAGCCAGAAAGAGATCGAAGAAAAATACGATGAAATTGTTGCCTTTTCTGAGCTAGAGAAATTTATTGATACTCCGGTAAAAAACTATTCTTCGGGAATGTATGTGCGTCTGGGATTCGCGGTTGCAGTGAGCGTTGAGCCTGATATTTTGCTTATAGATGAGATCTTGGCCGTGGGTGACGAAGCTTTTCAAAGGAAGTGTTCAGATAAAATATTTGAATTCAAGAACAAGGGAAAGACGATCGTTTTAGTTTCTCACAGTTTGGAAGCAGTGCGAAATATCTGCGATACTGGTATTTGGCTCCATGCAGGCGAGATTAAAGGGCAGGGCAAAGCAAGTGAAGTAGTTGATCTTTATCTCAAGCAGGTAAATCAAGCGGAAAGAGAAAAAGCAGGACAGAAGATTGAGGAACCTTCACTGGGAACTCGAAGTGGTTCATTTGAAGCTGAAATCAAAAAGGTTACATTCTCTCAGAATGATGGGGCTCCGACTAATTCCTTTAAAACCAATAGACCATTTATTGCTCAGATTCATTACCAAGCCCATCAACCGATTGAGAACCCTGTTTTCGGCATTGCTATCTACAGGAACGATGGAATCCATATTACGGGACCTAATACAAAGCTGAATAATAACAAAATAAATCAGATTTCAGGTAAGGGATATGTAGAGTATAGAGTTGAGTCTCTCCCTCTTCTTCCTGGAACATACCTTTTTTCGGCTTCAATTTATGATCAGTCATGCCTTAGAGCGTATGATCATCATGAAAAAATGTATACTTTTAAGGTTTTACCAGGAGAATGTGAAGAGATCTACGGAGTGACACGGATACCATGTACGTGGAGGCAGGTTGAAAGCGAAAATTGAAGAGATAACTGGAATGGATCTTTACGAGCTACCATTTGACCAATTTCAAAGATATAAGAGCGTTGAGGAGATTGTATCACTTCTAAAAAGGGATAAGGTGTTTAAAATCCTGGATGTAGGAGGTTACCCTGGTTTGATATCTCGGTTTTTACCGGAAGAAGAGGCCTATTTTCTTGATGTAGTTTCCTGCAATTTGCCCAATTACATTCAAGGTGATGGAACTTCTCTTCCTTTTAGTAACTCCTCATTTGATGTGGTAACCAGCCTTGATGTGTACGAGCATATTCCTGCTAACAGAAGAGAATTGTTTATTGAAGAAATTTGCCGTATCAGTAAAGATTTGATAATCATAAGCGCACCTTTCAAAAATCAAGACGTTGAGTTAGCAGAGCGGATTCTCTATGACTATGTAGTTAGAGTTTTTGGTGAGTTTCCCACTTTGCGGGAGCATATTGATTATGGATTACCAAATTTAGACGAATTAGTCAGTCAGTTCGAGAAGAAGGGGATGACCGTCATTACCTTCCCAAGTGGTCAACTTTACAATTGGCTTATTATGATGCTAGTGAAGCATTACATAACAGCGGTTTTGAATTCTGAGAATATTCAACGAGAAGTTGACAAACTATATAATTTAAACTTTTCGAGTCAGGATTATGGAGCACCCAGCTACCGTCGGGTTGTAGTCGCCTCGAAGCTTTCTGGACGCGGATTTCTAAAGCAAGTTTCTGAGAAGTTTAAACCGTTAGAGACCGGAAGTGACGAACTTGGATTAAAGATTCAGTTGTTTCAAATGCTTATCAGTCTTTTTGAGCTGCAAATGAATCAACAAATAGCGGCTAAGGAGATGCATATAAATAGTCTTGAAAAAAGATTGGGTGTTCTTGAGAAAGAACAAAGCATATGGAAAAAGGAGCTTGAGAAGATTACGCGGCAGCTCAGAGAGAAAGAGGCAGAGGTGGCTAGAATGACAGAGAAATCCAAGCTCGATCAGCAGCATATTGCAAACCTTGAGAGTTTTGTAGAAAAGGTGAAAAGGAGCTTACCTTATCAAGTTTACAGTTATTGGAAGAAGATAGGAAGTTAGGTACAAATGGTTACTAAAACTAATAAACGATACTTACTTGATGGAGAAAATGAGCATCTTTATGAATTACCTTTTGACCAATTCCAGAGGTATAAAGCGATTGAAGAAGCGGTGAATATTCTCAGGAGGAAGAATACCCATAAAGTTCTTGATGTAGGTGGTTATCCAGGCTTAATCGCTGATTTCCTGCCTGAAGACCAAACCTATATTCTAGATATTGCTACTAACAATAGAGGAAACTATATTCAGGGAGACGGAACTTCTCTTCCTTTCCAAGACAAATCTTTTGATGTGGTAACTGCTATCGACACTTTAGAGCACATCCCCATCAATAAAAGAAGTAAGTTTATTTCTGAGGTTATTCGTTGTAGCTCTAAATATACAATAATAATGGGTCCGTTTTTTAGTAACGACATTGAGCTTGCTGAAAAAATAATCTTTGAGTTCAGCAAAAAAACATTAGGAAAGGATTTCGCTGACAAACATCCTTTAAAGGAACATTTGGAGTACGGCTTACCGGATATTGAGAAATTCAAGAAAGAACTGAGAGATCAAGGCTGTATCTTTGAAGTTTTCCCAAGTGGCTATCTTTATCACTGGATAGTTCTCAATTTTGTTAAACATTTCTTGTTTACGATTCCTGATTCGGACGAGCTTCACAGGATGGTCGATAGGTACTATAACATGTATTTCTACGAGGAGGATAAGCGATACCCCAGTTATCGTCACATGTTTGTAATAATGAAAAAAAGAAAATCAGAGTGGCTTAGGAAACTTAAAGTTGATTATAAGGCTCGCTCTGGTGTTGAGATGCTGGATCTTTCCTATAAATTGCAACTTTTTGGGCTGCTTTTTTCACTTTTTGATCTGGATGCCAAAAGAGAGCTTCATGAAGCAAAAGGAAGGAATGCTTTTCTTGAAGAGAGTTTGAGAAACCGAGAATTACAGGTTGAAAGCTTACAAACAGAAATCGAAGACCACCGGAGGGAGCAGTCTCTCCTAAAGACAAAAATTACAGAGATGGACAACCTAATAGAGAATTTTGAAAAGGTGATTGCACAGAATCAGAGCCGTATAAAGGACTTTGAAAACAGCTTAACTAATGTTGAGAAAAGTCTCATACAGAAAATATACAGTTGGGTTAAGAAGCCACGGCAGGGTGAGCAAGGATGAAGGATAGTTTCACAGAGCCGAGTACGCCTTCGGTAAGCGTCATAGTTGTAAATTTCAATGGCAAGGAATACCTTGAGGATTGTTTTTCCTCACTCCTTAACCTGGATTTTCCCGGGGAAAAGTTGGAGTTCATTATGGTTGATAATGCTTCCCGGGACGGCTCCGTAGAGTTTTTGGAAATGAAGTTTCCCTGGGTGAAAGTCCTATCTAACAGGAGTAATCTTGGCTATGCTAAGGCAGTAAATCAAGGAGTAAGAGCAGCAAAAGGAGATTATGTTGCCATTCTCAATAATGACACTAGAGCTGATTCTAAATGGCTGACTCAGCTTCTTCTGCCGGTCTTGTCCCAATCTGATGTGGCATGCGTGGCCTCAAAGATTCTTTCCTGGGATGGAAAGAGGATTGACTTTGTCGGTGGCACCCTGAGTTTCTACGGCCATGGGTTTAAAGTTGATATTGGAAGTGAGGATTTCAAGAAGTATGATATGGAGCGCCCCATTCTATTTCCTTGCGGGGGAGCTATGTTAGCCGATCGCAAAGTTTTTCTGGAGGTAGGCGGGTTTGATGAGGACTACTTTGCTTTTTTTGAAGATGTGGATTTTGGATGGAGGCTCTGGGTGTTAGGGCACAAAGTAGTCTTTGCACCACGGTCTATCGTCTACCACCGGTACCACAGCACTACTGCAAAGTTTGGCTATGAAAAAGAACGGTTTTTGCTGGAGCGAAATGCACTGTATACCATTTTTAAAAATTATGGGGATGAACATTTCCAGCGTATACTCCCAATGGCCGTTCTTCTTGCTTTACAAAGAGGATTGATAGACTGTTCAATTTCGGTAGAATCCTATCGTATTGGCGATGCAATCTCTGCAAGCGAAAATGATGAGGAGAAGATATCGCGGATGACGGCGAGTCACTTATTAGCTATTAAAGAGTTTCTTTCCTATCTATCTCCTATGATGAAAAAACGGAGAACCATTCAGGAAAAAAGAAGACGAAGCGATAATGCAATTATCAATATGTTCGGTGAACCTTTCAGGGCCAATATTCATGATCGGCAGTATATAGACGTACAGAATACTCTAGTCGATGCTCTGAACATAAAGGAACTTTTCAGTCGCAGGAATAAGGTCCTGATTATCAGTAACGACACCATTGGTGAAAGAATGGCGGGGCCGGCAATTCGTTGCTGGGAATTTGCCAGGGTTCTTGGAAGGGAGAACGAGGTAATCCTTGCTACTCCTAATGAGACCGATCTTAGCGCTTCTGAGTTTAAACTAAGACAATACAATGCCAGGGTCTTAAAAGATTTAGTACGGTGGTGTGATGTCTTTGTATGTCAGGGTTTCATTCTACATCATTTTCCTTTTCTAAAGGAGCAGGGAAAGCCGATAGTGGTGGATGTATACGACCCCTTCACTTTGGAATTCCTGGAGCTTTTCAAGTACAAGGAGTTTCACGAAAGAGAAGCTCTCAATACGGCAAACCTTGAAGTACTGAACGATCAACTTCTTTCAGGAGATTTCTTTATTTGTGCAAGCGAGAAACAGCGTGATTATTGGATTGGAATGCTTTGCAGTTTGAACCGGATAAATCCCAGCACCTACGACATGGACAAGACTTTACGGGAATTTATTGAAGTAGTGCCCTTTGGTCTTCCTTCTCGTACTCCAGTCCACAGCAAACAAGTCCTCAAGGGTGTTCATCCAAAAATTAAGAAGAATGACAAACTGATCCTTTGGGGTGGAGGAATTTACAATTGGTTTGATCCTATCACTCTCATCAAGTCAATGGAGCATGTGGTTAAAAAAAGAAAGGATATTAAACTCTACTTTATGGGATTAAAACACCCTAATCCCCATGTTCCCGAGATGAAGATGTGCGTAGATGCCATAAAGTTGAGCGAAGAGTTAGGTTTAAAAGACGAGTATGTTTTCTTTAATTATGATTGGGTGCCCTACGAGGAGAGGGAAAATTATCTTGTAGAGGCAGATATTGGTATAAGCACTCACCTTGATCATGTTGAAACCAATTTTTCATTCAGGACCCGTTTACTTGATTATCTATGGGCCAGCTTACCGATAATAACTACGAGAGGTGACTCGATGAGTGATCTTGTAGAGAAATACGATCTCGGGATCACTGTTTCTCCTGAAAGCGTGGGGGAACTAAAGGCTGCTATCTTAAAGCTTGTAGATAGCCCAAAGATGAGGGAGATTAAGGAAAATATTAAGAAAGTTGTACCTAGATTTACCTGGGAGGAGGCCGTAAAACCTCTCAGTAGGTTCTGCCAGAGCCCGGTGATTGCGCCTGATAAGATTAGAAAAAGAGAAAGCAAAAGAAAATTTGAGGTTGCGGAAATAAGACGAACTCCCTGGTACTATTTTAGGAGATTGATTTTTCACTTTCGCAACGAAGGCTGGCAAGGGGTCAGTCTCCACGGGAGAAATCTTATTTATAGAAAACTAAAAGGACGATTGGAGAGCTGAAAGATGTATAAGTCATTAGTTCTAATTTTTACAAGTATTTTGATAGCCGTAGGAGGGCAGCTTTGCCTGAAGGCAGGTATGAATCAAGCAGGGAGGCTCTCTGCTGCCAATTTAAATAGTCCTATAGAAACTTTTTTAAAAGTCGCAGGTATCCCGTTAGTTTGGATAGGGCTTTTTCTGTACGGCCTTTCCGCCATTGTCTGGCTGGCGGTACTTTCGCGAGTTGATCTTAGCTTTGCCTATCCAATGGTTGGATTTAGCTATGTGGTGGTTCTTCTTCTTTCTGCTATGATGCTTGGAGAGAGTGTTGGTTTTATGCGCTGGTTGGGGGCTGTAATTATTGTTATAGGTATAATGCTCATTACCCGAACATAGTCTGGTAGATTTAAGTTAGTCAAAACCAATAATAATCGCTGATTATTTATGAATTGGTATTATTATTTGGATAGGCTTCAAAGGATCATTTTCTTTACATTTCATCTCGTTGTGATCGATCTTGCTTATAATTCTTAAAAAGATATTGAATATGAAGTTAGCAACTGTGATTCTTTTAAATTGGAACGGTAAGGACTTTTTAAGAGAGTGCATACTTTCAATACTCAATCAGACCTATCACCCTATTGAACTTATAGCAATAGATAATGCCTCAGCTGATGGATCAGCGGAATGGATAAAGGAGAATTTCCCTTCCATTACTCTGATTAAGAACAAGAACAACCAGGGATTTGCTAAAGCCATAAATCAAGGAATCAGGCTGGCAAAGGGAGAGTATTTAATCCCCTTAAATTTTGACGTAATTCTAACTGAGAATTTTGTTAAGGAAATGGTCAAGGCGGTTGAAAAGGATAAAAGAATCGGGTCGGTATCCGGGAAACTACTACGTTTTAAAAGTGCGGGAGAAAGTTCTTATATTGATTCTACAGGCCACATAATCTATCGAAACCGGTTGGCGGTGAATCGGGGTGAAAGCGAACTCGACAATGGACAATATAGTACAGCTGAGGAGGTTTTTGGTACCTGTGGTGCAGCACCGCTTTATCGTCAAAAAATGCTGGAAGATATAAAGGTGAATGGAGAGTACTATGACGAAAGTTTTTTTTCTTTCTGGGAGGATATTGATTTAGATTGGAGAGCGCGTTTACGAGGATGGAGGTGCTGGTATAGCCCTAAAGCAATCGCTTACCATCAACGCGGAGGACCTTCAATAAGACGTTCAAAAATGGTGGAGTATTACAACTACAGAAACCGCTATCTAGTTATTGTAAAGAACGATAAACTCTTTAGTCTGCTTAAAGCCTTTCCTCAAATTATCTTTACTGAAGTATTAAAAGGGGGCGCACTGCTTATTCGCTGTCCCTCGGCATTAACAAGCTGGCTTGAACTTTTGAAGCTAGTTCCCGATACCTTAGCGAAGAGGAAAATAATTCAGCAGAGGAGAGTACTTTCACAGAGAGAAATAGAGAAGTGGTTCGCGCCGTTTAACTATATAAGATGGATTAAGCGCCATTTGCTTTAGGGATATATATCAAAGCTTGCTCGTAAGGAGTTAGGTTTCCGGTATAAATCTGGAAAGGGGAGAAAAGGGCTGCGAAAAAAGTTTTTAATAGAAACTAGTATAATCATTATTCTTCTAATCTTAACGCTCCTCTTCTTCTGGCAAATTATTACGCCTCGGGAAGCTGACCGTGCTGTAATTAAAGGTGATTTTGGCCCACTTTTTTATCCCTACCGTCTATTTGCCGCCAAAAGCCTTAGTGAAGGCGTAATCCCTCTTTGGAATCCGTACGACTACGGAGGGATGCCTTTTCTAGCTGATCCTCAGTCTGCTGTGTTTTATCCTTTTAATCTCTTACTGACTTTCTTTATAATCAATGGTTCGTTTCCAATTATTATTCTGGAGCTTCAGCTTATTCTTCACATTTTTCTGGCAGGACTATTCACTTATCTATTTACCAGAACTCTGGGTTTAAATAGATTCCCTGCCTTCATCAGCGGAATTACATATATGTTTACTGGATTTATGGCAGCCCATATGGAGCATCTGGTTGTAATTAATGCAATTATATGGTTGCCGCTGATACTTTTATTTTTGGAAAAAGGCTTGAGAGAGAAGAAACTACGCTATAGTATTCCAGCAGGATGGGCTTTTGGTTTCAGCATTATGGCTGGACATTATCAGATGGCTCTCTATATTGGCCTTGCTGTTCTTTTCTATGTTGCCTTCAGGCTTTTCTGGGCCTTTCAGGACAGAGAACAAATTAAGGTGAAAATTCGTAAGGGGCTATTCTTGCCCCTTATAATATTGATAGGTTTGGGGATTTCAGCAGTTCAGCTCATTCCTGCCCTCGAACTTATAGGGCGGTCATACCGGAGTGCTATTGGCTATCAGTTTGCAACGACTTTCTCAATGCCTCTCTATCAACTGATAACACTACTTATCCCTAATTTCTTTGGAGGAGACCCAGGCCGCTACTGGGGATTCCTCGGGCCAGGTAACTTCTGGGAATTTTGTGGTTATGTGGGTATACTACCTTTGTTCTTGGCCGGTTTCGGTGTCTTCTATCGCCGCAGCCGCACAACGGTACTTTTTTTCTCCCTCGCTCTCTTTTCATTCCTTCTTTTGTTGGGCGGTGAAACCTTTCTCCATACCATAATGTATATTCTTGTGCCGGGTTTTGGCAGGAATAGGGCACCAGCGCGGTTATTTTTCCTTTTTGCGTTTTCAATTTCGATTCTTGCCGGATATGGGGCGGGCTTTCTAACCTCAAAGCTGGAAGATAAAGAAAAAGAGAGTCTGAAAAATTTCTTTCGCTGGATAGTAACAGGTTCAATACTTGCTTTGGCTGGAGGTCTGGTTTTTTATTTTGGCCTGGCGGAAAGTGTTGATACAAGCCGTAATGAAATATTTGTGAATATTGTTAGAGATTACAACTTTTTTCTGATTCTATTTTTTCTCTCCCTCGGTCTCATATTTTTAAGACTCAGGGAACAAACTAAGATGTTTATGATACAGATTCTTATTACTTCAATAATTCTGTTTGATCTCTTTTCATTCGGCCCTAAGACATTTATTGATAAACACTGGGGTAAGATATTTCTAACGAAGCACCCCATAGTTGATTTTTTGAAACGCGATAAAGAAAAATTTCGGATAAACAATATTGGTGCTTTCGTCTCTAGCATATTTCACATTGAGAATAGTAGAGGTCCTCTTATTCCAGTGATACTTAAAAAAGTGGAAAGCACCTTTTATCCACCAAGTCTTATGAATATTAAGTATGCAGTTTCAGGAGAGGACTTATTAAAGAAAGATTTAAGGGATGTAGATGGGTTGAGAGTCAATGTGGGCCAACACTTTTTAGCTGATGGAAGAAAAGTCTCTATCCCTGAAGTAAAGACTGCTGCGGTTATAGTTGTATCAAATTTAATTGACTCTGTAGAGGTTCCAGAGGGAACAGTAGTTGGTTATATAAAAGTAGAGGGTGTTGAAGGAAAAGAATTGACTTTATCAGTCATTGCAGGAAAAGATACTGCCCAATATAACTATCAGGAACTGGATATCACCCGAAAGATTAAACATGATAAACCTGCTATTGCCTATGAGTATGAAGAAGATGGTAACCAAGCCTTTACCTACACCACTAAGAAATATTTCTCTTCCCCGAAGATAGTTAAGAGTCTAACTTTCTTACCCGGTTCCAATGGATTGAAATTGAGAATCTTTGGAGTAACTCTAGTTGATAAAAATACTAACCAGCAATTTATGGTGAACTTTACCAATGAAATGCAAGAGGTTTTTAAGCATGGAGATTTAAAAGTTTACCGCTACGCCTCCTTTCTTCCGCGTGCTTTTATAGTGGATGGGTATAGTGTAATCCCAGATGACGAGAAGCTTAGAGATGAGATATTGAAAGCAAGTTTTGATCCCCTTAAGGTTTTACTGTTATCTGAGCCAGTAAAAGAGATGAAACCCTTGATTCCTGAATCACCCTCGAATTCTAAAGCAAGTATTATCAGCTACAAACCAAATGAAATACAGTTAGAGGTTAATATGCGTAAGAGGGGTCTCCTGTTCCTCAGCGAAATTTACTACCCTGGGTGGAAGGCCTATGTTAATAACAGAAGCACAAAGATTTACCAGGCTAATTACACCTTTAGGGCTATCTTTCTTGAACGTGGCAATCACCGAATAAGACTCGTATTTGATCCCTGGCCGTTTAAAACCGGTGCGGCGGGTTCATTAATTACGCTTTTATCGAGTGGGATAATTTTTGTTTTAAGTTACGCTCTTGGACCTAGGACTAAGACCTCTTAGCTAGTTGAGAATGTTTGGCTTGAAATTTGGTTATCTTAAGGTGATAATATTTGCTTTGAATGAAAAACCAGGTGAGATTTTCAAATGGATTTTAAGATTTCAATTGCGATTATTAATTGGAACACAAAGTACCTGCTGAAGGAGTGTCTCAACTCAATTTATAGCGATAACTCTGAATGCATGAGAGATGTGACGGTGGTTGATAATGCTTCCAGTGATGGAAGTGTTGAGCTTGTAAAAAAAGAATTTCCTAAAGTAAGACTGATTGCCAATCAATCGAATGTAGGGTATGCAAAAGCAGCTAATCAGGCAATTTTACTGACTCGAGAACAGTATATCTTGGTGCTAAACAGTGATACAAAAATTTTTGCAGGAGCTCTCGATTCACTATTGACTTTTGCCATCGAGAATCCCAGGGTAGGAGCATTAGGCCCTAGGTTAGTGAATTCTGACGGTTCTCTCCAACTTTCGTGCCGAAAATTTCCCAGCTTTACAACAGGTGTAGGTCACGCTTTTTTAAGTCTGTTTTTTCCTAATAATCCTTATACCAAAAGATACCAACTTACCGATTGGAATCATGCAAATGCAACCGAAGTAGATTGGATATCCGGAGCAGCTATGTTCCTTAAACGTGACGCGGTTTGTCAAATTGGTCTCTTTGATGAGGCTTATTTTATGTACGTAGAAGATTTGGACCTCTGTTACCGGCTCTGGCAGGCGAACTGGAAAGTTTATTACCAACCAATGGCTGTGGTGATGCACCATGTAGCCCAGAGCAGCGCAATAAAGAGCCCGCATATGATAATGGAACATCACCGTAGTGTATATCGTTTTATGGTAAAGAGGAATAGAGGATATAAGAGAATTTTGAATTTACCCATTGGGGCAGGTCTTCTTTTAAGAGGGAGCATTTTAGCTGTGGTTTGTTTGATGAGAGACAGTCTAAGGAGATAGTTTGACAAATCTAAAATTCGTAAGTATCGGCAAGATTGTAATTTTACTTATTGCCATTGCCCTGTTACACGCATTTATATACGCTACCTTAATCCCCCCCTGGCAGATGCCCGATGAACCCTTTCATTACGAGTATCAGGCTGAATTGGGCAAAAAATTTAGGCCCACCCCAGAAGGAAGCCCTTCGGTTCAAGGGGAGATTATTGCTTCAATGGCCAGGTGGAAATTCTGGCGGTATCAAAACCTGATGACTCCTGATCCTTTGCCTTGGGGATTTGCGACGATACCTTTTTTCAAAACTATTAGATATCTAGATAGGAATCCCACATATTACTATCTTCTTTTGCCTTTTTATCTATTATTTACAAATCATAGTATTGAATTACGTCTCTTTGTCCTGCGTCTTGTCAATACTCTATTTGCTGCGGCAACGGTAGGGTTAGCTTTCGTAACTGCCCAAAGTCTCTTCCCAAAAGATAAATATATATTTATAGGAGTGCCGGCTCTTATCGCTCTTCTTCCGATGTTTGCATTCATAGGAGGTTCTCTAAATAATGATAACCTGGCAAATCTTCTGTTTGCACTGTTTATATATCTCATATCTATAGGATTGGTTACTCCTATTCCTGTAAGAAGCGCAGCAAGTTTTTTTGGTGCCATAGCAATAGCAGTATTAGCATTGGTGACCAAGCGAAGTACCATTGCACTGGTTCCTCTGGTTTTAGTCCTTCCCTCTGCATTTCTTTTTCGCAGTAAGTTGAATAACAGGCGTGATTTGGTTTGGAGACTGGGTGTAGTGGGACTGGAAATATTTTTCATATTTTTACTAGCGTATAAGATGGGAAGAGACCCGTTTAAGTCAAAGATTCAAAACCTTTTTGATTTTCACTTTTCACTTTCTGAGATTGGCAATCGTTTTGCAATTTTTTTTAGTTCCAGCGTGGGGTGGGAGCATACTAAGACAAATTTCATCTATCTTTTTAAGGGTTTTTGGGGTCATTTTGGCTGGCAGAATATTCCTTTGAGTAACGGTCTTTATTTTGTATTAATGGCTTTTACTCTCTTTGCAATTATAGGCTTTTTGCGGTTCTTCTTTTCGCAGGTAGTTAGAGGAGTGAATCTAACCAGAGAACGAAAAATATTGATGGTTTTTATGCTTTTATCAATAGTTTTAGTTGTTGCTATTGCCTTTATTCGCACTACAGTTTTTGAATACGTACCTTTTCAGGGAAGATATATCTTCCCTACTTTGATTCCTGCTGCAATTTTATTTGTGTTGGGACTGGGCAGTTTTGTAGGATCAAGACTTCAGAGTTATTTGTTGCCTGTTCTGGTTATAGGTCTTGTGATTCTTGATTTATTGTCATGGGTCGGTTATCTCCTACCGGTGTTTTACAATGTCTGATGCTCAGACTATCTGGAGAAAAAGAGTAATTATTATTTTGATTGCACTTGTTTTTCTTTACATTTTAACAAGTAAGTTTACCTGGATAGTCAGAGACCAGATGCAGCAAATGCATAGCGGCCCGGTAGCTTTGAACGGTGTAACAGTTAAGCAGACCTTCGTAGCAGAACAGGATAACCTTTTCAGGATTGATCTATATATGGCTTCCTTTAGCAAGCATCATAGTGGAGAAATGGAATTGATTATAGGTAAGTCCGGATCTTCTAAAGTTTTGCGAAGGAGTATAGTTAAGGCTTCAGCTATTAAGGACAACCAGTTTTTACCGTTTGTATTTAGACCCATCTCCGATTCAAAGAATAAGAGGTTCTTTTTCAAGGTCAAAGGGCAGTTCTGGCCCCAGGATGTTTCAGTCTGGTTTTATTCAGTAGAGGATTCCTATCCCTCAGGAGCTGGTTATGTCAACAGCAGAAGTTTGGGGGGCGACTTGAAATTCAGCACTCTTTCCAAAGTTCCACTGGGTAAAGCAGCTTTGGTTGTATTAAGCAGGATTTCTCATGGCAAACCATCTTTTTTTGGTTTTGCCCTCTTTTACGTTGTTCTGTTTGCTTGCTATATATTAGCAATCAGCTTTTTTATCGTTCACATGCTGTCTTTGGGTAAAGGGTGAAGCTATATCGATATTTTGTTAAACTAAAGTTGCCTTTAGAGAAATCAAATTTCAGGAGGCGGTTAATGGTTCAAGAGGATATAAATTTGGTTAGATATCTGCAAATGGTAAGAAAAAGGAAGCTTATAGTAGTTATGGTGCTGCTTTTTGCAGTTGTGGTGACTTTAATAAGTACCCGGGTTCTGCCTCAAAGCTACAAGACTGTTGCAGTAATCCAGCTAAGCAACCCGGAAGCTGTTTTAAGAGAAAAAGAGATAGGAGAAGTGGATAAAGGTCTCATACCTAAGAGGACCGCCTCTTATTTAGTAGAAACTGCTACGGGAGACGAAATTTTAAAGGCGGTGATTACACAAGCGAAACTGAAACTTAGTATAGCTGAGCTGCGAACCAAAATCGATGCAAGTTCACCCGAAGCTGGAGATTCTATAACTTTAATAATTACCGATAGCCAGCCGAAAAGAGTAGCATTGATAGCTAATCTGCTAGCGGAGAATATAGTCCGGTTGGCTAGAAGGCTTGATAAGAGCAAGAAGGAATTCTTTGAGGAGAATCTTAGTAATATTGATGAAAAGCTAGTTAAAATTGAGGAGCAAAGAAGAATAGCAGAAGAAACAATTTCTCAGGCAAAAGCCGATGAAACTCTAAGTAGCAGTGAGCGTATTCTTGCGCAAGCTCAAGCTTTGCAGGCTGTAGGTGCTTTATCAAGTTTTCAGAAGGACTTTTTGGAGCAGCGTAGAGACATACAAGCCAAGCTCTTAGAGATAGGAGAAAGTAGAGTAGTTAAGTCTGCCGATGTTCCCAGTAGACCCAGTGGTCGTTCACTAAGCCTCAATTTAGCCTTGGCGCTGGTTTTGGGCTTGGCAGCAGGAGTAGGGATAGCGATTTTTGTCGAATCCTGGGTAGTATAAAGAAGTATTCTAGGAATCAAGGAGCCAGGGGCAAACTCGAGGTTTTTAAGATTTCAATCAAAGGTGCTTATTAAGTCCGGGGTAAAATGCTTGGCTGCTTGAATTCTTGATCATCGAATCCTTAATCTTATTTGGAACTCATCTACAAAAATCTAAGTTATGTATTCCAAGAGGTAGATTTGAATATCCTAATATTAAGCAATATGTATTTGCCTCATATTGGAGGCGTAGAAATAGTGGTAAAAAACCTGGCTAATAGATTTAAAGAGATGGGCCACCAGGTAAATATTGTATCTTCTCGAACCTCCAGATCTCTAAAAGCACATGAATATATAGATGATATAGAGGTAACAAGAATATACTTGGGTTTACCTGGCAGCAGTCTAAAATCACTGTTAGTTTTCCTTATATATTTTATTCCCAGCATTTTATATTTAAAAAGATTTGTGAGGGAGAAAAAACCTGACGTCCTCAATTTTCACTTTGTTGATAGCACTGGTTTTTACGTCCTTATGTTAAAAAGGTGGTTTAAACTTCCTCTGGTTGTAAGTATTCATGGAAATGATATTCATAAACTTCCCTTAAACTCTCGCTTGCAAAAGATCGTTCTAACCAAAGTTCTAAGCATAGCTGACTCTGTTACTAGCTGCTCAACGAGTCTTTTAAAAGATGCTGCCCATCTAGTACCGGGGATTCTCCATAAATCAATGGTGACCTATAATGGAGTAGATAAGAGTGAATTTTCTGCATTCCCATCTTACCGTTCAGATGCTCCCTACGTCTTTACCCTGGGTCGTTTTGAATATAAAAAAGGTTTTGATTTATTAATTAAAGCATTCAATACCGTATCAAAGAAATATCCCCGTCTATATCTCTTTATCGGAGGAAGCGGTGAGGAAGAAGCGGGCTTGAGAAACCTGATAAGTGAGTGGAAAATGGAGGAAAAAGTTAAACTGTTGGGCCCTCTCGATCGCCAAAGAGTCGTTTCACTTTTTAAAGGATGCGAGTTTTTTGTGCTTCCTTCAAGAATTGAACCGTTGGGGATAGTGAACTTGGAAGCTATGGCAGCCGGCAAGGCTGTAGTTGCAACAAGGGTAGACGGGGTTCCTGAAATCATAAAGAATGGGGAGAATGGAATTCTGGTTGAACCAGAAAATCCAGACAAACTGGCAGAGGCAATGTTGGAGCTTCTTGATGATTTGGAACTTAGGAAGCAAATGGAGCTTAAGAACATGCAAGCTGTTAAGAAGAAATACAGCTGGGAGAAGGTAGCAGATTCTTATCTTGCAGCCTATGGAAAAGCAGGAGTAACTTATGAGTCGGGAGTGTGAAGTGTGTAGTGAAAATTTCAACTACCGACTAACAGACCCCCACTAGTTCGAATATAAGACAAACTAGATATGTCTTTAAATAGGGGCCAAACAGTTAATAATCTATTTGAGAGAAGCAAAATGAAACTGGTTTTTATTTATCCTGATTTTAGCATTGGAGCGAAAGGCAAGTTCTATCATGGTATTGCTTCTATATCCTCGGTCTTAAATAAAGAAGGATACACCACTTCCCTGATTCATCTAGTCAAGTCTTCTTCAACAGAAGAGGTGGTAGAAAGACTTAAAAGAGAAACTCCCCAGCTTATAGCTTTTTCCGCAACTACTAATATGTTCCCCTATGTTAAGAAATATGCCAGGGCCATCAAGGATCATTTAGATGTGCCAATTCTATGCGGTGGCATTCATGCAACTTTGGAACCGGAGAGTTTTCTTGACGTCCCAGAGGTCGATTTCATATGCGTAGGGGAAGGAGAGGAAGCAATAGTTGAATTTTGCCATCGTTTAAGTGATGGGAAAGATGTTACGTCAGTAAGAAATATCTGTTTTAAAAAAGACAGCAAATTAATTTGTAACGGGTTGAGGCCCTTAATTGAAGATCTGGATAGTCTTCCTTTTGTTGACCGTCAAATCTTTGACTATGCAGATTTGGAAGATGCTAGGCTAGGAAGGGTTATTTTTATGGCCTCACGTGGTTGTCCCTATGATTGCTCTTTCTGCAGTAACCATCAACTTAAAAAAGTCTATAAGGGTAAGTATGTGCGCTTCAGAAGTGTAAGCTCAGTAGTCGAGGAAGCCCAGCAAGTTCTAAGCCAACAACCGGCTCAGTATGCCATTTTTCATGATGATATTTTTACTCTCAACAAAAAGTGGCTGGATGAATTCAGGGTTGAGTGGAAGAAAAAGATCAATCTTCCTTTTTCGTGTAATTCAAGAGTAAATCTTTTGGATGAAGATGTAGCGAGAATGCTTAAAGATTCTGGATGCTTTGAAGTGTCCATGGGTATCGAGAGTGGGAACCCAGTCTTACGAAAAGAGGTTCTAAACCGGAAGATGAGCAATCAGGATATTAGAAAAGCTTTCTCTCTCTGTCATAAGTACAGGATAAGGACCGTTTCCTACAATATGGTTGGTTTGCCTTTTGAAGATATGAGTTCGGTTCTTGAAACTGTTAGGTTAAATGCCGAAGTCAAACCAGACAATCTGCAGGTTTCTATTTTCTATCCATATCCTAAGACGAGACTTTTCGAACTAAGCAAAGAACAAGGCTTTTTAACTGATAAAACATCAAATAGCTACTTTGAAGAAACCACGCTCAAGCAGCCCACGATTACTGACGAACAAGTCGGATTTGTATTTCAATATTTTGGAGCTTTAGTTAGAATATATCATCTGCTTTTTACTCTGCCTCCATCTCTTTCTCGCTTAAGTTGCGCTATTTTTAAGCGTATCGTATCCTGGAGGTTGACTGCGAAGCTGTTATATAAAAGGAGACCATAAAATTGGGAGAAGAAACAAAATTAAGGTCATTTATTCCCGTTGCAGAACCCTGGTTAGGAGAGAACGAATTGGCTTACGCAACAGAATGTATAAGAACCAGTTGGATCTCTTCCATTGGTAAATTTGTAGAAAGGTTTGAGGACGGATTCGGTAAATTTTGTGGTACCAGATATGCCGTGGCGACCTCTAACGGGACAACTGCATTACACCTTGCTCTAGAGGTTCTAGGAATTGGAGCAGGCGATGAAGTCATTGTTCCAGCTTTAACTTTTGCCTCTACAGCTTTTGCTGTTTCCTATACCGGAGCGAAGCCAATTTTTACTGAAATTGACCATCTAAATTGGAACATAGATCCTGCTCGAATTGAAAATAAGATTACAGCTCGGACCAAAGCTGTAATCCCGGTACATCTTTATGGTCATCCCGCTGATATGGATCCTATTTTGGAAATAGCCAGCAAGTATAAACTCAAGATTATTGAGGATGCTGCCGAGGCCCATGGGGCTGAATACAAAGGACAGAAGGTTGGCAGTATCGGAGATATAGGATGCTTTAGTTTTTATGGAAACAAGATAATTACTACTGGTGAGGGTGGTATGCTTACCTGCAACGAAGGGAAGTATCATGAGAAGGCAAAACTCCTGCGAGATGTAGCGATGTCTCCCGAGAAAAGATATTGGCATATGCAAATTGGATTTAACTATCGGTTAACCAACCTGCAGGCGGCCATTGGAGTAGCTCAATTAGAGAAGATTGATGAGATTATCGAGCTAAAAAGAAGAAATGCAATGCTATACAGTGCTCTATTGAAAGACATAAAAGGGATTACCTTACCGGCTGAAGCCGATTGGGCTAAAAATGTGTTTTGGATGTACTCAATTCTAATTGAGGATAATTTTGGAAAGAGCAGGCAGGAGGTGGTAGGGGCTCTAAAAGAAAAGGGCATAGACACAAGGCCTTTCTTTTATCCTCTGCATAGCTTACCCCCGTATAAAACCGGAGAGAAATTTCCAGTTGCTGAGGAAATTGCCAGGAAGGGATTGAATCTACCTTCCGGAGTTACTTTAAGCAAGCAAGAGATAGAGTATATAGCAGGAGCGGTAAGAAATCTCAGCACGGGTTAACATTCAAAATAATAATCGCTAAATCTTATAATCTCTCCCCTCTTTAGACTCCACCATCGGCAGGAAGAGGGGAATATATATCCCCCTTTCCTAAAGGGAGGCTAAAGGGATTACACCCCTTTCTTAAAGGGGATTATAGGTAGAAGGGATTTAAATCTTGAAAGTAGTTATGCTTTCTCGTGTTGCTGCTCCCTATCATGGTTATGGAGGGATGCAGCAATATATTACTTTACTCAGTCAACACTTGATTAAGCAAGGCGTGGAAGTAAATATTGTTGCTAGTCTATATAAGAATGGGAGAGAAGTAGAGATAAGGGAAGAACAAGGTGTTTCATATACTTTACTGCCTCCCTATATATCCGGTGGATTATTTCCTTTCTGGTACACCTATCATACTTTCAGCAGGCATGCTGCAAAACATCTTTCCCATAATGATTTTGATATTTTGCACAGCTTTGGGTTTCCCGCCTTTTTTTATCTCATTCGTACCGAAAGAAAGCCGGTTGTCGTGCAACCTTTTGGCAGTGAATCGTTTAAGACTCAATCACTGGAGAAGTGGGTTAACTATTTAATGTGGTATCCGCAATCGCGCTATACCATGCATAAAGCTGAAGCTATTGCTTCAGAAGGCGAGGCGCAGAGTCAAGAGATTGTTGATATTTATGGAGTAAATAGCGATAAGATATTTCTACTGCCGGATGGAGTAGATATAAATACAATAACCGGATATCTCAAGAGTGCTAAGTTAAAAAGGAAGGATTTGGGATTAGGAGATAATGAGCTGGTGCTGATAAATGTAAACAGGTTGGAGGAGAATAAGGGTGTTCGCTACTTAATAGATGCATTACCCGAAATTAAAAGAACGATTGATCAAGTAAGATTGATTATTGTAGGAGCAGGATCTCAGGAGAAAAATTTGAAATCGCAAATCGATTCTTTAGGTTTGGCTAATGCTGTTCTTCATTTTAAGGACGTAGAAGAAAGTATGCTCTTTAACTATTTCAAACTGGCTGATATTGCAGTGACTCCTACTCTTTTTGAGGGGCTGCCTATAGTGCTTTTAGAAGCTATGGCCTGTGGACTTCCGGTAATTGCCACTGACATCACGGATAATTCTATAGTGGTTAAGAATGGTGCGAACGGTTATCTAGTTCCTCCGGGGAATTCCAAGGCTATAAGTGAAGCTGTAATCAGAATTTGGAAAAGAGAAAGTATAAAAACAATGGGAGAGAATTCATTGAAGATGATTAAACCATATGATTGGGGATGTATTGCCCAAAAGGCTATAAAGGAGTATGAAAGGATAATTTCTCAAAATACAGTTACGAGTCAAATGACTAATGGCAGAACCATAATGAGGAAAGAATAACTAATTTCTAAAATCAAAAATCAAATATTAAAAAGCAAAAATACAAATAAAAAATTGAAAATGTCTCTGAGTGCAGTGTGTCTAATGTAATCATGTTTTGAAGTTTTTTATATATGTTTTTGCTGTTTGATTTCTCATTTTTAATATTTGAAATCCTACATTGGGAATTTTATATTGCCTAGATATTCGTCTGCCCCCCGTGTCCCCACTAGCAGGATTTTCGGGGTCATTAGACTTAGGCATTTCCACATAAGGAGCTAGATGACTGACGATAATATTG
>CAYGBL010000007.1:0-78142 GCA_964348135.1 uncultured Actinomycetota bacterium
GTTTCTCAGATGGTTCTGCCATTCCGTTCCCTTTTTTAAAGAGGGTTCAGGGGAGATTATCTATCATCCTTTTAATCCCCCTATATCCCCCTTTAGGAAAAGGGGATAGGTAAGAGATGTTTAAAAAAGGGTAATCCTCCTACCTCCCTTTCGAAAAGGGAGGTTTTTATGTACCCCTCTTTTTAAAGAGGGGTCAGGGAAGATTATGGGCAGGGATTCCTTTCTAAGCATTTTCTCAGATTAGCTATCCAGAATATAGCATATGAGTCGGAACTCGAGCGAAAGGAGGTGCCGTAAAATGAAGAAGCCTGTTGTTGTCGCCGCAGTTGCGCTCAGTGCATTGCTGGTTGCAGGTATTCTTGGCACAGGGACGATCCTGGCTTCTATTGGCAGAGGTGGGACTTTTATGCACCGTCCGGAAATGTGGCACAAAGGAGCTCGTAGCATAGAATATTGGTGGATTACTGTAATAACTCCATTTCTCTTTTTAAAGTTACTTATAGCATTAGCAGTTGCAGCTATCTTAGTCTTGCTGGCTATAAGGAGCTTTGGTTACAAAAAGATGGCACCACATGTTCCGGATAGCAATGCAATAGAGATTCTGAAAGAACGGTATGCCAAAGGAGAGATAAGTAAAGAAGAGCTTGAGGCAATGAAAAAGGACGTTCTTGATTAACCCTATCCTTTTTCAGTCTTATCTCAGGTTGTTCAACGTATAAATAGTATAGATAAATCCTTTGCTTTCCAAGCATTCTCTCAGATTAGTTAGTTAAAGTACGACTTATAAATAAAAACTATTTTGCGAAGGGAGGTAAGAAAGGATGAACCGAAAGAAAGTTATCATTATCGCTACAGTCCTTGGTGTGCTGATTATGACGGGCGCTTTTGGAGCAGGAGTGGTTGTGGCAGCGAACAGCACAACAACGAAAAAGTCCATTGTTGAAAGGCTCTCCGAACGCTTCAATCTCAACGCCTACGATGTGAAGAAGGTCTTTACTGAGGCCCAAGAAGAAAGACTTCAGGCGATGCGGGATGCCCGCGAAGAGCGGTTGGCCGAGGCGGTAAAGGAAGGCAAAATTACTGAGGCGCAAAAAACAACAATTCTAAAGAAGGTAGATAAAATCCTGGAAAAGCAAAAAGAGCTTATGGATTTGCAGCAAGAATTGAGGGACTGGGCAGACGACAACAACATAGACCTAAAAATCCTCAGGTGCAGCCCCATGCGGGGCATTGGCAGACCACGTGGCGGAGGTTTTAGACCAGGACACATGTGGTAACCTTGCAGGCCCACTTGCCAACGTCTAGCGGGTAGAATATTCCGGATGGCATCCGAGGTGCAGCTAACCTTGCTGGCAACACCTGCCTGACATTATCTACGGTTCAGCTTTTGGCAGTTGGGCGGCGCATCTTATGGCAGGTAGGTTAACTGGGCTGGCGGATTGAACGCTCCTTATTGCAGTTCGTAAGGAGAGTTCTTCTAAGTTTTTTCTTTTTTCTAAGCTTTTTCTCAGCTTTCGTTCATAGAGTTGGATTAACAGAAATAGATCCTGCAACGGGGGAAATTCTTTAAGATACAACAAGGAGGACGTGTTGATAAGAAAGTTCTTAACCAGGAGTATTGTAGTAAAGATTGCGGTGGTGGTTCTAGCTATTGCAGTAGTTGCCTTCATCAGCTACTGGATTTTCTTCAGCCGTTCATCTGATCAAACGGATCAGACGAGGACGGTCACAGTAGCAAAAGGAGATATCACTCCCACTTTGACAGTCTCCGGTACTGTTACTTCCGAGAACGAGGTAGGTCTTAATTTCAAAAGCGGCGGGAAGCTTACAACGGTCTCTGTTAAAGCTGGAGATTTAGTGACTGCTGGGCAGGAGCTCGCAAGAATTGATGATACCGATCTTCAGAAGGAATCGAAGATTGCAAAAGCAAATCTCAAGAGCACAAAGGCGCAACTCCGTCAGCTTAAGAAAGCTACCCCAGCAGAAATCAAAACGCAGGAAATTGCTGTAAGCAGTACACTGGCAAGTCTTGAAAATGCTAAAAAGAGTCTTCAAAGCACTGAAGCAAGCACTACTCAGGACGTTTCTTCAGCTCAAAGCACTTTGGAAGACACCAAGGAGAGTATGGAACGTGCTTTAATTCAGCGAGAAGAAGCCCTGGAGTACAGGGCTCTCTATGACGTGGTTCGTATTGCTTGAGATTTGAATTCAAGGGGGAATTGTAATGCATGAAGATTATCCTGCTCCAGCCAACATTAGCCGCCGAACAGCTCGGACCGTTATTTTGGCCGTCGTCGTAAGCTTGCTCGTAAACCTCGCTGTCGGGCTTACCTTCGGATATTACTACGGCCTGATTCCGCCTACAAGAAAACCCTCACAGGACAGCACAGCTAAAGGTAAGACAGCTTCATATCATTCGACCGTATCTGAAGAAGCCGCGGTTGTTACTGCAGTGAGGAAGGTAAGCCCAGCCGTTGTCAGTATCGTCGTTACCAAAGACCTGCCCAGAATTGAGTTTTTTGGGCGGATGTGGAGGCAGAATGGGACCGAACGCCGGGAAATCGGTGGCGGTTCAGGATTTATCATCACTAGTGATGGTTTAATTTTGACGAATAAGCATGTTGTTGAAGATCCTGAAGCTGATTATACCATCCTTCTCAATGATGAGCGGAAGTTTGAAGCCACGGTCATTTTTCGTAACAGCAAGAACGATATCGCTTTACTGCGTATTCAGGCAAAGAATCTGCCCAAAGTCACCCTTGGGGATTCCGAGACTGCAGTCATTGGCCAAACCGTTATCGCTATAGGTAATGCACTTGGCGAGTATCGTAATACGGTTAGTACCGGAGTCATTTCCGGTCTTGCCCGTTCGATTAAGACCAGAAGCGGGTCTGGCAATTCCGAGCTCCTCAATGGAGCAATCCAAACTGATGCTGCTATAAACCCGGGAAATTCCGGCGGTCCGCTATTGAACCTAAGCGGAGAAGTTATCGGAGTAAATACAGCTATTGTTCAGGGAGCAGAAAATATCGGTTTCGCAATCCCAATCAATGATGCAAAGAAAGACATCGACGGTGGGAAAAACACGACTGCATTATACAGCGCAGTAAATCCTTAGTATAAGGTCCATACTGAAAAGTCTGGCTTGAAGATCCGCAGTAACATAAAAGACTGCGTTCTTAAGGCAAATGTATTTTCTTTTTCTTCTCTATCTACAAACACGTTCATTTTAAAAATACTTATTCTTGATCAGCCTGTAAACTTTTCAACCAGTTCTGCGGCATATCTAATTGCATAAGGAAAACTCTTTCCTCGCCAACATTCTTTCCCCAGTTCGATGCCCAGACTACTTGTGAACCATCATTAGTTATTGTCGCGTGAGTCTCCTCCCAGTACGTACCGGTTGTATTATAGACCTTGGCAAGATAAAAGATTCGTGGATGATCCTGATCCAGCTTTACTAATATAATAGTACGGTCAAGCCAGTTTTGTTCCTGCAAGTTCGGTTCAATATAGGTTGAAACAACTGAGTACCCCGAAAAATTACCGGAAAGATGAACTCCAGAATTCAAGCCAATAGGAGATTCTGAGCTATAATACAGACGTACAAGCCGTGTCCGATTGGTCTTTTCATAACTCCCTCCACTCATGAGGATTGGCTTTGTTTTTAAATCAATAGGAATCAAATCAATATAGTCGGTTTGGTAGTTCTGCATTATTATCACTTCATTGCCTTTGGAGTCTAACCCAACATCAGCATGGCTGGTAGTATAGTCTAACCTATGAAATTTTTTAAGCTGCTTATCGGCCATAACCAGACCCGCCAGTTCTCCTCTATTCTCGTGGCTTCCACCAATCAATACCCAGTTTCCCTTGGGGGACATACCCACCCAATCAATATCTCTGTCTACAGAAGCGATAGGATAAACACCAAGGACTTGGTCTTTTTCCCTATCCCACGTAAATATATATCTTGGTCTATAATCACCACGGGTTCCCTGAAGGATAAATGCCCAATATCGTTTATCTGTTGATGATTCCCCTTCCTCCTTTGTGGAAATACGATAAATGTCTGGTTCTGCTTTTATAATAGGAGCAAGCTGGGGATCCTCTGAAAAATCCTTCACCACGTTTTTCTTGCCGTCTGAAACATTGACTTTAAGAATACTAAAATCTTGAAGCCCCCAAATCAAACCGGGATCGTCAGGATCCCATCGCGGTTCTTCAATATCCCTTATGGTTCGGACAAGATTGCTATCCTGGTCGTAGGGTATTTTCTCAGTGCGGTATACTTTCCATTCCAATTCCGGAAGTAGAAGAATCATAGACTGATCAGCATTAAAGGGATCGAATCTCGAATATTCATGCCTTCCAATCAAACTATCTCCTTTTGTTATACGAGTAATTGTTGTTCCAAAGCGAAGATCGCGGAAGGATTCACCAATAGCAGGGATTTCCTTTTTAACCAAAGGGTACCTGGGATTCTCACCGGAGAGAGGTTTAGGTACTTCTCGAAATACGGCACCAGAAAGAACCGGTGAGTCACCTTTGCTACCTGAAGGGGATTTAGAGTTCCCCTCTTCTGCCTCTCTGCCACATGCAGTGAGAAGTGTTGCCAGTAAAATACTTAGTAGTATAACCACTGTAGCATGTAAAATATCCAGTTTCATACATCTCAGCCTTTCAAAAATTAAATTACAGAGCCGTTTTATCTGATAGAATAAAAACAAAATTCTTCAGTTCTTGCGAATATTCTGTCATTATTCAAGGACGACTCGCGGTAAAATTCCTGATAAATGATATTGTATATTTTAACAGTTTGAAGACAACTAACGAAAGGAAGCGAAAAGTGATGCCTTCAGTTATAATAGAAGGTCCGGTGCTAAGGGAAATTGAAAAGAGAGCTGGTGAAAAAAGTTACCGAAGCGGTATTTGAAGCGTATGGGATCCCCAAGGAACACATCATTGTGACAATAAAAGGAATCCTTCCTGAGGATGTAGGTGTTGGTGGTCAGTTGATAGCAGACCGCCGAAGAGAACAATAAGGCGTTAACTGCAAACCTTCTCCCTGCATTGTTTTCTGAATTTGAAAAGACCTGACTTAACGGCACAGGAAATATGCTGTACTTCCATTTTTTTATTTGCCCAATCCTATCTCCTACCACCATACATTGCGAATATCCCATATTTATAAAAACAGTCCACATCTTTAAAGCCCGCAGACTTTAAAGCATCCAGCTGAGCTCCCAGAGTATCCGGTTTATTATCCGCGTTATCTTTATATCTTCGGATAACCTCGTCATAAAAATCTGTTTCTATCCCTAGTAAGGTCTTTCTTTCCTCAATCCATTCTTTCCACAGCAAAAGATACCACTGCTCAAGAGTCTTGGTCGGTGCTAGGACAACATCGATGTTCAAGAAGTATCCATCAGGATATAAATGAGAATAAATCTTTTTGAACAAGGAAGTCTTTTCATCCAATGTTAAATGATGTATTGCGAGCGATGATACGATGAAACCAAAGTTTCCATATAAGATATCTTTATTAAGAATCTCCTGAAAGCTTGCTTTAATAAAATTAATATTTCCAAAATCTTTTAAACGCCCTCTAGCTTCATTTAACATATCTTCAGAGCCATCGATCAAAATAGCCTTAATTGACTTATCAATTTTCAGAAGCTCATGGATAACAATCCCATCTCCACATCCAAGATCAAGTACTCCTCTCTCCTTTCCATTAGCAACGAAATGTCTATAGAACGATTTTAATATCTCGAACAGCCTGTTTCGTTCTACTATAAAAACATCAGCGCTCTCTCTGTATGCCTGAGTAAATTCAGTTTTTGACCATTGAGATTTATCGAATTCAGTCACAGCTTATCCTTCTCCGATTTCCCGTATTATGTTTCTGTGTCCCGCAGTTTATGCTATATATCATGCATACTTAAGAGTAAATCATCTTCACAAATTCAGATTCATTAATTACAACGATGTCGCAACCCAGCTCATTGAGTCTTTCTACTTTCAGCATTTTACTGCTCTTCACTTTGCCTTTTAGTTTTCTGTAATCCTGTTCGCCTATAACCAGATAATCCACAGATTCATTAACTGCTGTTGCACATCTTCCGCCCAATTCTATCACCTTCTGCCATGCTGCTCTTCTAGTCATAGATTTGAGAGTGCCAGTGAAAACGATTGTTCTGCTATAAAACGGATGGTCTTTGTCAAATTCTCCACCAGAAGGAACAATTTTCATTCTCGGTTTGGGCTTATAGCCTATAGAATAACTCAGTGGTTCATATCCACCGGGGTACAAACGTCCATTTAAATATTTCAACTTATCAGCCAGATCAATTAGTGATTTTACTCCAGTTTCCTCGCAGGCTCTAACTGCGATTCCGGCACACGCCAGAGCATCCTCCAGGGCATGGTGATGCTGAAAATCAATCCCTAAATACTCCGCTACAAGATCTAAACTGTGACTGAGCAGTGCCGGCCAGGTTCTTCTGGAAATAACCCAGGTGCATGAATACTTTAAATCCGGATAAGGTATGCCGTATTCATCCAGCACACCCCTCAATACGCTAATATCAAAACTCGCATAGTGAGCAACTACAATTTTGTTCTCCAAATACGATTTTATAGAGGGCCACAGTTCATAGAAATTAGGTTTATCCTCAACATCCTTCTCTGTTATTCCGTGAATACCAACATTAAAGCGGTTAAAGTAGAGCTGTTTTGGCCGTATAAGCCAATATTTTTGCTCGACAATACTGCTATCCCTTACTACCGCAATTCCAAGCGAGCAGACACTTGATCTTCTTTCATTAGCTGTTTCAAAGTCAATTGCTACGAATTCCATGCCAATAACTTTACCAAATTTTATCAAATGCTTAAAGTGGCCCAAAAGCATTGAAGAATGCCTTAAGTAAGCATACATTTAGAGCAGTGCGGTGATACACATGCCTGAGCTACCGGATGTTGAAACAGTTATCAGCAGAATAAAACCCTATGTTGTGGGGAAAATCTTCAAGGATGCTGAAATATTTGTTCCCGAACTCATACAGCTAACCTCCAAATCTAAATTCAAGCAACGGCTTATGGGCACTGAAATCATTAACATTTGGCGACGCGGTAAATTCATTCTGTTCCCCTTAGGTAGCGGTTTTACTCTTATCGTCCATCTGCGGATGACTGGTGATTTGACGTACTGCAATGTTGAAGATGAACTGCACAAACATACCCGCGCCATTTTTACATTTAAAAGCGGAAAACAGCTTCGATTCACCGACCAACGTAAGCTAGGAAAGATATATCTCGTTCCCGACGAGGACTATAGCGGAATCAAAGCTTTGCAAAACATGGGTCCTGAACCCCTAAGCAAAGATTTCACTTATAACTTTTTCAGAAAATTGTCGAGCAAGAGAAAGGCTAAAATTAAGAGCTTGCTTATAGATCAAAGTTTCATTGCAGGAATCGGTAATGTCTATGGCGATGTGATACTATGGCAAGCGAGAATTAATCCTGAGAAGCATGCTAATGAGTTAACCTCAACTGAGATTGAGCGCTTATTTCAAAGCATAAAATATATTCTCGGTGAATCAGTAAGAAATTACGATTTAGTGCATGGACGTACCGATTGGTTTTTGACAGGACGAGACGAAGGTATCTGCCCCAGGTGTGGCTCTTTACTAAGTGCCGTAAAAATCCAGGGGAGATACTCACACTTCTGCTCAAGGTGCCAGCTTCCCTAAATTTATGGAGGACTGCTTTCGTGCCGAAGCACTGCGTCAAACGTAACACAAGGTATAGTCTAAGGTTTTTACTCTTTAAAACAAAAATGGAATAAACATTTTGGTTGTTTTCATATACTCATTATATTCAGCACCAAACTTCTGGAGATTTTCTGCCTCTTCTACTTTAGCCGTAACAATTAAAAACATCGATGTCACTATAACAAGGATGGTGCTGAGAAGCGAAGTGTTTTTGAAAAACACACCCCATACTAATAAGAGCAATGAACTGTATAAGGGGTGACGAACATACTTGTATATACCTCGTGTTACTAAAGCTTTGGTATTTTCAATTCCATGTTCCGGTCTCCCCATCGTATGAAGCAGATAGAATCCCTGCGCAACCATAAATATTGAGGAAATTAACAACAGCCAGGAGATAATATGAACAACCGAAAAAGGATCAGCAAACCAATAATCTACATTCAGCAGGAATAAGATCAGTATGGACTCAAATGCAAAAAACCGATAGAAACCATGTGAACGCGGACGGCGCAAGGATGTCCTTGACACAAAGACAATTCCAAAGGAGATAAGAACGAAGATTAGCAACTTGAACATACTGACACCTGAAAATGTAATCCGTTGACGATGTGTGTCCTTTTCAATTTCTTTCAATAAGGGGCGGGTTATTCCAGCCTTTAGTGATGAAATACTGCCAATTGATTTCAAGCTTGTTCTTTAACTGGCACCGCTTTTTAACAAAGTTATCATTTGTATCATAACACTTCTGTACTTATCTTCATTTCCTTCTAATACCATCGCATGAACAAGATAGTTCCTGATCAACAATAGCGCTTAGAATTTGGAGAACAAATTTAAAGAAAGACAGAAGGTTGGTCTAAGAAAATAAGCGTTGTCTATATACAACAGTCCACTTTATGCCTTTAAGTTTTTCATATGCAGGACATAATATATGCCATAAGCTCATCCATATCAGCAGTAGCCAGTGCTACGGCTGAGTCAGCTGCTCCATAATAGAGACGGAACTCACCAGTGTCCTTATCAACTACAATACCCGAGGCAAAGGTGACTCCAGGTACATCACCGATTCGTTCGTAACTTTCTTTAGGACCAAAGACCCATTCCTGGCTCCGGCATTTAATTTTCCATGGCTCCTCCAAATCCAGAAGTGCTATACCCAAACGGTAAGTACTCAGGGAGGCAGTAACGCGAACTCCATGATAAATGACCAGCCAGCCTTCGGGTGTCTCAATGGGAGGGGGACCTAAACCTACCCTGTGAGCATCCCACCATCCTGGTCTAACTGGTATTAAGATGCGGTGATCACCCCAATGCTTGAGATTAGGTGAACAGGAAATCCAGATATGTGCTTCTCCTCTAATAATGGGCCGATGAATCAGCATAAAGAGGCCTCCAATGCACCGCGGGAACAGCGAGGCATCTTTATCTTCAGGTGGTAATAAGGGACCTAATCGATCAAAATTCTTGAAGTCCTCAGTCAACATAAGAGAAATCTGGGGTCCTCCCATAGAATGCGAAACATAGGTTATAGCATACTTCTTGAGATTCTCCAGCCAAACTATTCGGGCATCTTCTATGCCCCAGATTTCTTCACGAATATTCTTGTCAGGTTCCAAAGTAGGCTTGGGATCAATCTGCCAGTTAGTCTTCCCATCTTTACTTCTAGCAATGGTAAAGTGTGAAAATCCCCTCAAATCCTCAACCCGAACCAGAAGCAGCGTCTCCCCTTCATAAATAGCGGCACCAGGATTGAAAACCGCATTTGCTGGATAGGGCCAGTCCTCAGGTTTTAAGATGGGGTTGTTAGAATAGCGGTGAAAAATGTTCCGTCTCCGTACTTCTTGCAACCCTACTCCCTTTTAAAAAATTACACGAAAGCCTGTCTCCCATTTTAATAACTTGGTATTCTTTCTCTGATATTCGTGAACATATTTAAAAAACCTTTGCAGACAGATTAACCTTTATCTTTTCTGATCATAAAGTATAATCCCCTCTCCCTTGAAGGATAAGGTATGCGAGGTTACAACTTACATCAACAGTATTGAAAAATACAAATCATGGACAGGTGGAGTTTTCCAGCTCTTCAGAAACATGGGATTAGAAAACCACATTTATCCAAAACCATAATGAACCTACATATTCTCAAACAGTCTCGCGTCCTGTATATAGATTCTGCCAAGCCTGTAACTCCAAACTAAAAACGTATCCACAGACTTTGGTCAGAAAAGCTTTATCTTGAAAACCCTCCTCTTTTCTACCCATAATTGACTATTTTTTTATGCTTATATTATGTCATAATTGAATGAGTTAAATTATGATGGGAGGAAGATTAATGATGGAAGAAAAAAAAGAAACGGAACAAGAGCTACCAAAATATTCGGATATTGCCGAAGAGTTGAAGAACATGGGAACAAATCTAAAAGAAGCATTTAAGGCAGCCACGGAAAGCGAGCGGGCGAAGGACCTTTTAAAACAAGCACAAGATGTCTTCGACAGTTTCATCAATGTGGTGGAGAAATTTGGCCGGAGTATTAAAAGTGGCCAGCTTGAACGTGATGCACGAACCGGTCTTCACCAGACCCTTTGCGACCTCAACAGGAAACTTGAGGATTATACTGAATCAGCTAAGTCACAAGAGAAAGAGGAGCAGCAGAACAGCTAAAATGGGCTGCCATTTTCTTCTACGAGTTATCTAGAAGAAAAATCAATGACGAACTTAAAAAAACCTTTGTAGAGCTAAAAAAGATACTTAAGCAATATAAAAATATTTTAGGGTTAGAATAGAACGTGCTGGAAGGTTCGAACTCTGGTCTGATAAAGAAATGACTATCGAAGTCCGAAAGAAAAGAGGGGCTAAGACCGTAATTCAAGCTGCCCTTGTCAAAGGATTTGATCTCTATATAAAGAGAAGTTGGATCTGAGGGAGAAAAATATGTCAGAGAAAAGCATCGTACAGAAACTGACAATTAAGCCTGGCCGAAAAGTTCTCTTCGTTAATCCGCCGAAAGGTTACGAAGCCTTGCTCGGTAATCTCCCTGAGAATGTTACTGTCTTAAAGAAACCCATTGAGCCTATTGATGTAATCCAGGTCTTCGTTACTTCAAAACAAGAACTGGAAAAACAGCTCAAGGTATTGAAACTAGTACTGGCTCCCAAGGGAACGCTGTGGGTCACCTATCCCAAGGGTACGTCGAAGATCAAGACTGATATCAACAGAGACATTATTCGCAAATACGCAGAATCAATAGGATTAAAGGCAGTCGCAATGTTTGCTGTAGATGAAGTCTGGTCTGCGCTGAGATTAAAAGCTATCAAGTGATTGTTATTCCTCACAAATGTTAAGCCTTGACTCTACCCCCCTACTTTTTAAGCTTTTGGACTATCTCGCCTGAGTTAGGGAATCTACCCGTTTCGAACCTGGAAAATACTAGCTTGTTATCCACGATAACGTCAAAGATGCCACCGCTTCCAGGGACCAGTTCCGACTCAACACCAAATGCCTGCCGCAACTCATCTGCCAGACTGGCAGCTTTGGGCTTATAGTCTCACTCTGTGCAATAGCAGATTTTAACGTCCATGATACACCTCCATTTTTCTTTGCTAGTCCTACAAAAACAAAAATGATTTCAGGAGCTCCGCAATAAGGACTGTATTCTTAGTTTTGACAAACAAAGTCTGGAATCCTCTACGTGTCGAGCGCAAATACGGCCCAGGCATTTTTGCCGGTTCTTCAAATATAAATTTTTAACAGTGTTTACTTATCATTTTCGGTGACCCGCGGTTTACAAAAACATTATTACCTTAAGTAGATGGTTCACTCTCAATGATTCCAAGTATATTTCCTTCAGTGTCCTCGCAATAGGCATGAAAGCCTATACCAGGAATTTCTGTTTTAGGCATTATGACTTTTCCTTCTGCTTTTGCTATCTTCTCTAAGAATTCATCAATCGAAGGAACTTCAATTGTATTTACAGTCATTTGTTTCTGATCCGCTCTATGCTTTATGGCACCATTTATTCCAGGTTCGTTTTCTTCCCCCGTTGTGACTAACCAATAATCTACAGGACCTTCCCATTTCTCTATTTTCCATCCAAATACGTCCTGATAAAATTTCACCGCCCGGTCCGGGTTATCCGCAGCTAATTCAAAATGAACAACTCTTTTCATAGTTTATTCCTTTCCTTGTTTTTACTTATTAACCAGCATTATTTTATAGCTCAATTCCCCACCCACACTTGAGCAAAGGAAAAATTCTTCCTGTTCTCTTCACATATTCTTTGTGTTAAACATAATCTCCCTTCCTGCTGTATGAACAGACCAGGTTGCTTGGGATTTCCAATTGAGACTATATCTTCGCTTTTGATAGTCGAATTAGAATCGATTTCAAATGTCAAACAATAGAGACAACTTTTCACTTAACTATAATCCCTCTCCTTATGGGAGAGGGTAAGGTGAGGGTGTACCTGCCAGAATGAGCTGTTATATAAAGATCAGATTATTCGAAAAGTTTTTTATACTCTCCGTACCCTTCTTCTTCCAATCTTTCTTTTGGGATGAACTTAAGGGCCGCAGAATTTATGCAATACCGCAGACCAGTTGGCTGGGGGCCATCGTCAAATACGTGCCCTAGATGTGAGTCACCACTTCTGCTTCGTACTTCTGTTCTCTCAATAGACAGGCTCTTATCTTCTTTTTCCACCACAGCATCCGGTTTTATCGGTTTTGTAAAACTCGGCCAGCCTGTTTTAGAATCATATTTATCATGGGAGCTAAAAAGGGGCTCCCCAGTGACAACGTCAACATAAATCCCTTCTCTTTTGTTATCCCAATACTCGTTATCAAAGGGTTTTTCAGTTGCGCATTCTTGAGTTACGTCATATTGAAGTGGGTTTAATTTTTTTCTCAATTCTTTATCCGATGGTTTCTCAAACCTGGATTTCGCACTCATATCTTACCCCCACATTTTTTTGAGATACTGGTCACGCCCAGACCCGGCTCTATATAACTTATATCTTACAGGTCGTTTTTTGTAGTAATTCTGGTGGTAGTCTTCTGCTTCCCAGAATCCGGTATATTCCCTGATTTCAGTAACAATCCGTTTGTCATACCGTCCTGATTTCTCCAGGGCATTCCTGGATTCCTCCGCCAGCCGCTTTTGATTCTCGTTATGATAGAAAATAGCTGACCGGTACTGAGAACCTCTATCAGCAAAAGAGCCTTCTTCGTCAGTAGGATCAATTTGCTTCCAAAAAACATCTAGAAGTTCCAAATAACTCGTTTCACCAGGATTAAAGGTAATTTGAACCGCTTCAACATGGCCAGTTGTACCAGAAGATACTTCTTCATAGGTAGGCTTTTCCTTGTTGCCACCAGTATACCCGGAGACTATACTCTTTACTCCGGGAAGCTTTTCAAAGGGCTGCACCATACACCAAAAACAACCTCCAGCGAAAGTGGCTTTTTCAAGCTTTTCGGAATTATTTTTCATAGATATACCTCCCCCTTTCTCTTTACTTCAATATTACCCATTATGGGTCTGAGTATCTCTATGCAACATCCTCAGCAATGTCAAATGTGAACCAAACAGAGTCGTTAAGAGCTGTAGGAATGGTGATATCAAAATCATCAAAACCAACCAGCCGATGAAGCTTGCTTTCGGATCATAAAGGATGAAAGGAACTCCAAGGTTTGTGTAGTCAGTGCTAGGATCAAACAGTATCACAGCCCACGGCCCCCAGATGGCCGCCATGACAACAAAGGTGTAAGCTGAAGTAGCTATGGCATAGAGCAAGAGCTTTCTCAAGATTTCCACGGTTTGCTCTCCAACAGCAGCCATAGATCTGATAATATACCAGCCCACAAAGAAGCCAAAGAGAATGCATAAGATAGGCACCCCCATTCCCATACCAATAAAGACCGTATCCAGAATTATGAAGATTGCAAAAGCCCATGCACGTCTGATTGTAAAGAGCTTATTCACAGTTCTTCTCGATCAGCTATATATATAGTTTGCGTCTTTTAAGAATAAAACAATACTTCCTATTTAAATAGTTATTCCCTTTACTGTAGTTCCTCTTTAAGGATTTTGTAGAATTCTAACCTGGCCTCCCGCTCGACCCAGGGACTGTGCCCACAGTTCTTGAGCAGGATAAATCGAAAGCTCTTCAGAACAGCAGAAAGAGGCCTTTGAACCCCTTCAGCCGGATGGGGGTCATAGTCGCCGTGAATTGCAACCACCGGACATTTGATACGTTTTGCGAGACCAAGTAGCTTTCCGTCCCTTCTCATTTCCGCGGCATCTCTCCACACACTATGAAAGATATCCCCTTTGCTACCAACCAGGTCAGATTCACCTGATTCGTCTGTGATCGGGTTATACTCATCGGTTTTTGAGGATAGCGCTCTAAGCCGTGCAAATGCAGTGTTTTTATCTTTAGCTGTAGGATTATTTAAAATTTCAATGAGAGATTTAGCCTCTATTCTATCCTCCTTACTAAGACGGTTTAACCTGGTCTCTAGAATTCTTGCACCATATTTTTCTTCAAAGGGGCCACTTCCAATAAGAATTAATTTTTTGATGATTGCGATATAACGGGCAGCAACGATGAAACTGAGCCAGGCTCCCCAGGAAAAGCCAATCAAGGTAATGGGAAGATCTCCGTGATCTTCCAGAACCGTTTTCAACTCCTCAACTTGTCCTTCAAGGGATGTTGCTGTTTGAATCGGTTCCAATATCCCCCAGCCGGATGAGAGCTCACGCGCGACCGGAGCCATCTCCCCACCCGCACCCGGACCACCGTGAATGACTGCTACTTTAAAGGGTGCCTTTCCGTATTTTCTCAGGTTTTTCATAGGGATTTACCTTATTATTTAAACCAAACATGAGGTTATGTTTAAGAATAAGCGAAGCTTTGAAGAAAGGCAAAAAGATTAGATTTCGGAAAATCAAAGCTCAGGAGATATTCCAATCTTACAGCAATTTATACGTGGCACTTAAATTAACCATTAGCGATATGGTTAACATATGTTAACCATATGCGGGACTTCTTTCTAGCGGGCGCCTGCTTCTATTTCGTCAATAAAGCGATTGATTGTATTTTTGGTAACTTTTCCAACAATCCATCCGGTTCCCGGAAATTTCGGTGTGAATTGAGCATCCCAACGAATTTCGGTCGAATTACCTCTTGAGCTAATTTTAACGGTCGCCAGATAGTCTTTCATCGGCGCACCGGATAAAATTCGATAGGTGAATGGCTTTGGTGGATTAACGGATTCTAACCGTTCTCGAACCTGAACTCGACCAATAATAATAGTTCTTACTGTGCCGACTCCATTTAATTCAGGACTTCCCTTCTCTTCCACCTGGACTGAAATTGCAGGGCCAGGAAATTTTGTAAAATCGCTTGCAATAGCCCACACTTTTTGAGCTGGCAAATCCAGCATCTTTGTGATCGTAAATCCTTCCATTTTTCACCTCCTTTACTTAATTACTTATAGTCTGTTTACAAAGAAGAAGCTTGAAAGAAAGATGCAAGGGTTAATTTTCGAAAAATCAAAGCTATATGAAGAACCGTCCTTTGCTCTGTATTATCTTAAATGTCAAACATAAAGATACGAGTCTCCCCTATGTTCTTTAGACGGAATTACGACTACTAGTGCTTCGCTGCAAGACTTAGCCCTATTTTCCCTTTTATCTTATAGCAAATAACTAGTAATTCTCACTTTCCAAAATCTCTTTAAGATTTTCTCCCTCTTCTTTCATATGTTTCTTACCGACCTCGACTAAAATATCAAATCCTTTCCTCATTAATATACGAAAAAATCTTTCACATCTCATATAAGTTTTGGCCGTAAAAACAGAATTTAAGCCTTTGGGTTCAATTAACCATTCAAACTTAGGAGATACTATGGATATTGGGAAAGAACATTTGAACACAATCCTTCTGTTCGGAACGCTTTCGCTAATGGTTCCTTCATATTCTTTTATTTTTCCCATCACATATTCTTCAGCATAAAATTTGGAGCCCGATTCCATTGGTTTTCCTTCAGTCCATTTAAATAAAACATGGTCTTCAGGATGCCAGGTTTTATAATTCTTTTCAAGGTCGGTAAAAAATGCCCAAATTTTTTCAGGTGTTTTTATTTCTATTGAATCTTTTAATTCTAATTGTTTGAACAATGCCATATTACTTATCAAATTTATTGAATGGCATAAAGCCCTGCTTCTATAATCAGAATCTCAGGGTAAGGCTTACACTTTTCACTTAATCCCTATTGCCACCTCTCCGTTTGCTGCACCAGAATGTCAATAGTGTAGACCTACCCACCTGAAGGATCTGCCTAAGTAGCAAGAAAATTCAATTGCATTGAGCTGTTAAGAGTTTGCAATCTTATATTTACCGATGAATTTTTGTGCCTTCTTCCTGGTTGCATTCCTGGTGTTTTTGAGCTGATCTCTTATGAGTTTGATTACCGGTTCTTTGTCTTCAATCTGACTAAAAAACTGGTCAAAAGAGTTTATGACATGTCCCAGGGCAACATTACGGCACTCGGTTGTCTGGTATTTTGCCCTTTCTACCTTTAAGAACTCTTTGGTAATCTTTTCGGTAAGCTTAGGTTTTGCCAATGCAATCTTTGCTCCCCCCTTGATTACATTAGCAGCAGGGATCAACTCTGACCCAGAGATAGGTGCAAAGTATTTACCAAAGATATGGTCAAATTTATTCTCTGAGTCCATACCGGCCAGATTGGCAATAATAAGGATGGCACCCCATCTGAGGAAAGTATTATCACTGTCAAGAAGGTTTATGAAAAAGTCCGTTTTAGGATAGAGTATCTCTGGTTTCTTCTCACTGATAAGGCGGAGGATTTTTTCACACCCATACTTGATGTCTGCTTTCTCTGTGCTTAATCCATCAAAAACTTGTGAAAGCAGTTCCGGTTTTTTAATAACTCTTTCTGCTATCCTCTCTATGCTCACTTCTTTTTTAACAATTTGCTGGAGTAATTCGGATGTTGGCAAGACTCAACTCCTAACCTGTTCCTGGAGTTTTTATATTAGACCTTTTTGGGTTTGAGGGGCTTCACAGTCAGCTGGGTTGACTTGCTATATGTTAAATTCTTCGCAATAACTTACAGATTTTTTTTCAGGTTCTTTCTCTAATTCTTCCCCCATGACCATAAAATGATTACCATCGGGGTCAAATTTTGAATAATAATTATATTCTCTTGCCAGTTTAAATCCAAACCGGCAGTAATATTCAGAATCACCTAAAACAAATATTCTTTTATATCCTTTCGCAAGGGCCGTTCGATTGCCTTGCCGGATTAGTTTTGATCCAATGCCTTGATTTTGGTAATCTGGTAAAACCGCAACAGGAGCCAAACCTAGACCAACGAAATCGGTATTGTCATATATCGGACTGTATGCGATGTGTCCTACTATTTTGCCGTCAAGTTCACATACGAGTGAAATAATAAGTCTTTTATCTTTTCTCAAATTATTGACAATTTTTGCTTCGTCTGCTCCACCAAAAGCCTTATTATGGATTTCCGTAATATGATTTATATCAGACTCTTTTTCGCTCCGAATTTTCATTTTTATTTTCTCTGTAGTAGAGTATTCTGCATAAAACCAGGGTCAGGGTCAAGTGTTAGGGTCGTATCTTTACTTTTGATAAATAAAGTCGGAGTGCCTTCTAAATATCAGATATAAAGATGCGACCCCTTCTCTCTTCTGAGATGCCGCTATCCCTACCTCTTATCCATTCCCTTTTCTTTCATCATTGCCTTCGTGCGCTTACTTGTTTCATCAGCTTTTGTGAGCAGCCAAATCATAGTTCCCAGACACACGAGGAAAATGCCAACCCCAATAGGTCCCGTCCAATAAAACAGTAGAAAAAAAGTATCTTCCATTCTTCCTCCTTCCACTACTCATTAATTCTTTTGCTGCACTATGTAGGTACCCAAAGTGACGCCAAGAAATGTAAACTACTAAATCATCTTACTTCAAACCAAATTCGCTAATATATATAATATTCCTACCTTTGAGAATTGAATTAGATGCATTATTGGGTAAAGCATAGGATTTTAAGTGCTTTATCACAGGACTTAATCCTGCTATTCCACTAGCTCAATTGTCATCTATCAGCGGACTATGTGTTTGCTCTGTTCCACGGTTTCACTTCAGGCATTTGGAACCGCTTTGCCATTACTCTGAAAAGCAAAATGACAACTAAATAGCCAAGAGTCAGCACAATTTGTAATACTGCCATGTCAGAGTCAAGCCCTTCGACTGTCCGAATATGCAGCATATTAAGTACGGAGTTGTTGATGGTATGCACAAGCCAGGCGGCCCACAAGTTATTTGTTACAAGATATAGATAGCCCATCGCAAATCCATAAATACCTGTTGCGATTAGCACTATAATAGACTGAAACACAGTACTTCCCAGATCCATTTGCCCTGTGATGAACTGTTTAGCCGGCCAGTTGAGATGCCAGAGCGCAAAAAGTGCTGCCTGTAAGAAATTCGCTCCCCAGAATGTGAGAGATACACGGAAGTGACGGAGCATCACACCCCGGAACAATCCTTCTTCCATAAACGAATTAATAAAATTTCCTACGATAAGCAAAAGTGCGAATGACAAGCTCCCGGTCATTCCTGTCTTTGGATCAATGGCGGTAAGTACTAGAGACGGTTCCTTGCCGGCAATAACCAGAATACTGAACTGAAGCCCATAGCTTACCAGCAAGACGAGTGCCACACCACCGGCACCAATTGCCAGAGCTTTCCCCACTGACCTGCCATGCAAGCCGATAGCTGTGAGCGACCTTCCAACAGCCCAGAGGTACAGAATAACCAGCAGAAAGCCGAGTGACTTGGATAAAATAATTTCACCCAATAGTTCATCCAGCCGCAAAACGAACACGTCTATAATCTTGAGGGCTGCGGCGATAAGAAAGAGTATCAGCGGTATCAGGATAGTATGCTTTAAAGACAGCTCGTATAAAGCACGATGAAACGTCCGTTCATTCTTTTCTGCTGACATTGGTGGATTCACCACTTAGTCAAATAAAAAACAACAGCTCAATACTTTTAGCATTTTACTATCGGCTAAACTCACTGAATGAGCGGCATTAGTATATTCATAGCTGCATGCGGTATAGCGACAGGAATCAAGCTTTTTCTCTAGATAAAGATACTATTAGCGAATAAAGCAATCATGAATGTTTGAACCGCGCCAGCAAAACCTTGGTATAAATGCTCTGCGCCGAATATTGCAGAGACAATTAAAACGCAAACCAATGGACGCTTCACATATTTATTAAGAATAGTATAACCGTATCCGCGGAAGATAATCTCTTCTGCCACACCAATAGCAGTAGCGCTAATAACCCACACTGCTGAAAAAGATATTTTGCCTACACCGACTTCGGAGAGACGTATAATGGATACAAGAAATTCATGCAGCCATGGAACTACAAAAAATAAAAATACTAACGCTCCCGACCCGATGAGGCAGTCTTTCCACCAGGAATAAGATCTAAAACCTATGTATTTCAAAGAATTTCCACCGCGCTTGACAGCCCAAATTATTAAAAAGACAAGGGCGATTTGAATACCTGCCGGTATGAGCATAGAGCTTACAGGCATCATTCCGGTCTCTGTCTCTTGGCGCAACATTTGGGACGTTGCAAAGTTGCTTACTATCAGGAAAATAGTGAAAAAGATAATGTAGAAGTTTAGTTCGTTAAACTTGGATTTTTTCATTTTGGTTTCCTTCTAGTTTCATATGTATGATTATATGGCCATCTCAGTGTTCATTATGCACATAGTGACATAACGTTGAATGAACTTAATAAGGATCATATGTTAATTTTTAATAATCGAACGAAAGCAGCTCAAATTTTAAATACGGATTTAATCCCCGGTTCGCTTTCGGCTCTTAAATGTCAATTTTGCTTCTTCTGCCATCTCAAGAAGTGATCTTCTCTATAATCGTTTCTGCCATCTCAGAGGTAGTTGCATCGCCGGCGAGGTCGTAGGTGACATTCTTGCCCTCGGCTATCACTTCTGCAGTTGCGTTGAAGACTTTATTGGCCGCTTTTCGCTCGCCAATATGCTTGAGCATAAGGACAGCAGAGAGGATTATGGCAGTGGGGTTTACTTTGTTCTGGCCGGCATATTTTGGGGCACTTCCGTGTACAGGCTCAAAGAGGGCAATTTCATCTCCGATATTAGCACCTGGTGCAACTCCCAGCCCACCGACTAGACCAGCACAGAGATCGGATACAATGTCGCCGTACAGATTGGGAAGGACCATTACATCATAAAGCTCTGGTTTCTGCACCAACTGCATACACATATTATCGACGATACGGTCTTCAAATTCTAATTGGGGATAATCCTTGGCTACCGTACGTGCAGATTCTAAAAAGAGGCCATCGGAAAGCTTCATTATATTTGCTTTGTGAATAGCCGTGACTTTTTTGCGGTTCTCTCGAATAGCATATTCAAAAGCGAAGCGCACAATGCGCTCGGAAGCCCTTCTGGTGATGCGTTTGATGGATTCTGCCGTATCAGGGTCAATCTGCCTTTCTATTCCTGCATATAAATCCTCAGTATTTTCCCGAACTACTATCAAGTCAATATCTTCATACCGAGATTTTACACCTTTAAGAGAAAAGGCTGGGCGGAGGCACGCATAAAGATCAAGCTCTTTGCGCATAGCTACATTTACACTGCGGAAGCCGCTTCCTACTGGTGTGGTAATGGGTCCTTTAAGAGCAACTTTGTTTTTGCGGATGGATTCTATAACCTGCCCGGGAAGAGGTGTGCCGTATTTATTCATAACGTCGGCGCCAGCCTCCTGAAGCTCCCACTGAATCTTAACTCCCGTAGCTTCAACTACCTTCCTTGCTGCTTTTGTTATTTCCGGGCCTATCCCATCACCAGGAATGAGAGTGATTGTATGCATATAACCTCCGGGTCATAGAATGTCGGACAATGACTAATTACCAAATCCTAATGACTAATTTTTAAATCAAAAACCAAATATTAAAAAGCAAAAATACAAATCAAAAATCAAAAATGACCTGAATGCAGTGATTGTAATGAGATACTAATCTTTTGTTTTTGAGTTTTTTATATGTGTTTTTGCTATTTGATTTTTCATTTTTAATATTTGAAATTCGCTGTTCACTATTCTTTAGACATTCGTCATTAGGCATTAGTCATTCGCACCCACTCATCCCCTAACTTCCAGCTAAAGCTGGAATCCTCCATGTTTCTTAAAATGCTCCACTAATCCGCCATCGTTAATAATCTTGAGCATTACAGGAGGCAAGGGTTTTATATCAAGAGTAATTCCTTTGGTGAGGTTTTTTATCTCTCCTGCACCGAGGTCCACTTCGAGTTCGTCGCCCGCTTCTATCTTATCAGTGTCACATTCCACTACAGGAAGGCCGGTGTTGATAGCGTTTCGGAAGAAGATACGGGCAAAGGATTTGGCTAATACTGCGCTTATTCCAGCGTATTTGATAACAAGGGGGGCCTGTTCTCTCGAAGAGCCGCAGCCGAAATTCCTGCCACCAACGATAAAATCTCCTTGTGATATTTTGCTGGAGAAATCAGGTTCAATGTCCTCCATTAGATGCCTGGATAGTTCCTTCATATCGATGGTTGAGAATTTGTAGCGACCGGAAATGATATAGTCGGTATTTATGTCGTCACCAAATTTATGTGCTTTGCCTTTGAGTTTCATTTGGTCTCACCCTCACCCTGACCCTCTCCCCTCAAGGGAGAGGAATAGTAATTCAAGATTGCTTCGCTGCGCTCGCAATGACAACTATTTCATTTATAGTGCATCTTGCATCATATATCGTGTATCGATCTATAAGTATTTTCTCGGGTCTGCTATCTTTCCTTCAATTGCTGAGGCGGCGACTGTTGCCGGTGAACCCAGATAGATAAATGCTTTGGGATTTCCCATTCTGCCTTTGAAGTTTCTATTGGCAGTAGAAATAACATTTTCTCTATCAGCGGGAACTCCCTGATGTGTTCCCACGCAAGGGCCACAGCCTGGATTCACTACTACAGCACCTGATTCAATCAGGGTTGTCATTATACCTTCCCCCATTGCTTCAAGACATACATCGCGCGAGGCAGGAGCAACAACCATCCTTACATCAGGATTAACCATCTTTCCTTTGAGTATTCCGGCAGCTATCCGTAAATCCTCCAGGCGACCATTAGTGCATGTGCCCAGATATGCTTTTTGTATCGGAGTGCCCTCCACTTCGCTAATCGGTACCACATTGTCAACAGTATGGGGTTTGGCAATTTGGGGTTCAAGCTTAGAAACATCATATTTTTTGACTTCAGCATATTTAGCATCTTTATCAGGAACAACCGTCTGAAAATCACGTTTACTGTGACTCTTTACCCAGTCTTCCGTTTTTTCGTCAGCTAGCATCAAACCCGCCTTTGCTCCCATCTCTACTGCCATATTGGAAATAGTAAAGCGGGCATCGACGCTTAAGGCATCTATTGCCTCCCCTGTATACTCTACTGCCATATAGGTCGCGCCGTCGGCAGTTACCTCCCCAATGAGAAAAAGAATTAGATCCTTGGAATATGCTCCCCGGGGCAAAGCGCTTTTAAGAACAAATTTGATAGTTTCGGGAACTTTAAACCAGAGCTTTCCAGAAAGAAGCCCAGCTGCCAGATCAGTAGAGCCAACACCGGTCGAAAAAGCATTTATCGCCCCATAGGTACAGGTATGGGAATCAGCTCCAATAACTAGATCACCCGGTACAACATGTCCCTGTTCTGCCATAAGCTGATGGCATACACCGCATCCAATATCATAGAGATTAATGCCAGTCTCTTTTGCAAACTCGCGCATCATGCCGTGAAGTTCCGAGACTCCAATCGAAGGACTGGGAGCGCTGTGGTCTATAACCATAATCACCTTGCTGGGATCAAAGACTTTACGCCCATTCATATCCCTAAAGGCTCTAATAGCTAAAGGTGAGGTGCCATCTTGCCCCATCATAAAATCAACGTCGGCGATAACTATATCGCCGGCGTAGACATCTTTTCCGCTATGCGCACTGAGTATCTTCTCAGCAATAGTCTTCCCCATTAACTCCCCTCCGCAGAGGCAGTCTTACTGCTTTTATATTTCTTATAAATCTGAACCAGCTCTTTGTCGAATAGAGCTCTCTTAAGCTCAACTGACATAGAACGCACATCCTTTAAAATTTCTATCGCTTCTTCTTCAGTCAATTCAATTCCATATTCTTTAAACTTGGCAATCAAAGCCCTGGTTCCAGAGTGCTTGCCGATAACGATTTGCCTCTCCAAACCAACCTCTTCAGGAGCAAAGACTTCATAGGTGATGGGATTTTTTATAACGCCATCTGCATGAATACCCGACTCGTGGGCAAATACATTGGCACCCACTATGGCTTTCCATACGGGAATCGTGCGGGCCGACGCTTGGGCTACATACTCAGAAAGGCTGCGGAGCATCTCGGTTTTTAATCCAAGGTCGACTCCACCGATGTATTTCATTGCCATAACTATCTCTTCAAGAGCGGCATTCCCTGCCCGCTCGCCTAATCCATTAACAGTAGTATTTACATATTTCGCTCCAGCTTTAACTCCGGCTAGAGCATTTGCGGTAGCCATCCCAAAGTCGTTATGGGTATGCATTTCAATTTCTATTCCTACTTTTTCGTACAGGAACCTAACCGCTCTAAAGGTTTCAAAGGGATCAAGAATACCGAGAGTATCACAAAAACGCAAACGGTCTGCTCCCACTTCCTTCGCAGTGTTAGCAAATTGGATGAGAAAATCCATATTGGCACGTGAGGCATCTTCTGCATTAACTGACACATAAAGGTTTTGTTGCTTTGCAAAATCTACGGCTTTCTTGATGCTTTCTAGAACCCAGAGCCTGCTCTGTTTGAGCTTGTGCTCTATATGAATGTCGGAAGCTGAAATACTTATGGCTACCGACTTTACACCACAATTTAAGGAGTGCTCAACATCAGAAATAACTGCACGATTCCAGGCCAGAATGTCTGCATTTAAGCCTAAATCAACAATTTTCTTGATGGTTTCTTTCTCATCGCCACCCATCGCCGGTATACCGACCTCAATCTGGTGAACTCCTATTTCATCCAGTAACTGTGCTATCTGAATCTTTTCACGGTTGGCAAATACTACACCCGCAGTTTGCTCCCCATCCCGCAGTGTAGTGTCATCGATACAGACTACCGGCTCCTCTGGTTTGAGTTTTAGATCGGTAAGCTCATTTTTATCCAAGTCTATCCTCCTGCTTTAACTTATACTCAAAAATATTGTATAGGAAAAGGGGATATAGTAGCAAGTTGCAGAGTTTAGAGTTATAGATCAAGGAGAATGAATTAAGGGACAGGGATAAAGGGACAATAGTGACAGGCTATGGATTTTAATATGGAGTTCAGTATGTATGAATAGTATTGCCAGTGCGCGAAATAATCCAAAAACTGAACTTCAGTTTGAGACGTGGAACATATAAGTTGCAGGCGCAACCTTGGTATTGCCACGCTCGCTCTGACAAAAGTCAGCGCTCACTCGCAATGACGAGGGGAACATTCAGTTGTTGCAAGTAGATTTGTTTTTCATCATTGCCAACATATTTGTTTTTAGCATTGCGCGCAGCGAAGCAATCTCGAATTGAAAATGACATTGGAGGAGCAAACTTTTCATCCTTTATCATTACGAGCGCAGCCATTTTCACCCTTTGTCATTACGAGCCCCGTCATAGGCGGGGCGAAGTAATCTTGCTTTAACTCAAAGCACAAAATTGCACTTGTAACATGCAACTGAAAACCAGGAAATTGTAACTTGCCAGTTTAAACTACAACCTGCAACCTTAAAACTTGAAATACATTTGTATATAAATATATAAATATAAATAAATATATATATTACTACTGACTCTTGGCCAGTTTATCTTTGAGGAGTTTATTAACCATCTGGGGATTGGCTTTGCCCTGAGTAAGCTTCATTACCTGTCCTACCAGAAAACCCAACGCTTTCTCCTTGCCCTGCTTGAATTCTTCTACCACACTGTTATTTTCGGTAATAACCTGTTCTACCAGCTTTGCGATTGCCTGTTCATCACTTATCTGAACCAGATCGAGCTCATCAATTATGATGTGGGGAAGCTTTCCGGTTTCAAATACCTCCTTGAATACTGTCTTGGCAATCTTCCCACTAATAGTTCCTTTATCCATAAGCTTGAGAAGCTCTACCAGATGCTTGGGAGTAACTGCACACTCATCTATCTCCAGATTGGCAGCATTAAGCATTGCCGCTAGCTCACCATTAACCCAGTTTGCAACAATCTTTGCCTTCGAATAACCGCTTACTGCCTCCTCAAAGAAATCTCCGACTGCTTTCGAGGAAGTTAGAATGCGGGCATCATAAGCGGAAAGTCCAAAATTCTCTACAAACCGTTTAAGTCTGGCATCCGGAAGCTCAGGAAGGGTATCTTCTAATTCCTTTATCCAAGACCGATCAGGCTCAAGCGGCACTAAGTCCGGTTCAGGAAAGTAGCGGTAGTCATGTACCTCTTCTTTGGAACGAAGAGGCAAGGTTACATTATTGTCAGCATCCCAATGGCGAGTCTCCTGAACAACCTTTCCTCCTTCTTCCAGTGTCTCTCGCTGACGCTCGATTTCGTAGCTTAAACCTCTCTGGATAGCGCGAAAGGAATTCATATTCTTTATTTCTGTCTTGGTGCCAAAGACTTCTTCATTATGAATCCGCAAAGAGATGTTTGCATCACAGCGAAGAGACCCTTGTTCCATATTGCAGTCTGATACCTCCAGGTGTTCCAGGATACTTTTGAGCTTCTGGACAAAAGCTTTCGCTTCTTCCGGCGAACGGATATCCGGCTCTGTTACTATTTCAACCAGCGGTATGCCTGCCCGGTTAAAATCAACCAGACTATAGTCTGCTCCGCTGATCCGCCCTGTTTCGCTAATATGGACAAGCTTGCCTGTATCCTCCTCAAGATGGACTCTCGTTATTCCTACTTTGCGAGCGTAGCTGCCCATATCCACTTCAACAAAGCCATTGGTGCATACAGGCAAATCATACTGTGAAATCTGATAGTTTTTAGGCATGTCGGGATAGAAATAGTTTTTGCGGTGGAATTGGGTAAAGGGTGCGACCTCACAGTTTAGCGCAAGGCCAATTTTTATGGTAAACTCTACAGCTTTCTCGTTTATCACAGGTAACGACCCCGGGTAACCCAGGCAGATAGGACAAGTCTGAGTATTTGGTTTCTCACCAAAGGTAACGGCACAGCCGCAAAACATCTTGCTCTGCGTTGATAGCTCAACGTGTATCTCTAATCCAATTACCGGTTCGTAGTGCATGACTCAGTTCTCAGTTAACAGTTGACAGTTATTAGAGCTGTTTCTTACCCTCACACTGACCCTCTCCTTCAAAGGTGAAGGAAAACATGAGATTGCTTCGCTGCGCTCGCAATGACAAAAATAAATATCTTCGCAATGATTAAAACAAATATATTTACAATGACCAAAACAAATACGCTCACAATGACTCAATAATACGTGTGCAATGATAAAAACAAATACGCTTGCAATAACAAAATAAATATGTTTGTAATGACACAACAAATAAGTTCGTAATGACTAAAATAAATACGCCCGTATTGTCCAAATTGCCCTATTTTTGCAGGGCCGGCACCTGCGGTCTTCTGTTCTTAAGGGTACAATCCCCTTCCCTGCTGAACTCCTTAAAAGAGCTAGCTCCACTTTATTCACGGCAACGGCTCGAATATCGCGCATTATACATCGCGCAACTCGCAACTTAAAACACGACATGTTACAATTTTGGCTTCTCTTTCCACTTAAAACTTTGTTCAAATGCATAAGCGACTTTGAAGAGAGTCGACTCATCAAAAGCCTTGCCCATTATCTGCAGACCTATAGGCATTCCATCGGAATCGCTTCCACATGGAACCGATATCCCCGGAATTCCTGCAAGATTTACAGGAATAGTACAAATATCGGAAAGATACATCTGCAAAGGATCATCAATTCTTTCGCCAATCTTAAAAGCAACGGTTGGCGACGTTGGTGAAATAAGCACATCATACTTTTTAAAGGCGTTACTAAAATCTTCAACAATAAGGGTGCGCACCTTTTGTGCCTGCCCATAGTATGCCTCATAGTAACCAGCGCTTAAAGCGTAGGTTCCAAGCATAATTCTTCGCTTAACTTCATTTCCAAATCCTTCAGCCCGGCTTTTCTTATACATCTCAAGCATATCCTCAAATGCTTCAGTTCGGTATCCGTAACGTACCCCATCGTAACGCGCAAGATTGGAACTTGCCTCAGCAGGCGCAATAATATAGTAAGCGGAGAGAGCATAGTCAACGTGGCCCAAAGTTGTCTCCTCCACATCTACACCAAGGTGCCCTAGTACATCTATCGTATTTGATATAGCATCGCGTACCTCAACCTGTGTTCCTTCTCCGAGGAATTCTTTTGGCACTCCTATCTTCATTCCTTTCACATCGCCATCAAGTGCTTCTCTATAATCAGGAATCTCAACAGGAGCAGACGTTGAATCGAGAGAATCATGCCCCGCAATAGCCTGAAGAAGCAGAGCTGAATCGGTAACATCTTTAGTAATCGGACCAATCTGATCAAGAGAAGAAGCAAAAGCCACCAGTCCGTAGCGTGAAACGAGACCATAGGTCGGTTTCATTCCCACTACTCCGCAGAGAGCCGCCGGCTGCCTAATGGATCCCCCAGTATCAGAACCTAAAGCCATAATAGCTTCATCGGCAGCTACGGCGGCTGCCGAACCTCCACTTGATCCTCCAGGAACTGTCTCAACATTCCAGGGATTCCTGGTTGTAAAGAAACCAGAATTCTCAGTTGAGGAACCCATAGCAAACTCATCCATATTGGTTTTTCCCGTCATAACAATCTCTTGGTTGAGAAGACGGTCAACCGCGGTTGCGTTATATACAGAAATATAATTCTCGAGGATTTTAGAAGAGCACGTGGTACGGAGACCTTTTACGCACATATTGTCTTTGATAGCTATGGGAATCCCAGCCAGCAGAGGGAGCTCTTCTCCTTCCCTAATTTTGATATCTATTTGCGAAGCTTTCTTTAAAGCAGCTTCCTCGCTAAGTGTTACGTAGGCTTTAATATCAGGCTCAACCTGCTCAATTCGGGAAAATACGCTCTTACAGAGCTCAGTTGCGCTAATCTCCTTGTTCTTGAGCATTTTATGAAGCTGATGAGCAGTAAGCTCATTTAATTTCATAGAAAAATCCTATGGTATCATTAAGCATTGAGCTTAGAGCACAGAGCTTAGAAAAATATTTATATCCTCGCTCATGGTTCTCTGCTCTCCGCTTGCTTTAAACTATTTTCGGTATTACAAAAAATCCGTCTTCTTCCTTAGGTGCGTTGGAGAGCGCCTCTTTTTGCGAAAGGCTGCCCTTCGCCTCATCCTTTCGAAGAACATTCCGGATAGGAAGCACATGGGAGGTCGGTTTTACCTTCTTTGTATCCAACTGGCTTATCTTTCCGGCATGATCCAGAATGTTTCCAAGCTGCTTGGTAAATAACTCTTTTTCCTGTTCTGAGATAAAAAGGCGCGCCAGCATCGCAACATGTTCCACGTCTTTTTTAGTTATAGACATTCTAAAAAACCCCTTCAGTTCAGAGCTTCGAGCAACGAGCTTTAAGCTTTTTATGTTTTTACCTTCAGTTCATGGCTCGCTGCTGGTCGCTTATTTTTCTACTAACTTCTTAAACTCTTCCTCGCTTAGTATCTTTATTCCTAAAGCTTTAGCTTTTTCATACTTGCTTCCTGGCTCTTCTCCCACTACCAAAAAGTTGGTTTTTGAGCTAACGCTGGAACTTACTCTTCCACCCTGTGCTTCAATCATCTCTTTGGCCTCTTCCCTGGTAAAGCTGACCAGCGTTCCTGTTAGCACAAACGTCGTGCCAGCCAGTTTTTGGGAAACTCTTACCTTTGCGGCTTCCTCCATTTTTACTCCAGCTTTCCGCAGTTTGTCAAGCACCTTGAGATTTCTCCGCTGTTTAAAAAACAACACAACACTTTCAGCAATCTTAGGACCAACCTCATTAATCGCTACTAGATCATCAAAAGAAGCAGATTTTAGCCGCTCGATAGAGGAGAAATGTTTGGCTAAAACGCCAGCCATATGAGAACCTACGTGGCGTATGCCCAAACCGTAAAGTAGCTTTGCCAGCGGCCGCCCTTTGCTGGCATTAATAGCCTCCAACAGATTCTCAGCAGCTTTATCAGCAAAATGAGGGAGCTGAAGAAGCTGCTCTTTTTTCAAATAGTACAGATCGGAAACATCAGTGACCCATTTGTAAGATATCAATTCATCAACAATTGCTTCCCCGAGACCATCAATATCCAGTGCGCCCCGGCTAGCATAATGAAGCAAGTGCTCTCTTAGTTGTGCTGGACATGCTATACCTGTGCAACGGGTAACTGCTTCGCCTTCTGGCCGATAGACATCGCTTCCACAAACCGGGCATTTTGCAGGCATTTTAAACTTCTTTTCCTTACCGGTACGCTTGCCTGGAATAACCGAAACCACCTCCGGGATTACATCACCTGCTCTCTGGATAAGCACAGTATCCCCAATTCGCACATCTTTCCTTTTAATCTCATCTTCGTTATGAAGAGTTGCCCTGCTCACCGTTGTTCCTCCCACCTGCACCGGGGTTAGATGAGCAACCGGCGTAAGGGCTCCTGTTCTTCCCACCTGGACTACGATATTTTCTATTTTTGTAGTAGCCTGCTTGGCTGCGAATTTGTAAGCGACTGCCCAGCGAGGACTCTTTGAGGTCTGCCCCAACTGCTCCTGCTGGGTTAATGAATTAACCTTTACCACCACACCATCAATCTCATAGGATAACCTTTCCCTCTTTTCTGCCCACTCTTCACAAAACTTAAATACTTCCTCTGTGCTTCTGGCTAATCTTATATGAGGATTTATCTTAAACCCAGCTTCCTTTAAGAACTCCAAAGCTTCGTTTTGAGTCTCGAAAGCAACTCCGCTTACAAAACCGATTGCATAGGAAAAAATATCGAGAGCCCGCGACGCAGTCACTTGAGGATCTAATTGACGCAGAGAACCAGCAGCTGCATTACGTGGATTAGCAAAAAGAGAAAGCCCTTCTTTTTCTCTTTGTTTATTTAATTCTTTAAATTTATCAGCAGGAAGAAAGACCTCACCTCTTACTTCCATTTCCTCGGGTGGATTCTTCAGGCGGAGTCTCAGAGGTATACTATGTAAAGTCTTAAGATTGGCAGTAATATCCTCACCAGTTTCTCCATCTCCACGGGTTGCTCCCCTGGCATAAATTCCGCCTCGATATGTAAGCGCGACCGCAGATCCATCGATTTTCAATTCGCAGACATACTCTATTTTCTGCTGCGGTAGAGCTTTTTCGATACGGCTGAAAAAAGCTTCAAGCTCATCAAAATCAAATGCGTCAGCCAGAGAGAGCATTTTGGTAAGATGACGTACCGGTTGAAAACCTTCAGCGGGAGGAGCACCGATTCTTTGGGTAGGGGAATCTGGAGTAATTAATTGAGGATACTGTTCTTCCAGTTTAATCAGTTTCCGCAATAGTTGGTCAAATTCAGCATCCGATATTTCAGGAGCATCGAGTACATAATAGAGATAATTATGATGATTTATAGTCTGTCTAAGTTCCTCAATTCTCTTTTTTGCCTTCTCCAGATTATCTTTGATAAGATGTCACCTCTCTTAATAGAGCTAATTTCCATGCTTCAAAACAATTTTAATTCCTCTCCTCAACACAAGTCAATTTGTCCTTTCTTGATTATCTTCCAACGTAGTAGCATTATTATACTGAGACTAGCAATGGGATTAAAACCTGCAAAACTAAAATTCAAGATGCACAATACAAAAATTTCAACCAGCAATTCAAAAAGAGCAAGATTGCTTCTTACGCTACTGGCGTAGTCGCAATGATAGATCAAGCAATGACACCATTTTGTATCAAAGCGATAAAATGTTTGACGAAGTGAGTTGTTTTTTGATTTTGATTTGCAATTCCAGTTTTAACTTTAACTTTCATACTCCTCTTTGGAGATAGGCTATAATAAGGTTTTTCTGGGCAAACAGGTCCCCACCTTACACTTTATGTTTATTGAGAAGCATAAATTTTAAATACTATGTGCGATGAACAAAGTTAAAGCTAAAAAAGAACAAAAATCATGCAGAGTATGTGGAAAAACCCCGGAACTGTTTAGCAGGAAACTGGGTGTATGCCTTGAATGCATCCGCTCTCGTCCCGGTGAAGCACTTAAATTTACGGCACAAGTGCATGCCCAAAGCAGGAAAGAGTTCGGCCTACCTTCGTCTCCTCCACGCGATCCGAAAGGTAAAAGCTGTACGTGGTGTGTAAATCAATGTCAAATACCCATTGGAGGAAAGGGCTACTGCGGGCTGAGAACAAATCAGCACGGCAAACTTGCCCATCTGGCGGGCGTAAGGAAAGCGGTAGTCTCCTGGTATCATGATCCTCTACCTACCAACTGTGTTGCTGACTGGGTTTGTCCAGCAGGGAGCGATTGCGGGTATCCCCGGTTCTCGTATGCCCCGGGGCCCGAATATGGATATACCAACCTTGCAGTTTTTTTCGGAGCATGCACCTTCGATTGTCTCTTTTGCCAGAACTGGCATTATCGAAATATGAGCCAGCATCTTGAGCCTCTAAAGAAACCAGGAGATCTTGCAGAAGCAATAGACATGAAAACTGCCTGCATTTGCTATTTTGGGGGAGATCCAACACCCCAGCTTCCCTATGCTTTTACTGCATCCAAAATGGCAATAGATAGGGCTTCCAACCGTATTCTCCGAATCTGCTGGGAGACCAATGGTACAATGAATCCCAAGTTCAGGGACAGAATGGCAGAGATCTCTTTGAAGACAGGTGGCTGTATTAAGTTTGATATGAAATGCTGGGACGAAAACCTAAATATTGCTTTAAGCAATACCAGCAACAAACAGACTTTAGAGAACTTCGCCAACCTGGCTAAAAGAAGTAAAGAGCGGCCCGAACCTCCTTTTTTAATCGCCAGTACTTTACTTATTCCAGGCTACATAGATACCAAGGAGGTATCAAATATAGCCACCTTCATCTCTTCGCTGAATCCTGAAATCCCTTATTCTCTCCTCGCCTTCTATCCCTGCTTTGAGATGGATGACCTTCCTACTACATCATGGAAGCATGCTGAGGAATGTATCAAAGCTGCCAGGGAGGCGGGTTTAAAGAAAGTAAAAATAGGAAACGCTCACCTGCTATCTGCAAGATGAGATTATCAGATTACTTCTGTTGAGAACAAAACATTTGCAAAAAAGGGGTTTGTCTCCCTCCAAGAAAAAAATTGATAATCACCTCGTAAAACAAGGCAGGCAAGAATCTTCCCTATAAAACCAAGAAATATAGAGAAAAGACCTGTTCCCTTCGAAAATATAGAAGGATAACCACAAGGGTTATCCCCACGAGAATTACAAATGTAGGGAAGGAACCTGCCTGCCCCGCTAGTTTTATTTGCGGGGTGCCCTTCCGAACAAATAGAAGCTGCAGGTATCTTCACGAAGATTAAAATATGAAGATGGAAAAGGTAATAATAGCCTGGGGGTAACATTTGCACTCCCGTTTATCTCTGCCAATAAAACAAGTGAATCTTGTTTCCTTCTTACCAGCAATTCTTTTCCTCCAGCTCAATTATTTTCTGCACCAGACTCCGGTTCGCACGTAAACCGAAGATACACACACGCGTATTACCTTTGTAAAGACACAAACAATGATCATACTCAGCCATCCAGTAACCTTGTGCTATCTGCTCCGAGTTTAGAAATTCTTCATTTACCTTCTTCTTCCGACGTCCCAGAAACATTACCATCCCTTACTTCAAAAAGGTCATCAAAAGTGCAATCCAATATGTTAACTATCTTTCTTGCAGTAACTGCAGATGGCAACCTTTCTCCTGACTCTAAGGCAGCAATGAAACTTCTGCTCAGGTCCAAAGCGTGTGCTAACATGCCTTGAGTCATACCAGCACGAAGTCTTGCCACAGTTAATTTTCCCGGCTTTATGAATATATGAGCTCGCAGAACATCTCCTTTTCGTATACAATATATCTACTATAAGTAGATGTTTTATGCACAATTAAAGAGCCCTGTTCAAGGCTCGGGTAAAAAATTAGCTTATACTTTTACTTCATAGCTGATTTTCCTGCAAAAAATTTAAATTTAATGAATTTCATTTAGATTTTGTATACTATATGTATACTAAATGTATACAGAAAGGCTGAAAGTGATTAACTATCGCACCATTGGAAAGAGGTTAAAAAGAATTCGTGAAGAAAAAGGTTATTCTCTGTACGATGTCGAGAGGCTGAGCAAGGGCGAGTTCAAAGTACCTACCCTATCCAGCTATGAAACAGCAAAGCGCAAAATATCTATATCGCGCCTCAACAGGCTTGCCTCACTATATGAGGTTACTCTTGACTCAATTTTGGGAGCAGAAAGAATCGCCGAAGAAAACCGCCCTTATGGAAAATCTCTAATTAAAGATTTGCGAGAACTGGAAGAAAAAATTAGAAAAACAATAGAAAAGCTGGAAGAAAAGGAATAACGACATAAATCTATGCTTTTATTAAACCGATCAGCTCTAAATTTTAAATTAAATTCGGCAAAATCAATCCGATACTTAAGGAAATAATTATTTCAGCTTACATATCATTTATGTCATTTACTTAAAGGAGCAATCTCTATTTCTCCCCACATTCCCATCTGTTCATCCTTGATTATCAGTACACCTTGAATTCCTTTGACCGTCTGTGCATACTTAATAGCTTTCTCAATATCGTTCTTCTTATGGACTTTGTTTCCGACAGCGGTAGCAGCAGCATCAGCAAGACTTACCGATTTGGAAATTACCACTACAGCATCAGCAGCACCTAAGCTTACCGACGGGCCAACTGTGCCGGATGATGTACATACGCCGAGGGGTGTCTGTTTGGGCTCTATTTTAACAGCTATTTTGTTGCTAAGAGGAGATATACCAGCAAATATACTGATGAGCCTCGGTTGTTTTGTGCTTATAAATATATCCCCGCCATTTTCCACTATAACTTCTCTTGAGAGCTTGAGCATTTCTCTGCCAACGGACTCAGCAATAGCTCCGGCGACAGCCGCCATAGGACCAATATTTACCTGTGCTGCAGCCCCAGCCATATCTTTAACTATATGTGGTGCATCATCAGGAATCTCATAGGGTTTGAAGGTGTCTCTAAAGACGGGGTGTCTTTCAATGAAGCGTTCCAGCTCTCCGCGACATACTTTGACCGCTTCCAGTGCTTCGCTGCTTAAGTCCTTCTCTGTACTTATGTAAAGATCAGTCTCCTTCAGCTTAACATGAAAAGAAACCAAACCTTTAGCATGGGTATCTTCCCGATAAAACCTCTCTCGGTACAAATTATTCCTTCCGAAAACTGGTATTTACTAATTTCAAATTCTCTAAGACTTTAAGGTATATCAAGATTTTTTGGAAGGGTATATTATAAATGGACCCTCGGGGTAAGTAATTCCCTTCGATGCAATTATTCGTAATATTGAGATTGTTTCGCTCTACTCACAATGATTATCAACACATATACTTCCAGCGTTGCTTATTTTCCTTTCACTCTTTGCCCGTGACTTCTGACCCTTGACTCTTTGTTCTCAGTTAGCCAGCATTTCCTTTTTTTTAACCCAAGGTTTCCCGGTGCCGAATTTGGTAAGAAGAACTGCTCCCACACCTAAAAGAGAAATAACGAAACCTAGAAGCCCTCCGATAAAAGGAACAAATCTCAGAACTCCTACTATTAAAACACCCACAATCATCTCAAAAATTTGAGAGCTGGAAGCTGATTTTGCTACTTCAAAAATCCTTTTGCCAATAATGAGGCAGGCAGCAAAGTACCCGTAGATAAAGGAGATAATGACAAAGAGTATAAATAAGGGAATTAGAGCAATACCTATAAGCGTAATGGCGAGTACGACTATAGCGGGTATGATAAGTATAAAGGCTAGAAACCCAACCCCTATTGACTGCCAGGGTTCTCGGGCAATAAACAAAGCTGTCTTCTCAATATGATCGGGAATCAAAGCCACTATCAGTGCTCCCAAACCTATGGAGCCAAGAATTACTATAAAGTTAACAATGAGACTTACTCCCAACCAGGCTCCCGGGGACCAAAACCAACTGTATCTGGAGTCAAAAGGACTAATGTTCTGTGCTCCCCTAACACCGCCACCAATTCGGGCTCCCGGTTCTCTCTCAATATTTCCCCCAATAACAGTAAGCTCACCGTTAATGTGCGCGCTTGACCTAAGCTCTGCATCTCCACCCAGGACAACTACATTTCCAGTAACTGCACCAGCAATAGTTGCATCCCCGTTAAAGACAATTACATCCCCATATACAATCTCTCCTCTTCCTACATTGACGTCTCTGCCAAAACGGACAATGGTATCTTTGTTCCCATTAACTGATGACAAGGCAAAGCCGGGAATGAGAAAAAGAAAGACTGGAATAATTGCTATAATTGCCACAAGCTTTTTCATCTTCAACCTCCATTCTTAAATTCAGGATGCACATTATTAGCCGCAGGTTTTTTGTTATACACCTTCACCCTATCCCTCTCCCTCAAGGGAGAGGGATTGCTTTTTACTCTCTCAAGGTAGGGAACTACTTGTTTGTCTCTCCCTAAAGGGAAAGAAATTGCTTTTTTGAATCCCTCACTCAAGGGAGAGAAATTGCTCTTCTTCTCTCCCCTAAGAAAAGGAATTGTTTGCTCATTTATCTCTCCTTCAAGGTATAGAAATTGTTTATTCTTTCCCTAAAAGAAGAAATACTGCCTACTTGTGTCTCTCAAGAGAGACTGTTGAAAAATCTTGACACTTCAGCCTTTAACCTTGAGCCTTGAGCTCAGAGTTTTAAGGTCCAGTTTGGCCACTTAACTGCTTTAGCAATTCTCCTAACGCTTTTATTTCATCGCCATACCTGGCAAAATCACCTTGCCTTATCGCTTCTTGAGCGTTATTGAAATGTTCGGTGGCCTCTTGAATTAGTTCGCTAATAGACCTGGCTTCTTCTTTCGGCGGAGGTTTTTCCTCGGGCACCTCTTTTCCAAATACAAGCTGGAATGCTTGATCAAGACTTTCTGCCATAACCACCCGATCGCTATACGCAAGTATCACTCTTTTGAGCTCCGGGAGTTCGCTCTGTTCCGCCTGCAGATATAAAGGTTCAACATAAATTACCGAGTTTTCAATTGGAATAACAAGCAAATTCCCTCTGATAATGCGTGATCCCCGTTGACCCCACAAGGTGAACTGCTGAGAAATCTCCGGATCCTGATCGATCCGAGCTTCAATCTGAATTGGACCGTATATCAACTTCTGCTTGGGGAATTTAAAAACCTGTAACTCCCCGTAGTCAGGGAAATCACTTTTAGCGCAAAACCAGGCAATCATGTTATTTTTATTTTTCGGAGTTAAAGGTAGCATTAATATGAACTCTTCACGCTCTGCCTCCGGGAGTTTTAAGATTACATAGTAAGGTTCAATTTGTTGCTGTTGTTCATCAAAGATCTCATTTGGAATAACCCACAAGTCTTCTTTATTGTAGAAGACCTGAGGATCAGTCATGTGGTAGGTGTTAAACATCTTGGTTTGAATTAAAAAGAGGTCTTCCGGATATCTTATATGGCGTTTAAGGTCATCCGGCATCTCAGCAAAAGACTTAAAGAGCTTGGGAAACGCTCTGCGATAGGTAAGAACCAGCGGGTCTTTGTCATCTATTACATAGAAGCTTACAGAACCGCTATACGCATCTATTACCGCCTTAACAGAATTACGAATATAGTTGTCTTGTCCGCTGAAGGGTTGAGAATAGGGGTATCCTGAAGTAATAGTATACGCATCCTGTATCCAAAACAATCTTCCCTCATCAGACACAACTATATAAGGATCCCGATCGTAAACCAGGAAAGGTGCTGACTTTCTTACCCTATCACCTATCCTGCGGTAGAACATTATTCGGCTCTCGTCTTTTATACTGTCCGACAGTAGAAACTTGAGACTTCCAAAACGCCAGGCAAATGCCGCCTTCCTCCACGCTGACTTAATGGGAATTCCTCCTGATCCACGATAGGTTGTGTAGACATTAGTATCACCCTTAGGATAATCAAGCTCTTTCTCTCCGGTCTTGACTACCACATAATCATCCCCAATCTCACCGTAGTAAATCTCTGGACGCTTTATTGTTATATTGATAGAAGAAGTGGGTGGAATATCTTTGATTAGTAATTCAGGAAGCCCTTCTGTGGTCAACTTGTTGACTTCATTCATTACCAAACCATGCCCGTGTGTATATATAAGATGCTGATTTATCCAGGTTTGTGCAGCGGTAGGGAGCTGTTTTGCGTCAAGTTCTCGAGTAGAAAGAGCTACCTGCCGATATTCTCCATCAATTGAGTATCTGTCAATATCAACATCATGGAAATTGTAGTAAAGCCTAATTTCTTGAATCTGCTTAAACGTTTTTTGTAAAGGTCTCCAGTCCCAAAGGCGTATATTCCCCGTTGTGCCTTTATTCTTCTCAATATCGGTTGGCTTAAGTGTGGCTATCGCGGGAAAATCTCTTTCCATTACTTTATCCAAACCATAAGCTGCCCGTGTAAGCTTTATATTTAACCTAATGTAAGGTTCTTCTCTTGCAATTTCATTTGGAGAAACTCGATACTGTTGAACAATAAAAGGATAAATAGTCCCTACTATTAAGGACGTTGCTATAAGCAGGGAGACGCTTGCCAGCGGAAGAATCCATCCTCTAAACCTTATATTTATAAGAAAAAGGACGGCCGATATAACGGATATGAAGATGAGTATTCGCAGCGCAGGTAACTGAGCATGAATATCGGTATAACTTGCACCAAAAGCGACTCCGCGCGGCGAAAAAAGCAAACTGTATGCTCTAAGCTGATAATTCCACGCTATTACTATAAGGAGTGCGCCTAGCAGAAAGGAAAGGTGTGCCTTAACATGAGGAGCGAATATCTCCTTTCCCCTTCTCCAGGCAACAGCGCCGTCAAGAATGTGTATAAATATGGAGATAATAAAGGTAAGGATTAGAAGCACAAAAAGAAAGGATCGAATAAACTTATAGAAGGGAAGACTAAATACGTAAAAACCAATATCTCTGCTGTAGATAGGATCTACCTGATTAAAGGGCTGCTGGTTTAAATATCGTAAAATCATATCCCACTGATCTGCCGCAGTAAGTCCTGCTAGAAAAGCTATAAAAACAGCAACGAGGATAAGAAAATAAGTTATATATCTTCCCGTAGCCTCCCGATAGCGTTCATAAAGAGCCTTCATATATCCTCCTAGACCTGCTATGGTTTCTTCAGGCCCGAGAAGGAAATATTTGGGAGCAAGCCTTCTGGCTATAAGGATATTGGCAACTAGAAATGCAAAGAAAAGCAAGCCAGATATTGCACCTAAGGCAACTTTGGTTAATAGGATTTTTACGAAGATGGACTCAAAATTTACTTCCGTAAACCACAGCCACTCTGTATAGAGGTTTACTAACCCTAAAAGGATCGAGAATAATATAATCAAGATAAAGATTGTCAACCAGCGAAACCTTCCCATATCGCTCACCTCTTTAAACCCAAAGTGTTTTATTTAAATATTCCAATTATTTCTTCCCTTAAACAATAATATTTCCTGCTTGTTGTAAAAACTAAACGTAGTCATAACAAAAAGGCAGTGTAGATGCGATTGTACGATATATTCTGCTATGAATATGTGGTTTTTAACCATATACTAAGACGGGACTTGAACGTCCCGTCTATCCTAAATTGCGCTAGATTTATGTCCTTGTACTCTACCCTTATCTGGCGTCTTGCGACCCTAATCTTATATTATTCCAAATAGCTGTGACAGTATAATACTTCGTTATTAAATACTGCTATAGTTTTTACAGCGTCCATCAAATCTTTGTCCATGGCATCGGCAATTGCAGCATCCAGACCACAGTTGGCAAGCATAACCAGGTAAGTGCGATTGAGAATGCTCTGAATTTCTTTGGGTGAACCATTAGAAGTGTTACTTAAACCGACAACAGTCTTTGGTGGGGGATCTGACAGCTGCTTGAACATCTTTATAGCTTCCAGGACCTCGATTGCCTGTTGTTGGGCAACACCGATAGGTAGAATTAAGGGGTCGAGATACAAATCTTCTGCTGGCACCCCGTGCACTGCAGCAGCTCCTAAAATATCTGCTGCAATAATGCAACGTTCTGAAGCGTCTCTAGGAATCCCCCCTTCGCTCAGCGTTAGCCCTATTACCTTAGCATTATACTTACCAGCTAAAGAAAGCATGCTTTCCATACGTTCCTTCTCGCCGGAGGCAGAATTTATCATCGCCTGTCCTTTGTGCGCTCTTAGCCCGGCTTCCATTGCTTCCGAATTAGTTGTATCAAGGGACAGAGGTACATCTACTACTTCTTGAACTGTTTTAACCAACCATTCCATCATTTCAGGTCCACCTTTAGTTGCCGGGCCAATGTTAATATCAAGCATGCCCGCCCCTCCTTCTACCTGTGCTTTTGCAAGCTCCTGGATTGGTTTAGCTTTTCTTTCTTTCATAGCTGGACCAATAGTCCTGGACATAATATTGATCTTTTCTCCAATTATCAGCATATGCAGATTCCCCTTTCGGATTTTGTTCCTGGTTCTTGTTAACTGGTTACTAGTCACGTTAATATTTGATTATACTGGGTACAAGGTACCAGGCACTAGCTACCCTACTTTTTAGCTTTCTCAATTCTCACAGCACAAACTTTAAGTTCGGGAATTTTGGCCATTGGATCCAGAGCGGGATTGGTGAGTACATTCGCAGGAGCTTCTCGAAAATGAAATGGCATAAAGATAACTCCATCCCGAACTCTTTCCGTAACCCTTGCGTTCGCTTCTATTCGTCCCCGCCTGGTTGCAAGCGTTACCTTATCCCCGTTCTCAATTTTATATTTCTTTGCGTCTTTAGGATTTATCTCTACCTGAGCAATAGGAGAAATTTCATCAATTCCCCGGTTGCGTCTGATCATCGTGCCGGTATGAAATTGGAACAGCAACCTCCCGGTAGTGAGGATAAGAGGATAATCCTTATCTGTTTCTTCCGCCGGTGATCTATATTCAACTGGATAAAATTTACCCTTTCCCCGGGCAAAAGCTTGAGTGTGCAGAATCGGGGTACCTGGATGAGCATCATCAGGACAAGGCCACTGTAGACCCTCCTTCTCCAATCTCAAGTAGCTTATTCCACCGTAGGAAGGCGTAAGCCCGGCAATCTCCTCTGCTATCTCCCGAGATGAATTATAGTTCATATTCTTGTAACCCATTCTGCTAGCCAGCTCACATATAATTTGCCAGTCCGGTTTTGCTTCACCCGGAGGTTCTATTGCTTTTCTTACCCGTTGAATTCTACGCTCAGTATTGGTGAAAGTGCCGTCCTTTTCTGCAAAAGTAACACCGGGGAGCACAACATCAGCCAGTTCGGCAGTTTCGGTCATAAAAATATCCTGAACTACCAAAAAATCGAGTTTCTCAAGACCTTTCTTTACATGCGTAATGTCAGGGTCAGAAAGCATAGGATTTTCACCCATGATATATAATGCCCTGACTTCTTGCTTCAAGGCAGCATCCATAATTTCAATAACGGTCAGACCTGATCTAGCGGGAAGTGCACTGTCCCAGTGCTCCTCAAATTTAGCACGCAGTTCCTCGTTTTCTACTGACTGATAACCAGGGAATACATTGGGTAACGCTCCCATATCACATGCGCCCTGTACATTATTCTGTCCTCTCAGAGGATTAACACCTGTTCCGGGTTTTCCTATGTTCCCTGTAGCCATAGCCAGGTTAGCAAGAGACAGCACATTGTCAGTTCCTGTGCTATGCTGGGTAATTCCCATTGAATAGATTATGCTTGCTCTCTCTGCCCGGCCAAAGAGCCGCGCTGCTTCTATGAGTTTTTCTGCAGGAACACCGGAAATTTTCTCCACTTTCTCAGGCGTGTAACTACTCAACATCTCTTTCAATTTGCTGAAGCCCTCGGTCCGCTCTCTAATAAACTCAGTATCGACCAAGCCCTCTTCGAGAATTACGTTTAACATCCCATTGAAAACGGCCACGTCCGTACCTGGCTTTTGACTCAGCCAGACATCTGCCATTTGAGCAAGCTCAATTTTGCGAGGATCGACAACTATAAGCTTTGCACCCTTGTCCCAAACTGCCTTTTTAATCTCCAGAGCCAGGACTGGATGTGCCTCAGTAGTATTGGAGCCTGTTACCAGAATTGTGTCAGCCTCAGCAATATCATCTATAGAATTGGTCATTGCCCCACTTCCGAAAGCCATGGCTAAACCGGTTACGGTTGAAGCATGGCAAAGCCGAGCGCAGTGGTCTACATTATTGGTACCGATAACCGCTCTCATAAATTTCTGGAAGAGATAGTTGTCTTCATTGGTACATTTCGCTGAGCTTAGTCCCGCAATTGCATCTGCTCCATATTTCATCTTTATATCCGAGAACTTGCCGGCTACCAAACTGAGCGCTTCATCCCAGGATGCCTCTACAAACTCTCCTTCCTTCTTTATGAGAGGAACTTTCAGCCTGTCAGGATTGTTGATAAACTCATATCCAAAACGGCCTTTGACGCAGAGATTACCCTTGTTTACTCCCAACTCCAAGTCTGCAGATACGCCAATTACCTCTCCGTTTTTTGCATAAAGCCGTAAACGGCAGCCCACTCCGCAGTAAGGGCAGGTTGTTACAGTTTGAAGTGTCTCCCAAATTCTACCTTTGTACTTTCTAAGTTTTCCGGTAAGTGCACCCACCGGACAAGTAGACACACACTGACCGCAAAAAACGCAGGGTGTTTCCACAAGTGAACGGTCAAAAGGTGTAGAGGTTACCGTTTCAAAGCCTCTATTCGCAAATTCAAACACATAGCACCCTTGTACCTCAGTACAAATGCGCACACATCTTCCACAGAGAACACACTTATTATGATCTCTTTCGATGAAGGGATTAAAGTCCTCTACCGTATAGCTGTGCTTTTCTCCCCTATATCTTATCTCATCTATGTTAAGCTCATAGGCGAGATCCTGCAGGCGGCATCTTCCCACACTTTCGCATGTCAAACACTCCAAAGGGTGATCGGATAATAGAAGCTCAATAACGGTCCTTCGAATTTTATAAAGAGAGACAGTGTCTGTCTTAACTACCATTCCTTCAGTTACTAAAGTAGTGCACGCTGGCAAAAAGCTCTTAGCTCCCTCTACTTCTACCAAACAGACCCTGCATGCGCCGTAAGGCTTTAATCTTGGATCATGGCAGAGGGTGGGAATATAAATCCCTTCGGCTCTGGCTATCTCTAAGATAGTTTTACCGGTTTCCGCCTTTACTTTTCTATTGTTGATTGTAAGTGTAATTTCGTTCATCGTTCACCTTTAGCAGTTCGCAGTTTTCAAGTGTCAGTTGACAGTTTTTCATATTTGTTATCTACCAACTGCCATCTACCGACTGCGAACTGCGAACTAAAATTTTTGCTTCTTCTTCCTGCTTGTAACCCTTACTCCACCTTCAACCAGGACGCAGTCGATGCAATCCTTGATAAAGAAAGCGATATCGGATACGGAAAGGATACCCACCGGTCTCTCTCCTTCTACTACCGGTAACCTTCGAATGGCAAGCTCCTGCATAAGCTTCGCGGCTTTCACCAGATCCATTTCCGGAGTTAGCGGAATAAAATCCTCAGACATATATTCGCTGACTTCAACTTTGTTTGGATCAATCCCTTCGGCAATTGCCGTATGTGTTATCTGGCGGTCAGTAATTAGCCCAACCAACTTTTCTTTCTGAACAATCAACACAGAGCCTACCTTTTCCTCGCGCATTTTCCTTGCTGTCTCGGTAATGCTCGCTCGAGGACCTACCGACACTACCCGTCTAGTCATAATGTCCTTTACTTTCATTTGCTCCTCCCCATTCTCAGAAAGCTCAGAGCTCGGAGCTTAGAGCTTAGAGAAATCTTTTCCTATATACTCTTGCTCTATGCTCTCCGCTCTCTGCTCATTCAGGCTTGATATATTGCATCAAAAGGACAATGTTCAATACATATAAGACATTTGATACATTTTTCATCATTTACATGATAGACTTCTTTTCGCTTTCCACTAATTGCACCCACGGGGCAATGCCTTGTACATACCGCGCAGCCGGTACATAGCTTCTCGCTAATGATAACAGACAGAAGATCTTTGCATACACCAGCTTCACACTTACCTTCCTTCACATGTGTCTCGTATTCGGGACGAAAATATTTCAGCATAGTTAGCACCGGGTTGGGCGCAGTCTGTCCAAGTCCGCAAAGAGAGGATATCTTTACGTCCCGTGCCAGCTGTGCCAGATTATCAATCGTATTTTCATCTGCTTCTCCCTTAGTTATCTGATCCAGCATTTCAAGCATCCGTTTAGTTCCCAACCGACAGGGCACGCACTTTCCACACGATTCTCGTTGAGTAAAGGTAAGGAAGAACCTGGCTAAATCTACCATACAGGTTTTATCATCCATAACCACCATGCCACCGGAACCCATAATGGCGCCAGTAGCAACCAGCGACTCATAGTCAATCGGTGTATCTAAAAAATCTTTGGGCAAACATCCACCTGATGGACCTCCTATTTGAACGGCCTTGAATTCACTGGTATCTTTAACTCCACCGCAGACATTAAAGATTACTTCTCTCAGCGTAGTACCCATTTGTACCTCAACTAGTCCACTATTTTTAACTTTTCCCGTAACTGCAAATATTTTAGTTCCTTTACTCTTCTCGGTGCCGCGAGAATTAAATTTCTTACTTCCCTGCAATACTATCCAGGGAACATTAGCAAGAGTCTCCACGTTGTTGACGCAGGTAGGCATCTGCCATAGACCTGAATGCGCCGGAAAAGGTGGGCGAACTCTCGGCATTCCCCTCCTACCCTCAACGGAAGCTATGAGCGCCGTCTCTTCACCGCATACAAACGCACCTGCTCCCTCTTTAATATTGATATCAAAGGAAAAATTGGAGTCGAGAATGTTTTTACCTAGAAATCCTGATGTTCTCGCCTGTTCTAAGGCAATCCGAAGCCTTCTTACCGCAAGCGGGTATTCCGCACGAACATAGATGTAACCCTCATCAGATCCAATCGCATAACCAGCTATAGCCATTCCCTCGATAACACTGTGGGGATCTCCTTCCAACACACTCCTGTCCATAAATGCTCCGGGATCTCCTTCATCAGCATTGCAGATAACATATTTCTTATCAGCTTGAACGTCCTTAACGAATTGCCATTTCATACCGGTAGGAAAACCTGCGCCCCCTCTTCCACGGAGACCCGACTTTTTAATCTCCTCAATTAATTGTTGTGGAGAGAAATCTGCAAGCACACCGGCCAAAGCTTTATAACCATTACTCCTTATATACTCCTCTATGTTTTCCGGATCAATTTTTCCACAGTTCCGAAGGACAATTCGTTCCTGGTTTTTATAGAAATCGATATTTTTATAGAGCGGAATTTTCCTTCCTGTTTTCGGGTGAGAATATAAAAACTCCCTCACTACGTCACCAGCAATCAGATGCTCTTCAACTATACGAGGCACGTTCTCTATCGTAGTCTGCGGGTAAAATATCCCCTCTGGCTGGATTACAACTATCGGCCCTTTACTGCAAAACCCGTGGCAGCCGGTAAGCTTTATCCCAATATCTTTGGTAAGTTTCTTACGCCCCAACTCCTGGGAAAAAGCCTCTTCGACGTCCAAAGAGCCCGATAAAACGCAGCCTGTTCCAGCGCAGATTAGAATCTCTTTATCATTAGTTTTGGGGTTTTCAGCCCTTTTGTTCATTCAACTTCCTTCTGCTTGGGTTCTCTTCTCACTGTTTTCTTAATAGCCTCTGTTGCGCTCTCTGAATTTAGTCTTCCGTACGTCTTCTTGTTTATCATCATCACAGGAGCAAGCCCGCATGCTCCCAGACAAGCAACCGTCTCCAAAGAAAAAATACCGTCTTTGGTAGTCTCTCCAATCTCAATTTCCAGCTCACTCGAAATGTCGTCAGAAATTTTTGCCGCTCCACTTACGTAACAAGCAGTACCGTGACACACCTTAATCATATGTTTTCCGCCGGGATGGAGCCGAAATTGACCGTAAAAAGTGACCACCCCGTAGATTTGGCTAAGCTTCACACCGGTGTGATTAGCGATATACTCAAGAATCTCCTCCGAAAGATACCCGTAGGCATGCTGAGCTTCCTGCAAGACGGTAATTAGGGTGCCCTTCTCACCTTTGTATTTATCAAGTATTTGATTTAATTTTTTGAAATCTTGTTTCTTAGCCATTCTTTACACTTCTTTTGATGAAATGCTAAATATGATTCAAGGATTCCGAGGTTCAAGGATTCACGTGACATATTTCCCTCGAATCCTCAGTTCCCTGGTTCCCTGAATCCTTTAATCTAGTTAAAATACTTTTCTCTTATTGCTTTTGAGAGCTGATTGGTCAATTTGTAACTCTTTTCTGCCAGCTCTTCTGACATTGCTCCGGTCCCACAAGTCGGCATAATCAAGCTTGCTTCAAGCAGTCTCCCAATTTCAAAACCCTTGGAAGCAATAAGCTCTAGTGCCTGATCAAATCTCTCCAGCAGGCTTTCAATGCTTTCTCTGGCGATCCGATCAGGCTCTGGAAAAGCAGCTGGCACTATGCCCCAGGCAAGAGCCCCTCCTCTGTCCAAGAAGCTTCCTATCTCTTTGGGATACAAAGCCAGATTCTTGGTATAATCATATGCATCGAAGTGGATAATATCGGTGCTTGTTTCAGCAATCATACTCCAATCGGTATTGCCGCAGACATGTACACCCTTCAATCCTTCTAGCTCAGAAAAACACTCGTTTATATATTTAATTACATCTCCTCTGCTCACACTCACATAAGCCGAGCCGTAAGCCCGCAAATATGGCTCATCCAGAAAAATTATGGTTTGAGCGTCAGGATAAATCTCTTTTAATTTTTTCTCCTGCCAATGCGCCTTTCTTGCCAGAGCTTTCACCACCGTATCCATAAGTTGCTCATTATATATCACTGCCTGCTTCTTCTCATCTGCAACAGTAAGCCCAAAAGTTATGGGTCCGGTAATCTGACCTTTAAGCCATTTGACTTCACTTTCTCTTTTTTCCAACTCCTTTAAGAAACAATATAGCCCCTGAGCATAATTCTCGCTTATGCCGAAATAATCAAGATTGCCAGTGATGTACTTCTCGTAAAATTTTTCTATCTTTGACGTGAAATCTCGAGAAGTATCAAAATATATTTTCTTCTCTTCTTCCTCTACGATGACCCCGGGCATACCCTCAGCACATTGAACATACATACTTTCCAGAAATGATCTATTAGGTAGCTGCGGCCATGCTGGTAATTCAGTCAGATTCCCGAAGACAATCCTACATGCTTCTTCAGGGTCTTTGTGGGGCATGCTGCCGATAACAGTTGCTGCGCATTTAGGAATAAAAATTGCGATGCTTACGCCTCCTTAGTAAGTTTCGGAAGGAGACAAGCCCCTTGCCTACACGGTAGCCTTCCATAGCTCTTTAGCCAAATTTTCTATATCCTTGGCAAATTCACCATCAGCTTCATAGGGCGGTATTCCCTTAAGGTCTGCCTGTCTTATCTTAGAACTAGCTCTTACAGAGCCCAACCACTTAAAATCACTCAATACCTTTTTTAAATGATTTTTCTCATTCTTGCCGCCAATTTTGTTGAAAACTACATAAATTCTTTTAATTCCTAAATCGGATGCCAGCTCCTTGATGGACTGCGCAGTCTTAATGCTGCTTTCTCCCGGTTCAACCACAATTATTAGTATGTCTACCGAATCAGCGGTACCCCGGCCCAAATGCTCAATTCCCGCCTCCATATCCATTATTACTATCTCTTCTCTCTCGATAAGCAGATGGCGAATCAAATTTCTAAGTAGACTGCTCTCTGGACAAATACAACCTGAACCTCCACGTTGAACTCCACCCATCACTAACAGTCTAATCCCGAACTTCTGAATACTGAACCGCTCCGGGATGTCATCAACCTTCGGGTTGAGCTTAAACAGGCCTACCGGATCAGAGCCTGCCCCCGTTCTTTCCTCTACCAACTCCTTCATCTGAGAAAGAGGGACCACCTCTCTTAGCTCCGTATCTGTCATTCCAATAGACGAAGCAAGGTTAGCATCAGGATCAGCATCTACGGCAAGGATTTTATAGCCCTGCTCTGCATAGTAACGCGCAAGGCTAGCAGCTATGGTAGTTTTTCCTACTCCTCCTTTTCCACTTATGGCAATCTTCATTCCATTCATCACTACAATGAAGATAACGAGTAACCCCTAATGTCTTACTCGAAACCTACAGATTTGAGATTGCCACGCCCTGCGGGCTCGCAATGACAATAATAAGAGAGTCACTTATGGCAATCTTGATTCCTTTTAGCACCTCAGAATAGTCCCTTTCTTAGTGACCTGAAGAGCACTCTACCTCTTGCAGGCTCCAGTTTTTGAATATACTCTGAGGACCTAAAATTCCGCTCATCCTTATCTTTTAGCTGGGAGCCATCAGCTATGTGCATCATTGGTAGTCATCCAGTCGCCTAATCGCCAGGCTTCCCTTCAGACTACACTCTTGACCATTGTTCCCTGACTCTCGACTTCTACTTAGGGCGGGGAAGCAACCCTGCTTTTTCAACTATCTTTGGCACCGCTTCTTCCCACTCTATAGCCATAACATGAACTCCAGCTATACCTTCAATCTTCTGCACCTGTTTAATTATATCTACGCATATCTCAATTCCTTCAGCCTTCGTATCCTCTGCGCTTTTAAGCCTCTCAATAATCTCATCAGGTACGTCCATACCGGGAACATTATTCTTCATATACCTGGCCATGCCCACCGATTTTATAGGTGACACTCCTGCCAGTATATACGTTTTCTTGTGCAGATTTAATTTACGAACTTCCTCCATCCAGGCAGATAACTTGTCCACGTTAAAAACTATTTGTGTTTGTATAAAATCAGCTCCTGCGGCAACCTTCTTTTTCAAACGAGCTGCTCGAAACTCAAAGGGATCGGCAAAGGGATTCTCTGCAGCCCCTATGAAAAAGCGCGGTTCAAATTCCATCTCTTCACCGTTCAGGAATTTCTTTTCGTCCCTCATTGCCTTAATCATCGCAATAAGCTGAATGGAATCGAGATCAAACACTCCCTTTGCCTCGGGATGATTTCCAAATTTCTGATGATCCCCGGTAAGACAAAGAAGATTCTTTGCCCCTAGAGCAGCCGCTCCTAAAAGGTCGCTTTGGATCGCAATCCGGTTTCTGTCCCGGCAGGTCATCTGAACTACCGGCTCAAGCCCATAGTCAATCAAAACAGCTGCTGCGGCGATGCTGGAAAGTCTCACAATCGCTGTCTGGCAATCAGTGATGTTTACAGCATCAGCAAAACTTTTAAGTATATCAGCTTTATGACGAATTACGTCACCATCGGCACCCTTGGGAGGACCCAGCTCAGCAGTTACTGCAAATTTCCCTGAGATTAGAATCTCCTCTAGGTGGCTACCTGATTTCATACTTTCAGATCCTCTCTTACAATTCTACGTGGGCCGCCGTCCCGGTCCTTTGACCAATCTTTAGGAGAATAGATTTTTTCCATTGATTCTATGTCCCCCATGCTTTTAAGACGGTCATAGATAAGCTGCCAGGCGCATGGTATATCCGATGATACTTCGCATTTCCCATCCTGAGAACCACCACACGGCCCGTTTAACAAACTTTTGGCGCATCGCGCTACCGGGCAGATGCCACCCGTAATCTCGAGCACACAGTCTCCGCAGGCCACGCACCTCTCAGACCAAACACCAGGTTCTTCAGTTATCCCCAGAAAAGTAGTATTCAGGGCGGGTATTACTCTTTTATGCGGATATTTCTCAGCCAGAGCTTGTACTCCCGCTCCACAGGCCATTGAGATAACAATATCAGCATCTTCTACATCATCTTTCAGCTCGTCAACAAACTCCCACTCACACTGTCGCTGTACTGTCTTCTCGGTAACTTTAACTTTTTCCAAACCTACTTCCAGGCGAATTTGAGAGGCAAGTAATCCAACTTCCTTTTCTCCTCCAGCTGAATGAACGGTTACGCAGGTACCGCAACCAGCAACTAGAATCTTTTTATTTCCTTCAACCATTCTCTTTATTTCAGAAAAGGGCTTTCTTTCTCCCGTAATCATCCTAATCTCATCCTCTCATTTTCATTCTGGCAATTGCTTCAGCAAGACCTTCCGGAGAAGGAGTGTAGAAACTGATACAGCCGGTGCCCCGGCCAATTTCTTCCAAAAGCTTCTGGGCATAACTTACCCGCCTTTTCAACCTCTCTGCTCCTTTAATAAAGCGGCATTGATCATCAGGGCAGAGGGAAAGAAGTATACCATCAGCGCCAAGCTCAAATCCCCTGAGGAGCAGGTTTGCATCCAGCCTGCCGGGACACAGCACTTCCACTGATGTAACATCAGAAAGTTCTTCTCCTATAGGAAGATAGGCACAATTAAATACCAGCACCGATGACCCTTTTTTCTTTAAAGCTTTATTCATCTTGACCAATAGCAACTCCATGTCAAAGCGGCGCATAGATATGGCATCCGCCGGACAATCGGCTGCGCATAGACCGCAGGCCTGGCATTTCTCCAACTCAAAGTCAGCCCGCCCCTTCGTAACATAAGCAGCCTCAAACGGACAAACCCGCTGGCAGGTAAGGCACGCAACACATTTATCTTCAATTAGCTCGGCCCCAGCAAGACAGTTAAGACACCTCTGGGCTTCATTACCAGCTAAATTGCTTGAAAACCCAAGCTCCACTGGATCAAAACCGGAAACCCTCTTACTCAAAGAAACCATAGGCATTGCGGCTCTTCCCATCTTCTTAATTTTCTTGGCAGTATCCTGTGGCAGTTCTCCTAAAGGAATTAGCTCCTCAAACTTAATCTCTTCTAAATTGACACCTTCCAGGTACGCATCTATAAGTACGGCTGCTTTCTTGCCTGAAGCGATAGCTTCAATAGCGGCACCGGGTCCAGTTATCACTTCCCCGCTGGCAAAAACTCCGGGAAGTGATGTTACCTGTCGTAAAGGATCAACCTTCAACTGACCTCTTTTGTTAAGCTCAATCTTTGAACCTTCAACAAAAGATAGATCAGCTTCTTGACCGATAGCAACAATCACTCCCTCTACTTCAATGGTAAACTGTGAACCATCTACAGGTATAGGACAGGGCCTTCCGGACTCATCAAGCTCGCCTAGCTCCATCTGCAAACACTCCATTGCCTCAACGCACCCGTTTGAGCCCATTACTTTTGTAGGTAAAGTAAGGGTCTTAAAATTGATACCTTCTTCCCTGGCATGGTCGAGCTCCTCCAAACGCGCGGGCATTTCCCGCTCGCTGCGACGGTAAACCAGGCATACATCCTTCGCTCCCAGACGGAGAGCAGTTCGCGCTGCATCTATGGCAACATCTCCCCCTCCGATAACAGCAATCCGCTTACTTATAGGTAGCGGGTGACCGAAGTTTACTGCCGTTAGAAAGGGAATAGCAAGTATTACGCCCTTCAGGTTCTTCTCGAGATTAGGAAGCGCTTTGCTCTTTGACAGCCCTACACTGATTAACACCGAATCATAACCTTTATCCAGGAGCTGCTCAATTGAAAGAACTTTTCCGATCTCGATACCTGTTTTAATGGAAACGCCCAGCTTTTCAATCTCCCCGATATCAGCAGCTAGTACATCCTTTGGGAGACGGTAAGCAGGAATTCCGGCCCGCAGAGCACCGCCAGGCTCAGAGAGTCTTTCAAAAACAGTAACATCATATCCCAAGAGAGCCAGATCACGTGAAGCCGCTAATCCCGAGGCTCCTGCTCCAATCACGGCAACCTTTTTGCTCTTCCTCTTTTTGGGTTTGAGTTTCGAGACTTTGCGCTTAGCCAGCTCAACTGCTGCACGCTTAAGGGCAGCGATAGCCAAAGCCTCATCTACGGGAAGCCTCCGGCATTTATCCTCGCAGGGGTGAAAGCAAATCCATCCACATACAGCGGGAAGAGGGTTGGCCTCTTCAATCAGTTCCAGTGCTCCTTGAAAATCTTTTTGAGCAATAAGGGAAACATATCCCTGCACGTCGGTATGTATAGGGCAAGCCGCCCTACATGGCGTTGCAAGCTCTCCTTGTAGAGAGCTTGCGCGGGGAAAAAGTATATTTTCCATTGGTTTACCGTTCACTGTTGACTGTTCACCGTCCAGAGCTAAGTCATTTAGTTGTCCTATTATTTACTATGCTTTCCACTGTTTCAGGAATGCAGGGATATCTCCTGCCTCTCTGGTCCCCACCTGTACTTTCCATTTGTCACCCAGTTCATCTTCCAACTCGCCGCTAATCTGAGCTATATAGCCGGGTATAATAAGTGTGCGGTGCTTTACATTCTCTTCAATCCCTGACTTCTTAATGAATGGAGCTATCTTTTCGGGAACGAATTTACCTGCTGCCCAAGCGGTAAGCACAGAAAGTCCCTCTACATCCATAACACAGAGCCAGGAAGGAACTTTGCTGGATTCCACTTCTCCTGAAACCATAAAGTAGGTTAGAGAAAAGTTAGTAGTTAGAAGCACAGGAGAGGTCTCAGTGGGATTGTTAATTGCATAGACCTTTTGCTCAACCTGCATAGGCTGCTGCGGATCAGTGTAAATATTTTGCCGCAAAACAAATAGAGGCAATGCTTTCCAGGGCTCAAGACTATTGAGTACAATAATGCCTCCGTATTTCATTACGTAGATGGAAGCCGCTAAGGTCTCTTCCATAATATCCTCAGCACCCTCGCCCGGGAAAGTTATGATCGGATAGCCCAGCGATCGAAGTTTTTTGGTTAAAGCTGAACGCCTAATGAATATTAGATTGCGTAGTGTCGAGCTTACGGTTCTTGATCCCGGATCAAGGACTATATCCTTTACCCCGGCTTCCGCTACCTTGTCGGAAAGAGAAACTAGTGTTTCCAGGTCTTTTGCAGAAATAACCAGGGGACAGTTGTTTTCTTTAGCGAGATTGACATAAGCCTCATAGTTATCATTAGTTGCTGCATATAATAACGGCTTTTTATCAGCACAATGCGAGAGTGCGCTTTTAAGAACCTCAGCCTTCTGGCTCATTAGAACCATAGGAAAGTCTATTGAGCTGGATACCTTTTTAACCAAGTTCGCAAAGCCGGTAGCGTCACCTTTTGTATCCTTGAGTGCGACCAAGTCAGCTCGCAGAAGTTGTCCAATCCTTTCAAACTGCGTCTTCTTTAATTGATTTATCCTTTCTTCCTTCTCCTCATCGCTCATACTATCTTCAATAAGTAAAGCAAAGCCGCAGGGATTATAGAAAGTTTTTTCATGACGGAAGAGTACCTGCTCCTCCCCTACCTTAAAAGATTTATCTCCAGTACCAACAGTTATAAGTTTAATGGGTGGTGCCGATGCTTCAGTAAGTTTTGCTTTAGCTTCCTCGGAAACATACGGACAGGTCTCGAGTTCTGCTTGTCCCGCAGCTAACCTCATAGCAAAAGCAAGGCAGGTAGGAAAACCACACTCTCCGCAGTTTGTTTTGGGAAGTAATTTGTAGATATCAAGTCCTGTAAGCGCCACTACGTATCTCCTTTCTGTCGATTTCGTTCACCGTTCGCAGTTCGCCGACATTAGTATACGGTGAACCGTGAACGGCTAACTTTTACTAGAGCATTGGTACCAGAGCTAAAGCAGGATGTCCTACCTTCTCCATAAAAGCAAGAACCTCTTCTTCAGTTACCGCAACCGTCTCATCCGCTATCTTATCTACAAAATCAGGCTGTCCGACTTCCTTTGCTCTTTTTTCCAGCATCGGTCTTAACTGATCCTTCAGTTCTTTTGGTATCCAGACTAGACGGGTAAATCCACCATCTGCAGAGATAAACTTTTCGCTGGTTATATACTGCCGGCCAACTCCAATAAAACCGGGAGTCTGCGCTCCCCCACCTACCGTACCAGCAAGTGTGGAGAACTTCATACCCGAGGGAGTCATTCCCGAGTACTCCCTGTTAACCACCATAACTCCATTAGTTAAGGGCAGTATTGCCACAATACACTCAAAGCAACCACAGCTGGTCATTGGCTCTTCCATCATAGAGTAGGCATTGAATTTGTCAATGTTCTTATTAGATTTGTTGTATATAAATTCATTTATGCCTTTCCACTGTCCCTTGACTTCGTCAATAGTCTCTCCCTTTGGCACCGGCTGGTTGCCTCCTGTTGGATTTATCTCATAGGCAGCCTTACCGTCCAGCCAGTTATATGCTCCACAGAGACCCAGCCTCTCCGGGCTGATAATACAAACGTGATTAGGAGCAAAGGACTGACATAGAGTACAGGAGTAGAAGGTATCCACATTTTCGTCCTTTAGTCCCGCCACTCTTTCATCCCTTTGGTTATACAGTTTCTTTGCTTCTTCTATCAGTTTTTTAACCGGTTTTTCTTCCGTATAGATGGTAATCTGTACTTTATCGATAATAGCAGAATAGTCAGCTTTCAACTTGGCTATTAAAATTTCACCAAAGTCCTTTATCTTAAATCCCTTGGCCCTAGCTCCCTTACTGATTCTCATCCATATCAGATTGCGCTGGCCCATATGCCAGACACCCTCTCCACCGTTTATAAAATGATGGAGCTGTCTTTCCAGGATAGATTCAAAGTCAGGCTGCATCTTGCGGCCAGCCACATTGACTACAATGCCTAGTGGAACCGCAGTTCCTTCCTTCATATCATCTATCTCCGGTCCTATTACTTCAATCTTTCCATCTTCGACCTCCGATATATCCTTCATCGTTAATAACTCAAAGGCAGGAGATTTCTGCCCACCGAATTCTACGTAGGTTTCTTCCTTGCGGATTCGTTCTCCTTCGAAGGCCGGGCCATAGGCAACTGGAACGGGTACTTTAGTAACGGCAATCTTTAAACCCCTAACTTCTATGGCCTTGGCTATAATCTTGTCATGAGGAATATTGGAGACTACATGTTCATAGGTGCATACCCCTGTGGGAAGTATCTGTGGGATATTACTGTCAGCAATGGTGGGAAATCCATAGGATATTGCTCCAGCAGCCGTTGCATACCACTCATCAGTTACCTCACCCAGTGCTAGGACAAATGCAAAGATTCTATTCTTGTTATAACGGAGGATCCGAGTGAAATCTCCCGGTTGTACTCCTCCAAATGCCATGGCCGCTCGGGTAGCGAATCCCAATGAGTAAATTTGGCTATAAACTTCTTTTCCAAAGGGCACCAAACGGGTGTCCCACCCTAACTGCACATCCTGGTTGGCAAGCTGCTCGCCAAAAGCCACGCCCTTATGTTGACCGGCCATAAAAACGTAGAGATATTTCTCCTGCATCTCCCGAGCAAGAGTAACGGCCAGTTCATCGGTAGGAGTTGCTCCTACCACAGCTGCAAAACCAGGTGCCGAACCATCTACAAACTCAATACCCCTTGCCCGCATAATCACATCATCGGCCGCTCCCAGCCACAGCTCACTAACAGGAGAGGGCCCCATTACATAACGGAGAGCTTCTATAATCTCCTCAGCAAAGAGTGTTGCAATACCAGCATCCAAAGTGGGTCCCAGATATGGCAACCAAAGATTATCACTTGGTATTTCCGGCAAAAGCTCTTTGGCTTGTTTAAGTACCGACTCCATATCCGAAATCTTCTCAATTTCCCGCCCGGTAAGCCCATAGATAACCGGCAAATAGTATCCAGTATTGGGGAATTCTACTTTCTCATTAGGTCCCTTTGCGTCAATAGCCCTTTTTAGCTCCTTTTCAGCTTTATTGACAATGGAGTGGGCTCCACGAATTGCAGCAGAGGCAATTATCTTAGACACTTAACTCCCTCCTCATCTCCATATCGTAAAGAACTCTTTCCTTGGCAACATCGATCTTCAAAGCTTTCCTCTTCGCATCAATATGAGCCAGTGCTTTTTCTACTATGGTTTGTGGATCGGCGTAAAACTCCAGTTTTCCCCCTACTTTCTTCTCCCATCCTTTTGTAATCAGCTCAGAGACTACTTGACTTCCTGAAACAGGTGAAGACACACCACCAAAAAGCACATATGCACCTGAGGCCACACAGTAAACGCCTATCTCCAATGCCTTTTCACAATACCATTCTGGACAAATGCCTACGGCGGGAAGATCGCTTATATCTTCACCAAGTCCACCCTCTTCTACTACTTCTGCGAGAACCGTGAGTATTCTGGAATTATCCACACAGGACCCTAGATGTAGAACGGGAGGCATTCCTACAGCTTCGCATACTTCCTTGAGACCATCTCCTGCTAACTCCATAGTTTCTGGAGTGAGCAGACCGTGCTTGCCGCTTGCTGTAGCACTGCACCCGGTTACGGCAACCAGCACATCGTTCTTTATCAGCTCTCTCACAATATGGATAATGTTCTCATCCTGAACAACTCGAGGATTGTTGCAACCGACTACCCCGGCCAATCCTCTGATACGGCCGTTGATAATATTGTCATTCAGCGGCCGGAAAGATGCCCGGTGGATTCCACCTAACATATATCTAATGTATTCGTGGGAAAAACCTGCTATGAGATTGTTGGAAAACTTGGGAATGTGGACCTCCTTACGATTGGAAAAATTGTCGATGGCACGCTTTACAATCTCTTTAGCAATTTCAGGAGCGCGATGATGATCAAACTCAATATGGGTTGCTCCCAGTATTTTAGCCTTCGGCGAAGTTGTTATAAGTTCTGTATGGTACTGGGAAGCAACTTTGGCAAGCCCCTGGAAAGTGCACTGGACATCTACAACCATAACATCGACCACACCAGTAAGAATTGCTAATTCCTGGTGTAAAACATTTCCTGCCGGGGGAATACCTCTGCGCATAAGTATCTCATTAGAGGTACAACAGATTCCCGCTAGATTGATCCCCTTGGCACCCTTCTTCTTTGCATGCTCGATCATCTCTTTATCCTGAGCTGCATCTACAAGTTTCTCCGAGAGAGTCGGCTCATGCCCATGAACCACAATATTGACTTGGTCCTTCTTTAGCACACCAAGATTTGCTTTGGAGCGCAAAGGTATCGGTGTTCCAAAGAGTATATCCTGCAGGTCCGTTGCCAGCATGCTTCCGCCCCATCCACTGGATAAGGATGTACGCATGGCCTGGTCAAGTATATGTTCAGCATCCTGGTCAGTACCAGCATGAGTACGATGCATCATCTCAACGATTTCACGGTCTACTCCTCTGGGTGTAAGGCCCAGCTTAGCCCAGAGTTCCTGTCTCTTTTTAGGAGCCCTGGAAGCATACATTACCTCTCCTGTCTGTCTACCAAACTCCTCGAGAGCCCTGAGAGCCACATCAGCGGCGATCTCTTCTGTCTTGCGGTCATCGACTTTGACGCCCAGTAGTTCAGCTACCTTCAACAACTTTGGAAAATCTTTTATCTCGTAACCGGGCGCCTCGCCTCGAGCTGCCGCTAACAAAGTGAGGGCAACGTCTCTCCCATGGTCAGAGTGTGCAGAAGCTCCTGCAGCCACCTGACGGGCAAAACCGCGTGCAGCAACTGTATCAAGGGTTGCTCCACATACTCCAGTCTTTTGCTCTTTATCCTTCCCTGTCATCCGGCAGGGACCCATAGCACAGACGCGACAGCAGCTTCCTTCGGCCCCTATGGGGCAGGGTTTTACCTCATCTACTCGGTTAAACATAGTAGAAATGCCAGCTTTTTCAGCTTTTTTAAGCATCTCTAAAGCTGCTGGATCTATGGTTTTCTTTTGTTTCTCCTGTTTTTCAGGCATCTATCATATCCCCTTTCTCAATTCGTCTCCAAGAATTTACTCATACAAGGATTCGAGGGTTCCAGGATTCGAGTGGAAAGGTCTTCTTAAACCTAGCGTTCACTTGCCCTCTTGAATCCTAGAATCCTTGAACCATTCTTCTTTGTATCTTCTCAGCGATCAGCCATGAGCTATACCTACGCCTTCTCCATCAACTTCTCAACTACTCCTCGCACCAACTTTACAGCCTCCGGGTGTCTCATAATCAATATATCTGCTCCCGCTACCAGCAAGCTGACAGCAGTAACGGCTTCCCAGAGAATGCCCCGTTTCACTTCATCTCCCCAACCGGGCTCTTCTTTTTCACTGACTTTCGCCTCTTTGGCTTTCCATGCTTCCTTTCCTAAATTACATATAATAGGCATTTGCATCATATTATCGTTCTGCTGCAAAGCTGCTAAGCGATCTCTTTCCATAACAGAATACGCATACTCCAGTCCCAGACCTAGGGCGCCAGTTGCTGGATCAATTAAAATTTTGTCGGCTTCCAATCCCAAATTGGTTATAAGGATATTAAGCTGTTTTGCCATATTTACATCTATAGGAGTTTCACCTGCGACTATATGTTTAAAACCAAGAGCTGCTGCCGTTACTGGCTTGTAGTTATCTTCCTTTACGGGTCCGATTACAATATTTTCACCCTCGGTGCCTTCAGCAACTTTTTTCAAAACAACAGCATCTTTCTCCACATTTCCTGAACCATATACAATAAGTGGGATTGAAATTGCATCCAGAACTGTCTTTATGGTAGCTAGAGCGTCATCAGGAGAGGTATCCTGAGCATTCGGATCAGTGCTTGCCAGCTGTAAACATATAAGATCTGCCTTGTATTCATCCTGACATTTCTTGGCCCATTTGGCCGGGTCCGGCATAACATCTTTCAACACTTTTACCAGCGCATCCGGCCAATTCTGAGGTTCTTTATCGTAAACTTCCATAGCTATAAGAGGACGATGGGGCATCTCCCCTTCAAAAAGATAAAAGGGAAGCGTAGTTTCTCCGCCGACTGTAACAGTTTTTTCCCTGCCTATCGTGACTTCTCTAATCTTGCTATTATATTTCTCCACCGGTTCCTGATATGCCATTTTACCTCCCCTTATTCGTTATTTGGAATTAGTAATTCGTTATTAGTTAGTCCTTAGTTCCTAATTTCCAATTCCTAATTACTCTCGTTCTTTATCTCTACATCCTGGACAAAGGCCGAAGATACCTACGTCACAGCTTTCAACCTCAAAGCGAGTCTGGTAACTTACCTCGGTCTTCATTCTATTAGCATCAGAGTAAACAAAATCTTCAATCTTATTACAATCGATACAAACCAAGTGACAGTGATCTTCAAGATTACTGTCAAAACGGCTGGGGCTGTATAAAAGTTCTCTTATTAGTCCCGCTTCTCTTAAGGTTCTCAGGGTGTTATATACTGTGCTAAAACTGATGCTCGGAAACTCTTTTCTTATATGGTTGAAAATTTCTTCTGCTGTAGGGTGGCTCAAATTATCTCTCATAAACTTCATAATTGATGCTCTTTGAGGCGTAAGTCGAAAACCCTCCTGCCTCAGTTTCTTAAAGTTCTCTTCCAATACCTTTTCTCCATTCTATACAAGGTAGCATATAATATATATTCTTATATAATAATGACTATATATTATAATGTCAAATTATGGTATCTGCTATTTTTGTGCCAAAGATGCTGCTTTTACCGTATTTTTTAGAAGCATGGTTATAGTCATTGGACCTACTCCACCCGGAACAGGGGTAATCCAGCCTGCTTTTTCCTTTGCTGCATCAAAGTCAACGTCTCCCACTAACTTGCCTTCAAGCCTATTTACACCCACATCTATAACCACTGCTCCCGTTTTCACCATATTTGCAGTAACCATCTTGGGTTTACCAACAGCCGCCACAAGAATATCTCCAGAGGCAGCTACCTGGCTGAGATCCCTGGTTCGGGAGTGACACACGGTAACAGTGGCATTCTCCTTCAGTAACATTAAGGCAACTGGTTTCCCCACAATATTGCTCCGCCCAACTACTACAGCTCTCTTTCCTTCAATCCCTATCTCTGTCCTCCTGAGAAGCTCCATAATTCCATTTGGAGTACAGGGGGGAAATAAAGGCTCACCAATCATCAACCGGCCCACATTAACTGGATGAAAACCATCAACATCTTTATCAGGATCTATTGCATACAGTACCTCTTTCTCATCAATCTGTTCAGGAAGGGGGAGTTGAACCAGAATACCGTGTATTTTAGAATCTTCATTTAACTTCGAAACCAATGCTATGAGCTCTTTTTCTTTCGTGTCAACGGGGAGCGCGTGCTTCTCTGAATAGATTCCCACTTCGGCACAGCTCTTTTCTTTGTTACGCACATAGACCTGCGAAGCGGGATCTTCTCCCACGATTACCACTGCCAGCCCTGGAGTAATATTTTTTTCCTTCTGCAACTGTTTTACTTCCTCAGTCATTTCAGCCTTAAGCTCTTTAGCAATTTCTTTTCCATCAATCAACTTCGCTGACATCTCAAGCACCTCGCTTTACTTCATATTCAATTGCCTGAACTTTTTCCATAATCTCGGTAACAGCTTTAACCGCTGGAGAGACTACCGGAAGATTGACTAGAGGTTCCCCCACTAAATCATATTCAGAAATCCATTTATCTTCAGGGATATTTTCTATCAGTTTCATCTTTGACTTCTCAACCTCTTCAATCAGAGAAGGAGGAAGTTTCTCAGGTGTGCGGTTAATTATAAGAAACCGTTCCGTTATCCTTAGCTTCAGCTCATCTACAAGTGAATTTATGCGTGCCGAACTCTGAATACCTCTAACTGTAGGATCAGAGACTATTAGAAGAAGATCTACGTCTTGAGTAGTGTGGCGGCTGAGATGCTCCATTCCCGCTTCGTTATCCATTACTATGAACTTATAATTGCTAATAATCAGATCTATATATTTTCGAAAAATAGAATTTGCGTAGCAATAACATCCTGGTCCTTCAGGTCTTCCCATTACCAGAAGGTCAAACCCCTCTGCCTCAACTAATGCCTGCTGCAGTTTAAGCTCCATATATGACTCTTTAGTCATACCGGCAGGAAGAGTATTTAGTGTTTCCAGCACATCCTCCCTTACCTGACCAACAGTGTTTTCCACTTCTACTCCCAGTACGTCTTGAAGGTTAGAATTAACATCGCCATCCAGGGCCAAGATTGGTTTCTGACCCTTTCCCAGCAGATAGCGAATAATCAGACCTGCGAGAGTAGTTTTGCCGGTCCCGCCTTTCCCGGCTACAGCTATAGTAAAACTCAAATTAAAAACCCCCTGTTGCTAATAACTTAGAGCTAGGAGCTTAGAGCTTAGAGAAAATTCATATCTCTCTGCTCTCTGCTCTTCGCTCTATGCTCTATGCTCCCTAATCATTCCCATCACTTTCGGAAAAGCGTCCATATTAGTATGAGGAAGGAAGAGTGCCGATATGTAGCGATCCATAAAGGCCGGATTTACGCTCAGCTCTAAATAGGTCATCTTCCTGGCAATCTTTTCCGCCTCTTTCTGCAACGCTCTGGAGAGAGCCACTGCTCTTGTTCCCATAAGTGATCCATTTCCGATAAAAATAAATCTTTCGCTGTCTGCTTCTGGAAGCAAACCTATAATCATAGCCTTATCAATCTCAATATAGTTTCCAAAAGCACCTGCAATGATAATCCTCTCAATGTCCGGAATCTTTACATCTACGCTTTCAGTTAGTATAGTTATGCCAGCATAAATCGCAGCTTTAGCCCTTATCAGGTTATCCAAGTCAACCTCGGAAATTGTAATATCTCGGCCAATCCCTGCTTCTTCCGCCCAGACCAGTACATATTCTGCACCATTTTCTCCCATCCGTATCCTTGGAGTCTTTAGCTCTGTATTGAACTTTCCTTTCTGATTGATAATTCCCGATAAGAACAATTCGGCCACAACGTCGATTAGTCCACTTCCGCAAATTCCTCCTGGCTTAGATTGTCCAATAGTAAGAATCATTGGTTCCAGAGTCTCGCGGCTTATTCGGACCTGCTCAATTGCACCTCTGGTTGCCCTTACTCCATTTCTGATTCCTCCTCCTTCAAAGGCCGGACCAGCTGAGCAAGAGCAGGAGACCAGCCAATCACGGTTGCCCAACACCAGCTCTCCATTAGTCCCAATATCTATATAGAGAGTGAGTTTGTCTGACTGGAAAACCCCTGAACCAAGAATACCGGCCGTTATATCTCCTCCCACGTAACTTGCAACTCCTGGAAAACAGTAAAGATAAACACTCTCAAGGAGACTGATTCCCAGATCACGGGCCTTTAATAGTGGAACAGAGCTTATGGTGGGAATATAGGGATCCTCTCTTATATATTTAGGATCAAGCCCGAGCAGCAAATGTGTCATAGTGGTATTCCCTGCAGCAACCATATAACTAATGTCTTGAAGCTCGATCTGTGCTTTACGAACTAATTCGGATAGCAAGTTATTAATAGTAGTTACTGCTGCGCTCTGCAGCTTGAGCAGCCCACCTTCTCTACCGGCAAATATTATCCTGGTAATGACATCCTCTCCATAGGAAATCTGGGCATTGTAATTAGAAGCTTTTGCTGTTACTTTACCTTCACTAAGATCCACCAGCTGAGCAATTACCGTTGTTGTCCCTACGTCAACTACTAATGCATAGTTTTTCTTGGTAGCATTTCCAGGCTCAACCTGTATAAGATATGTCCCGTCGTCAGTATCCAAGAAAGTCAGAGTAATCTGCCAGTCTTTCTCCCGCAAATTAACTGCTAGATTTTTTAATACTGCAGGATCAATAACAACCTCTTTAAGAGAAATTTGGCGGCTGAGCTCACGGCGCAGCCGCTCCAAGTCACTCAGATTATCTTCAATGGTCGGTGGCGGAAGCTTCATAAACATTTTCCTGGTGGGAGATAAATGCTTCCACGCGGTTGCCATTACTTCCACGTCTGGAGCTGATAGAAAATGGCCCCAGGCAGGGATCTGTCTTTCCCTCTCGAGAATTTTACTATCTCCCATTTGGGATTCTACCGGGACTCGAACCTCAACGTCTCCCTGTACGTTGGTTAGACACGCAAGGTGATATCCCCGTTCAATCTCAGCTTCTGTGAGTTTTCCTCTGCCCAGAACTTCCACTTCACCGGTTTCCACGATTACCCTGCACTTACCACAGGTTCCATCTCCTCCGCAGGAAGCATTAATATGAACTTCAGCAATCATAGCCGCTCTTAGGAGATTTTCTCCCTCTACAACCTCTATTTTTATATTGTCCGGATAAAAAATGACTTCAGGCATAATTAGTTATTCGTTATTCGGAATTAGTTATTAGAGCTCATTCCTAATTCCTAATTCCTAATTCCTAATTTCCAATTTCTAATTCCTAATTTCCAATTCCGACCCTAGAACAGACCTACAATCCTCCCTTTGCCGTCAATATCAATCTTTGTTCCCGCAGGGACTGAAGGAAGACCTGGCATAGTTCTCATCTCTCCACAAAGAGGATATAGAAAACCTGCACCTACTGACGCTCGTATGTCTCTAATAGGAAGACGGTAGTTTCGAGGTCTTCCCTTCCAATTAGGCTCGTGGGAAAGTGAGAGATGGGTCTTAGCCATATTTATCGGTAGCTTGTTGAGACCCAATTCAGTATATTGCTTAATCTTTTGTTCAGCCAAGGGTGCATAATCTACACCATCAGCTCCATATATTTGAGTAGCTATAGTTTCAATCTTTTCCTTGATCGGAGCATTCAGAGAATAGAGGAAATGGAAGCGATGGGACTTATTGGCAGCTTTGACTACCGCCTTAGCAACATCAGTTCCACCTGCTCCTCCCTTAGCCCATACTTCACTCACTACCGCATCTTCTGCTCCTGCATCAACCGCTTTCTGCCTTACCAGCTCTATCTCTTCATCTGTATCAGTAACAAAATGGTTTATGGCTACGACTACCGGCAGGCCAAAAATCCTCATATTCTCAACCTGCTTGGTCAGGTTTTCGCTTCCCAATTCTACTGACTTTAGATCCTGTTTCTTCAATCCCGGATCAAGTGGTCTACCCGGTCTTACTGTATATTTTCCACTATGCATCTTTAAAGCCCGTATCGTACATACTACTACTACCGCATCAGGCTTTAGACCACTATAGCGGCACTTTATGTCCATCATCTTTTCTGCACCGCAGTCAGCTCCAAAACCGCTTTCAGTAACACAATATTCTCCTAATTTAACAGCCATCTGATCCGCCAAAATAGAGTTATTGCCATGAGCTATGTTTGCAAAGGGACCAGCGTGGACAAATACCGGAGTATGCTCTAAAGTCTGAATTAGATTGGGCTTGATAGCATCCTTAAGAAGAACTGTCATTGCTCCTGCACATTTTAGGTCTTCAGCCGTAACAGGCTTACCGTCTTTGGTAAAGCCAATAATAATGCGTCCAAGTCTCTTGCGCAGATCCTTCAAGCTGTCGGTTAAAGCAAGGATAGCCATCACTTCTGAAGCAACAGTTATGTCGAAACCTGACTCTCGAGGTATACCGTTGGCTCGTCCACCCAAACCAACAACTATATGCCTTAACGCTCTATCGCTAACATCAACCACACGCGGCCAGAGTATACTTTGCGTATCAATTTTTAACTTATTACCATGAAGGATACTTGCGTCAATAAAAGCAGATAGGAGGTTGTGGGCAAGACCTACCGCGTGTACATCTCCCGTAAAGTGAAGATTAAAATCCTCCATAGGGATTACCTGGGAGTACCCGCCTCCAGCTGCACCACCTTTTATACCAAATACCGGCCCCAGCGAGGGTTGTCTAATGGTAGTCACAGTTTTCTTCCTAATTTTGTTTAGGGCCATGGAAAGACCAATGGTAGTCACTGTTTTACCTTCTCCCAGGGGAGTAGGTGTTATAGCTGTAACCACAATATATTTACCAGTCTTTTTCTTCTTCAGACGGTTAAGAAGATCTAAAGAAACTTTTGCTTTATAATTGCCATAAAGCTCCAGTTCGCTCTCCTTAATCCCCAGGTCATTGGCAATTTCAAAAATAGGTTTAATTTTGGAAGCCTGCGCAATCTCAATATCGCTTTTCATAGCCATTCTTCTTTCCTTTCTCTTCGACCGACATAAGATATGCCTCAACTATTTTATAGTTACATCTTAAGTTTTTCAGGTCAAAAACCGCGATCTGCTCTCTTATTAGAATCTATTTAAGTCCGAAAAAAGATTGAGTTGAAGAACTATACCATGTTACGCAGAAACGAACATTTCCAATACAAAAATCATAAAAAAGCAGATGTCTGCCGTCTATGCTGAAACAGGCAGGTACTACCAACGACTTCCTAATTCCTATTCTAACTGGTTAGCAAATCAACAGCTTCTAATATTAATAGGCTCTGTGCAAAAGTGCACAATCTTAAAAAAAATAATACCTTCTTAACTATGAAAATTAAATTAAAGAAGTAGAAACTAGCTAAATTATGAAAAATAACCAAACTCCTAAAGTGAAATCATTATAATATACTAAAAGTGTTTGACAACCCGCATAAGATAAATGGCTTTTATGGCATTTGAACGGCATTTTGTACCATTTATATGCAGACAAATAAAAGGAGCTGGTATCGAGTTCCTGCCAGCTCCTTCTTTGCAGTATATAAACTGTAACCTTTCCTCTAGAACAAGACGCCGATTACTCTTACAGGACAAGCATTTACACATAACTCGCAGAGAATACATTCGTCCTTATCAAAGCGTAACTTCCAGTTCTCGATATTCATAGTAAGAGCATCAGTCGGGCACACAGCTGTACAGGCGCCGCAGTCAATACATCCTTTCTCGTCAAGTTTTATGTCTCTAGCTGCCTCCTGAACATCTACATTCTGGCTACGCAGGTAATCCAGCCCTTTTTTTATCTTTTCCTGCGGACCATCGAGTTCCAATACCATATGGCCGGTTTCTTCTTCACGAATCTCAGCGCGTAGAATATTTGTAATCAAATCATAATCCTTCACCAGATGATAGGTTATAGGTTGAGCAACCTGCTCAGGTGGAAAGGTTAAGACTATTTTTTTTCTGGCCATTTATATCTCCTCCTCTGTTTTGATCTCCAAAGGCTTAAAGACCTGTTCTTGTGAAAGATAAGCGATGGGCTCTTGAAGCAGAAACTTACCTTGGCCAATCCACTCTTTGAGAATCCCTGCAATCTCTTTTGCTCTGGCATAACTGGACAGCGGAGCCGTCGGTACTTCTTTGCCGTTGATAGTAATCTTCCCACTCCGAAGTTCCTGATAGCTGACCTTCCCCAAAGCAGGTTTTGCTCGTTGTGGGATACTATAATCAATTATCGTAGTGTGTATATCTTCATCGCCTACACTTACATGTTCCGCTATCTCCTCATTGAGGATTGGAATGGGGATTCCTACACCTACATATATTGTAGTTCCGTAGCGATAGAACGTTGCCCCACGTATAAAACCTGCGCTCATTTGTTTCAAGTCCCCAATCAAAGCTAGAGTTCCTGCGGGGGCAACTGGTATACCTTTCTCATTTCTTCGCTGCTTGGGATTATGTTGGGTTCCTTCCCAGGCAACATACCCCACCGTTCCTCCTAAGAATATCCGCGTTCCTATACCGATAGTCTTATAAAAGGGGTCTTTTAAGAGTGGATTAAGTTGCGAAGCACTGCAGTACGTAGCATTCCCCAGTCTGGGCAAGAGAGTTCCCATATATGTATGGATAGTACGGTTAGAAGTATTTACAGCAACTGCGTAATTCTGATAGCAATTGCGGGGATTAAAAAGGTACGCCTGATTCACACTATCTTTAGTCACAAATGTTTCAATCTCTTTACGGGGATAACAATCCGTACCGTAAGCAGTGGATTTCAATTTTACCGGTTTACCATTAATCAGATCCTCAATTACATGACCTCCACCGTAGTCAAAACCTCTAGTTTCTGACAGCTCAGTTGCTCCAATGTATACATCTACTGCCGCTAATCCTGCATAGCTCAGTACATCATTCAGCCATACTTTAGTCATTTTAATAGGCGGATCAGCGTGTCCGAAGTTAATAAAAGCCCCTGATGAACACATGGGACCAAAAGTTGCAGCAGTTACCACATCCACCTCTTGAGCAACTTTCTTTACACCTTTTTCTTTTGCTAATTTTACAATTTCTTCAGCAGTAACTACTACTACTTGACCTTTCTTAATTTTTTCATTTATCTCTTCATAAGTTTTAGCCATCTTTACACCTCCTATATTAGTTCACGGTTCACGGTTAACGGCTCACAACCGTCAGTTGACAGTTCTCAGTTCTGCATGAATATAATTCCTCCGACCCCACTATATAATATGTGTCGCATTGTTTCTCCAATATTAGTTCACGGTTCACAACCGTCAGTTGACAGTCTTCGAGACCAATAAAAAACCTCTCATCCTAATGGGACGAGAGGTAAAATTCGTGGTACCACCCAATTTCGCAAGTGCCTTACAGCATCCAGCCTCGCTGAGTACGCCCCGCCCTTGGCGGGAATATACTCTTTCCTTTTAATAACGGAGGATTCCGTCTGGATCTACTCCTGAGCACTTACTTTACTGCAAAGTCGGAGTTTGACTGACACTTGGAAACTTTCCAAGTTAGGTCCCACCAAGAACTCTGCAGTAAAGTAAGTGCTCGGTTTCTTCCAGAGCCTCAGGGATCATGTTCAGTTTGCATTTCCCGCGCCGGTTCTCAGCTATCCCGGCTCTCTGCCGCAGTACTCAACAAACCTACTCTTTCCCGTCATTGCAAATATATATGCTCCAGAAATATACCTTAAAATCTATCCTGCTGTCAACTTTTTAATAAGTACCTACCACTCATAAATAAAGTAGAACAAATTTTTACGTGTGTGGCATTATTTCTGTAAGATCCAAATTGACACAATTTCAAACCAGGTATTCTATTAATATTTTAAAGCTTGGAGATTTTGAAAGAGAGCAGAGGGATAAATATCCCTCTGCTCTTTAATACCTATTTAACAGTTGCAAAGGCTTCATTGCTGTAGCCTGATTCTACAACTGTGCCGCTAGGACAAGTCTTGTAAGCAGTTACCACATAGTAGAAAACCTGCCCAGTCCGCAATTTCGTATCCTTATAAGTAGTTTGAGTGGTACTTGTTATAAACGAATATTTTTCATTCTGTGAATAATATACATTGTATCCTTCTGCATCTGTAACTGTATCCCAGGCCAAAGTTATACTCCTCTTGCTGGCAGTAGCAGCAAGATTCTGGGGTGTAGCAATCGTGCAAGGAGGCTGTGGCACCATTCCGACGCTTGCCATAGCAACCGGTTCTGCTCCTCCGTTATGCAGCCAGAGGTCCCAGATAGCATTACCCCATCCTTTAAGGTTAGTAAAAAAGGGATCCGTCTGAACGATATAGGCTTGTGGCTCCCCAGAAGGTGTAGGACTAGAAAGAGTGGTTGCAGTTCCATTTATCTCATCTCTTAAGAACTCAACATAGGGTTTTGAGGTAGTCTGATAGTAAAGTGTCCCATACCAGGAAGCAGTACCAGTTGGTTTTGTTATAGTCACGTCATCATAGCCGCCAGCATATTCAGCAGAAGTAAAGTAATTAACTGCATCTATACCTTCCCACTTTGGCTGGGCAAATCTTGTGTACATCTCTGGACCTGTATCAAAACCTTTGGGTGGAATTCTGTTATCCTTATAGCGGTCTGTTGCCAGGGCAAAATGGAAGGTCTTCTGCTCACCAGTAAGATCAAGGCTGGACATCTCTGCTTCCCAAACCAGCTCCTCAGTCTTTGAGGCAATATCACCGCCAGAGACATAAACTTCATTTCCGCCTGCATCCTGTGTAGTTACAAGAGGTGCATAAGGATTTATTTCCTCTATGGGATTTCCCGCACTATCGAAGAACTTCACATTGAGGAACATTCTTCTTCCCTCAGGAAAACCTGAGATCAGTTTATGACCGGTATTGTTTTTAACCCTTATGGTAGCAGAAGTAGCATCTTCGTTAACTATGCTTAAGGTAGCAGCCATCTCAAGCTGCTGGATCGACCTGTCCGCACCATCAAGAAGAGCTTGGGCATATCCTTGTACGCCAGAGACATCTATCTGTGCACCTGCATATTTCTGTCCCGAAAATATGGCATAGTTATAGAAGTCGTAAGTAGGGCTGCTGAGATCAACTGATGCCAGCATCTTAAGAATCCACTGATTTCCTCCGGTAAGATCGTGAAGTGGCAGATCAGTCCTGGTAGGAGCACCCCTCTTATTGCAGCCCAAACCGGTAACATCCCTCATGTGGCAGTCCTGACATTTTGCAGCCCAGGGCACACCTGGTATATCTGCGTCTGCTCCACCACTTCCATAAGCACTCAAGAGAAATTCACTGGTTGTTCGCTCAACATGGAAATAAGTTTGGGGTGCCTGTCTCTCAGGTACATCTGCACCTAAGAATACACTGGCAAGAATAGGATTGGAGACATCGTGACAGGAAGAACAAAACCGCTTGCTCTTGTGAGTGCGACTATAGTACATCTGATGTCTTGCTGCGGCATCAAAGTAAGGACCACTCTTGGCATTTCCCGGATCAACAAAGAACTGCCCTGCTCCATGCTCTATATAATTTGGGAACAATCCATCCAGATAATAAGTGGGAAGATTAGTATCAACTTCAAGAAAAAGTGTACCGTCAAAAAGAGTCAGATTACTTAAAACACTAAGGTCTCTCAGGTAGGTCTCATAAGCCATGCTTTGAGCTATGGGATCTGTTTCGGCTGGAAGATCAGGCTGACCTAGTTGGGTAAATGGATCAATCATGCGGTGGCAAAAATCACACTGAACTCCTTCGAAATCCTTTCCTGTTAAGGCAGATGTATTGGTAGGATCGCTTCTTCCCTCAAGCCATCCAACGGGTGAATGACACCGTGTGCAGATATCTCCTGCATTGGGGTTGCCCACAGCCCATATAGAATCCTGATCACTTGCTGTAAGGCAGGCTAGCCAGAGTGGATCTCTTGCTGCTTGAGCCATCATGGAGCCCCTCCAATTATGATTAGGCTCAACCCCAGCATTGTAGCCTCCGTGACAGTTATCACATTTATTTGCAGACTCTGAATGGCCTGCTTGACCAGGCTGTGTGCCGGGAATAAAAACATTCTGATCATTTTTAACCGGAAGCGGTGTCCACGAGTAAGCAGCATATAAGCCCAGCAATGTAAAAATCAAAACAAGAACTGTTAATCCTACTATTCTCAGTTTCATTTATCCTCCTTTCAAAAATTATTTATAATTTCACTTCCTGCCCTCCTTTCAAAAAGTATTCTTAAGCAGTTTATAAAAATTAAATAAAACTGCTCTTTTCTTAAGATAGAGAACTAGAATTCCTTTCTCTTTCACATTCTTAAACGGCTGCCTTTCTTTATTCCCAAAATTATTAGTTTTAATCTAGTTAGACTGCACTCAATTTTGTATATAAATACTTCGCACCTTCTACGTTATTAAGAGAAGCAATACTTGCGGCAAATATTATTTCAATCATTATCGCTTTGTAAAAATTCTATTTCTTCTTTATTTCCAGCTTTATGGATTTTTTACTTGCCTTATGCGTTGACTTGCTCAACCAGTCTTTATACAACAATAAAGCTTCTATGAATAAGCCAGGCAAATTTAATAAAGGTTTTAAAAACTGAAGTTACAGTCTTCCTTTCCATCTTAAGAAAAAACAAATAAGCTGAATAAAAATACAAGATATAACTATGAAAATATAAAGAGCAACTATTCTTGCACAAATCATAAGCTGGCTGAGAGCCAGTTTTAACATCGCTCTTAATTTTGAAGACCTGCCTTAATATTGATAATTTTCCTAACGAGTGGCTATAGAATGCTGCTGTTCTTAAAGGGGGCGAGAAAAACAAAATCCTGGAAGTATAGAAAGTTGTTAGTAACAAATATTTTAGCTAAATGTTCTTGATATCCATTCACCAAGATAATGGGTTAGAAGTATAACTATTAATGCAATAGCCAGGTGTTCTGTAATTACCAACCATGATTTTACCCTCTGCTCTTTGGCAATAATGTAACTGAAAACACCTATCAAAGATAATCCCCAAAATACACCTATGATAATTGCTGTTGTAAGTTGAAACAATACAATTGGAACGATAAATGTAGAAGCAAAAATAAATTTCGAAAAAAAAGTAGTAACTGTCGCCTGCCATATCTCTTTAGTAATATGCTTATCCTCCGACTCTTCCGATATATGAATACCCAACGCATCTGAAAATGCATCAGCTACTGCTATAGTCAATACACCTCCAATGACTGCGAGTCTCGAATGAGTCCCGGAATGCAACCCCACCATCAGGCCGAGGGTTGTGATTATTCCCGAAGTTAAGCCGAAACTAAATCCAGTCTTTAATGGATGTTCCACGGTAACAGCCTTATACTAAAGTAATGAACTCCACGGTTAAAACTTAAAAACTTGTTTTGGATTCTGTCAACCAGTGATATTTAGCTTGATACTATTTCATATACAACGGAGTTTCAACGACATTTGAATTTAACGTATGAGTTTGCAATTATCCCGCTATTTTTACAAGATTACTCTATAAGATGATTATATGGAAGCTAATATATTCCTGCTCCAGTTGCTCTAAAAACTGCCCTGGCTGAATGAACAAGCAAATCATACCTGAAGGAATTTTGTGAAGTGCAGCGAATAGCTCTAGATAATAAACAATTACTACAAAGAAAGGTAATCTTTAGCTAAAAAAGGAAACAGGGCAGTTATAATCGCCTTACTGGTTCTTTTTGCATTTCTGCTATTAGTCTCTTTATCCTGCTCTTCCGTTGCAAAGCAGGTAAAGAAAGCCGCCAGAAAAGTCCAAAAAGAGACATATCAAGATAGACTGAAGAAACTTTTAGGTAAACCACCTCAATTATATGCAGCTTCCAATGACGGATCGGATAATCTAGTTATCGTTGATTCCCAAACGGATGAAATGAAAATTTCAGTGCCTGTCGAGGCTAAAATAGACAGTGTAGCAATGAGGCCTGACGGAGCTGAACTCTATGCTTACTCATATGAAACTAACAAGATTTTCATAATTAATCTTAAAGAAAACAAAATTACTAAGACTATAGAAAGTAAAGATGAACCGGTGGCCGTTACTTTCCGTCCCGATGGGACCAAAGCCTACGTACTTCATCATGCTTCCAACTATATTTCCGTTATTGATACCGACAAGAAAGAAATTGAAACTACCATAGAGGTGGAAAAACAACCTGGTGCAATTGCCATATCCTTTGATGGAAAGCGGGCCTATGTAGGCCACACTATGAGAATGGAAGGCATGGGAACTCAAACAATTGGGGGAATGTCCTTTGAGATGCCAAAATTTTCTCAAGGATCCAAAAACATTGTAGTAATTGATTTAGAGAAGAATAAAAAAATAATGAGCACTCCAAGTAAAGGCAACTGTTCTGGAATAGCCATAAATCCAGAAGGATCCTACGTATGTGCAACAACTTCTTCTATCGATGTCGCCGGTATGATGGCTGGGAAATCTATGGAAGGAGCAAAGGATACAGTAGTTGTAATTGACACTTCCGAAAATACGGTCATAAAAGAGATCGAGTTCGATTTAGGATCAGGACCTAAGGCAATCGCTTTTACCCCTGATGGAGAGAAAGCCTACGCTATTTGTGGTGCTAAGGACGATGCTGTTGTTATCAATACAGACACGCATGAAATTTTAAGCAGGATTCCTCTCGGCTTGGGTGACCTGCAGATGTTGCCATCAGGTCTGATGGAAAAAAGGCCTACGTGTCCTCAGGAGGTCTGCAAGGTGGAGTATTAGCGGTAATATATACATCAGTAGATAAAGTTATAAACAAGGTTAACGTTGGTGACAGCGAGGAAGCAAGCGCTCTGGGATTAGACGTAAATCCCTTCTGGTTTTTCGAGCACTAGAAATAATAATGAAATATCAAGTCCAGCCTTCCGTGCTTGATTAGATAAGACCCAGAGAACCTCATTACCTCTCGAATCTTCTCCCGGTAAAAGGGTTTATAGCAATGAGTGGGACACTTCTTGCACATCGGTTTAGGATCGTAGGGACACTTCAAGCGCATTACTATTCCGTGGGAAAGAAGTCGAGTGCAATCTTCGCAGAGTAGCGGCTCTTTCTTAAAAACGGCAGGGTCAAAATTTTTAAAAGTGAACGCAGATTTATCTTTAATTCTATGATTCCGACGGCAATAAATATTAATAAAATCGCCTAATACTATAATTTCTTTTTCTATCTTGTCATCTATCTTCTCAGTTATCTTCAAAGTTCTCCAGTTTGAATAATTGGACTTAGAGGATTTGTTTCTTCCACTCTCCACTTTTCACTTCTCATTCTTCACTCTCTCTTCCATATATCTTTCATAAGTTTCCTCACCTAAACACTCCCTGGCCCACTTGCACCATTCTATGCAAGATGGAGGCATGTCTCTTGAGACCTTTTTGCCACAATTATGACACATAGCTTTACCCTCATCAGACCAGATTTCTACCTCACCGTGACAGTGCGGACATTCTGTACTTTCTGGTACTGGCTGCTTTATTAATTTTGATCCTGGACAAGAGAAATCAGCCATTTCTATCCTCTATACTTGCTTCTGTTTTACCTAACTATTCTCGTACTTCAATTTAATATATAGGACTATATTAGTCCAGTATGCCCGTTTTTGTCAAGCTTAAAACCTCTACAACTATGGCACCAAGTTATATACGATTAGCAAAAACTACTGTTGTGTACTGGCAGAATAAAAGAATAGCTGGTAAACTCAGTTCAAAATGAAGATTCAATAGTTCAACAAGGAGTGAGTTATGGAATCGAAATATTGCGATGCTTTAGAATTCGCCATCGACCTTGAGCAAAAAGGACAGAAAATGTACCTCAGTGCCATTCAGAAGGCTAAAGATCCCCATACTAAAGATACGCTGCAATTCCTTGCGGATGAGGAGGTCAGCCATATCGAAAAAATCGAAAAATTTAATCAGGCATTATTAGGTAAGGGTGATTTTGATGTTCAGAAAGAATGTCAGACCGATCTTCCCCAAAGAACCAAAGAATATATAGATAAAGTTACGCGGGAAAAGGGAGAAAAAGTTACTTTTGAAAGCACCGATATCGAGGTATACAACCTGGCTCTAGATATGGAAAAATCCAGTTATGACCTTTACAAAGATGCCTTTGAGAAAAACTCGGACGAAAATCTCAAGAAATTTTTCAACTTTCTGATGCAAGAGGAACAAATTCATTACGATTTGCTTGCCGCCTCTAAAAAATATCTGCAAGATCCCTCATATTACTTCGAGGAATTCGGTGGTTGGATTTTTGGATAAAAACCCCTTAAACCAATCATTATAGAATAACTTCTCATTGTCACATTCGCACGAAAGTGACAATGGAGAAATATTTTTTCTGGTTATTGTAATTTCTTCGTATCATGATTCGATCAGATTCTTAGTTTATCACCGCCAGACAGACCCAAAGGAATACTAACTATGTAATCCGCAATTCACAACGGGGAAAATCAGACCGACATCCTATGATCCTTGCTCGCTGTCCAATAGTCATAAAGTTCTTTGCAAAATAGACCAAATCCTTAATTAATTATAATTTCGAAATTTCCTCATTTTCTGCTCAATTCTATATATAAAAACCAATCAATAGACTGCTCTGTCAGCAAGCTCAATCAGCTGTAAACTGAATACATAGATTAGCGTGGTGATGGTTGCGCTTTTCCTTTATTTCTCAAACCTTATTTATTTCAATAGTTCCCTGCATACTGCTATTATTCTGCTTTTCCAGATAGCGCCGCCTCATAGCTGTATAACCATAAAATGGAATGCGATTAATATTGCAATCAATAGCTAAATTCTACCTGAAGTCAACGATTCGGAGGGTTATATTCTCATATAGCACTTTCAGCCTCAAACAATCGAGTATGTATCTTGTTCTTCTTTTACCAGTGCTTCCTGTTGCAACTGAATAACCACTCTTTCTATATCAGCACGTGCCGCATCTATCTCCTTCACCAACTGTGACATCGACAGTATTTCATGTTCGACTATTGCCCTGATAACCTTTCCTCTTAGCTCCCGATTTGATCCTTTAAAACGGCTCTGTTTTCTATAATGAGCACTCTTTCTGGAAGGATTAGCATGCTGCTTTTTAAGCGCAACACCATAATCCATCAGCGCATAGTACCAAGTGCGCGGGTTGGCCCGGTCAAGCGTCTCATCAGCAAGCAGAAGCAATTCGCTATCTTTTACATTATCCCGGTCATTGAAAAAATGGTGGATTAAGACTGTTCTAATATTTGTTTCAATAAACACAGTCGGTTTGTTGAAAGCAAATGCAGCTATCGCTCCTGCTGTTGCAAAGCCAATCCCTGGAAAGTTCATAAGTACATTTATATCTGAGGGCAATATACCCTTCCAATTTTTCATTATAATCTCAGCTGTCTCTTTGAGTGCACGCGCTCGACGGTTATAACCAAGCCCTTGCCATAAACTAAGTACTGTACGAAGTGGCGCATTAGAAAGAGCAGCAAAATCTGGCAATACAAGAATAAATTCTACGTATTTTTTAATGACTCGTGTTACCTGTGTCTGCTGCAGCATTATTTCGGAAACAAGTATGCGATATGGATCAGTCGTTTTGCGCCACGGGAGTGAACGGCTCTGTTTGCCATAGTAGCCATACACTATTTCCCGAAAAGCTCGGACAACATCAGGCGTGAGACTGTGTGACATTACATTTTCACCATTTTTCTTTGCTGACACTCGTCTCTGCGCCGCGGCTTACGATTTATGAAGCTCTTCAATCTTTCGTACATAGGCATTAATATCGAACTTCCTCCTTAGCCCCTTATCATTCATATAGCGTACCTTACCGAAGATTGGCCGTTCAGCCCAGGGGCGATCATGCTTACCGAAACACCAGGCAACTCCCGCAAATCCATTGGGGTCGCGTCCGTCGAGCTCATATTTGTTATTGAGATATATAGCGTATTCGAATCCCTTTTGAGGAGATGCTGTCCACTCAAGAATCTTCTTTCCCCAGTACATACGCATATACCCGTGCATCTTGCCGGTTATCCTCATTTCATTCTGCGCTGCATTCCAATATGTATCATGGGTCCTGGCGTTCTCAAGTTCAGCGAGCGTGTAGATATATTCTCTGGAATCTTTTTCATGTGCTTTGAGCGTATCCTTTGCCCACCCGGGAATACACTCAAAGGAATCATATTCCTCATTGTAGTATACAAAATTCATGCTCAATTCCCTCCGTACAAGCAACTCTTCAAGAAAAGCGCTTTGTGAAGGGCTTTCTGTTTTTATAATCTCCAATGCAATATAGAGCGGTGAGATTTGTCCAAAATGAAGATAAGGGCTCATGTTCGATAGATAATCGCGGGAAGGATCGTTTCGAAACTTCTGAAAACGATCAAGCTTCTTCTTAATGAATACCGAAAGGTGCCTCTTTGCCTCATTCGTACCACCGCGAAAATACAATGATGGAGCCAAACTTCTTTCGATGTTGAGAAGCGCAACTGCTTGCGCTACATCATTAATTTCGATGGATTGAAATTTAAATGGTAGAGCATTTACTTTAGGATTCTCCTGCCTGAGGGAAACGAGGTATTGGCTCAACTTTTTGTATAACTTAGGACGAAATGTTGCAGCTGAATACTCTTCTTTGGGTGATGCCTCCTCAACCGGTACCACGATATCGCTTTCAATCTGTACTAATGAGCACTCAATCATTGGTGCCAAAGTTTCCCTCCATTCTTTCTGAATGCGAAGATATCCGCGATCGGTTATAACAAGAGAGGCATCCTCTGACAATTCTATAGCACCATCTACAGGTGAAGTGTGTTTTATAACCATAGCAATGCCCCGTTTGGCAAGCGATGTCTTGACTTCTTTAAGCCCTTCGAGCATGAAGTAGTAGTGCCGCGCATTCGCTTCCGGAAAAATATCTGTAAGTCCGAAATAGACTACCAGTGGCTGCTGCAATAGGTTTGCATGCCTCACAGCATACTCAAGTGCATGGTTGTACTCGGTTCTTTGCGATGCTTGCATCCAATAGAGGATGTAATGACCTGATTTGATTCCCTTCGTATTGAGATGCTTAATTCGCTCCTTGTTAATCACGAAAGCTCTCCGTTTAACGATGAGTGTATTCTCCACTAACTTTTCCCCTGTTTAATCTATAACCCTATTTATCAAAATTTCTTCCTTCTACTTGACTTCTTTATTATAATACAAGTATGGACTACAACTCCGTGAAAGCAGCAACCAATACAACGTTCAGAAGACTGCGCGTATTAAATTTCTTCATGGGTTGTTTGCATCTACTTCAGGGCATCCTTATGCTCGTCCTCAGCACAGACTTTAGTCTTCCTGTTACCACGTCGTTCGTGGAATACAGTCCACAAGCTGGTAAACTTGTTCCAAGTCTCAAAACAGCTTTTGACCTGCCAATCGGACCTATGGTCGCCGGGTTCCTTTTCCTATCAGCTATTGCTCATTTTGCTGTCTCTGCCCCTTTCATTTTTGACTGGTATATACGCACCTTAAAAAAGGGAGCAAACTATGCCCGCTGGATTGAATACTCATTCAGCTCCTCGCTGATGATTGTGGTCATTGCTATGCTAACTGGGATGTACGACGGCGTAAGCCTACTACTGATATTCTTCCTCAATGCTATGATGATTTTATTTGGTTGGATGATGGAGTTGCACAATCAAACAACAGAAAAGACAAACTGGACATCGTACTGGTTTGGAGTAATTGCTGGTGCAATCCCGTGGGTTGCCATTGCTTTATACTTGTTTGGCGCTGGCGACGAAACTGGTGGTCCACCTGACTTTGTGTACTGGATTTTCTTATCGATCTTCCTATTCTTTAACATCTTCGCAGTCAATATGATTCTTCAGTATAAGAAATTGGGTCCCTGGAGAAACTACCTTTATGGCGAACGTGCGTACATTATCTTAAGCCTGGTAGCAAAATCGCTGCTCGCCTGGCAAGTATGGGCTGGTACACTCCGGCCAGTGTAGGCATCTGCAAAGTAAGTTATCGCTCAGAGCACGCAATTCGCGCTACGTGCAATTCAATTTCCATGACTAATGACTTGCGATGCGTGTCTCACCATCCTTACTCTCTCTCAAAACCTGCAACCAGCAGCTCACAACTTCCCAATTCTCAGATTCGAAATTTGTATGTCTTCCTAACTTCCAAGTAGAAAATATAAAAGTTTTATCCCCAATAGTTGATATACTTTTCAGGCAGATTAGAGAGGTAAATTATGAAAACTGCAACTGCAATCATCATCGTTCTATCAGTATCCGCTTTTATTGCCATGGTGATTTTGGGCTAGGGATATATAAAAGCAGCGGAGGTAAGGGATTTCGGTAAAGCCGTATATGGTGTTTTAGACAGCGAAGTTCAATTGCCCGATGTTGCATCGGCTAGCCTTGAAAGTGAGGTCGAATCGTGGGAACATGCTTATGAAAAAAGAGAGACTGTGAGGTCAAGCTTGAGCAATGTAGAAGTTCCAAAAGGTCAGGAGTCCTTTGCGCAAGAAATTGATGAATTTCTCGGCAAGAGTTTAGAAGAGGGACTAAATGAGACCAAAACTCTTATTAAAGGAAAAGGCAAATACTCTAAGAAATACTCGTTTTCGATTTAGTTCCAAATAGATTTAAGACTTTCAGAAAAAACTTATAGTTCCTGTCATTTTAAAACTTGCTCGATCGATGATAAGCGTGATGTAAACCAGGCCACAGCTCGGGATAACCGAACTGCTTGTCGAAGAACAAGCAATTCATACGAGTAGCACCTGACGTAGCTCTTGCAATCCATGATTTTTACTATATGTTACTCTCCCAGCCCTCTTATTATTTCCTCAAGATCCGGCAGTTGCTCTGCTGCATAGACTTTCACAAAAGTCACCTGTCGATTTTCATCGATAACTATGCAGGCTCTTTCCGAAAATCCTTTATCCTCTTTAAAGATACCG
>CAYGBL010000008.1:0-74252 GCA_964348135.1 uncultured Actinomycetota bacterium
TGTACCTTTACAAAAATTGGCCAAGGAAGGTATACATCCGATTTAATACTTTTTGCATACTTGATACTATTAAGAAAGGTAATTAACGATTCAGCTTATAGTATTGAGAATGCTTTCTATATGAGAACAGAGTTATTTGCTCTTTTTATTTATAGTGCGTAACACCGTGTTTTTAGACTTTTAATCTACGGACTTCCTTCTTGTTTTATGTTCTATTTTAGACTGCTGAAGATGTGTTGAAATTTTAATTTAGTTTTTTATAGACAGTCAAGGCTATGCACGAATATCCGCTTGTTCCTCTAAAACACCTGAAAAAAATAACAGAAAGATTAGGCGTTATTCAGCACTGCAAATACTCCATTCCTGATGCTCAGACTGGGTTTTGCCTGGACGATAACGCCCGTGCTCTGATTGCAGCTTTAATGCATTACCAACAATCCGCGGATTATAAAACACTTGCTTTAGCGCGTTCTTACCTGCAATTTATTAGCTTTGCCCAAAAGGAAGATGGAAAGTTTCATAACTTTGTCAGTTATGACGGTCATTTTCTTGATGAAGAAGGATCAGAGGACTCCTTCGGAAGAGCTATATGGGCCTGTGGTTATGCCATTGCTTCAAAGTCGCTAAATGATGATTTTCGGAATAAAGCCTGCGAGATACTTTTGCATGCCTTTCCACATATGTCGGATTTAAGCAGCAATCGGGCCTTCGCCTTTTCAATACTGGGCCTCTACTATTACCTGGTTGCGTTCCCAGAGAACAGGACAGTACGGCGTATGCTGCTTAACCTGGGAGACCGAATTTTCAAAGCTTATCAGGCAAACAGTACTAGATCCTGGCGTTGGTTCGAAGACAAACTCACTTATTGCAATGCACGCTTACCTCAAGCTTTATATCTTGTTTACAAAACAAATGAGCAGAAAAAATATCTGGATTGTGCTGAAACGTCAACTTCGTTTCTTGTCAACGAGTTAATAAAAGATGGTAAGCTTTTAGTAGTGGGTAACGACGGCTGGTACAAAAAGGGAGGTAGGCTCCCCTACTTTGGTCAGCAACCTGTAGATGCGCATTGCATGGTTGATCTTTTCAAAACCGCTTTCGAAGTTACAGGGCAAGAATCCTATAAAGATCTGGCGAAACTTTGCTATGAATGGTTTCTTGGGAGAAATATACTTAGCCTGAAGGTGTGTAATCCCGAGACTGGTGCTTGCTATGACGGTATAGAAAATTCAGGATTGAATTTGAATCAGGGAGCTGAATCTACTATCGGTTATATAATGGCGAACCTAAATATAAGAGAGCTATTTTCTGCAGAAAATAATTCAAAGATAAAGAGTAAGGGCTTGAAAGGTTAGGGATTCAAGGATTCGGGTGGATTTGAAATGCAAAATAATTTTAACACCTGAATCCAAGACCTCTTGAATTCTGGAATCCTATTATACTTTAAATCTTAAGTTTTCATTTTCTATATCTCGACCAGTTTATATTTCCGGCTTCCTAACCCGATTTCTTCTGCATACTTCAACTGGACTTCCCAGTCAATTCTGTGAATTGGTTTGAACTTATCTTGTTTTTTAGGTACTTTTCTACCCAGTTCACTGTCAGCCAGACCCTCTTTAAGATTGACCATATCTATACTTGCCTGGTCCAATGCAACAGGATCTTTAGATGCAAGGATGCCGATGTCATTAACAACAGGTACATCACTCCAGCTTGCACAGTCACAATCAGGACAGATGTCGAGCAAAAAGTTTATAAATCCTGCTTTCTCTTTTTTTTCCTGAAGTATCCCCCAGACAAATTCCACAATCTTTTCCTGCAGCACATTTTCTTCTTGTTTCCAGCCGATCTCTAACGCTTCAGTGGGGCAAGTTACGGTGCACTCCCCGCATCCAATACAAACTTCCTGGTTTATATAAGCATACTTCTCGGATCCTCTGACAATGGAAATAGCTTTAGATGGACACCATTTTATGCACTTACCGCAAGCGGTGCACTTTTCCAAATCAATAACAGGAAGTATGTCCGAATGCATCATTTGTTTACCACTCCTGCTTCCAAAACCCATTCCGATATTTTTAAGTGCGCCTCCAAAACCAGTAGCTTCATGGCCACGAAAATGAGCAAGGCTTATTATAACGTCAGCGTGATAGGCTGCACTACCTACTTTTATGAACTCAAAATGTTTTTTCTTAACAGGTATTTCAACAAAGTCTTTGCCGATCAAGCCATCGGCAATAACCAGAGGTGCACCCACAACAGAATACGTAAAACCATTCTCAATAGCAGCTTCCAGGTGGTCGACCGCATTAGAACGGCGGCTTACATAGAGTGTATTGCAGTCAGTGATAAAGGGTTTCCCTTTGCAGTCCTTAATCTTATTAACAACTCTTCTTACAAACTGAGGGCGAAGATAAGCAGTATTTCCGGGCTCACCAACAGAAAGTTTGACAGCTACAAGGTCGTTTTCTGCGATTATTTCTCTAAACTCAGCGACCTCAAAAATTCTTTCTGTCTTAGTTAATAGATCACTTCCGTGTTTGGTACGTGCGTTAGTGAAAAATACAGATGGTCTATGAGGCATCTTTTACCTCTCTAATTAAGATGAGGGCTGTTCCCTGTGGTCGGCTGATCAAATTTTGTTTGTCTCTTTTTGATTGGCTGCACTTTTTCACTTACCTAATATCAAGGAAGCCGGACTGTTATTGAAGAATTATTGTGTAATTTTAAATCAAAATAGGTAAGATTACAAATGGTGGAAATCGTTAGTATAGGTGAAGCTTTAATCGATTTTGTTTCTTTAGAAATGGGGCCCGGTTTAGAAAAAACTGAGGCTTTTAAGAAAGCTTTTGGAGGTGCACCTGCCAACCTTGCTGTTGATTTGGCACGGTTAGGCGCGAGCGTCGGATTTGTTGGGAAAGTCGGTGATGATGAGTTTGGTCATTTCCTATCAAACACGATGAAGGATGAAGGAGTTGCCATCGATGGACTTGTCCTTGATCCCTCAGTACGCACAACTTTGGCTTTTGTTTCTCTAACTGCTAAAGGAGAAAGAGAGTTTATGTTCTACCGCCATCCGGGAGCAGATATGTTACTGCGACTGGAGGAAGTAAAGATGGAAACAATAGAGAAAGCTAAAGTAGTCCATTTTGGGTCTCTATCCCTAACACATGAGCCTTCAAGGGGAGCCCTTTTTAACACAATTACTTCCTGCAGCCAGCTCGAAAAAATAATTAGTTTTGATCCCAACCTACGGTTGTCCCTTTGGTCCAGTCAGGAAGAAGCAAGGGTTCAAATCACCAAAGCTCTCGGTTTTGCTCAGATAGTCAAATTCAGCGAGGAAGAGCTGTTTTTTCTGACTGGCAGTGAATCAATAGAAGTTGCCTGTGAAAGGCTTTTTCAGGATCCGGTAAAGATTATTTTCGTAAGTCTGGGGGAAAAGGGCTGTTTCTTTTTTAGCGGCGAGAATAAAGGCTTTATCGAAGGTTTTAAAGTAGAAGTAGTAGACACTACTGGTGCTGGCGATGGTTTTACTGCAGCAATCCTTGCTAACCTTCTTCCTCTAATCAAAGAAGGGATTGATATTAGTAAGATAAGCAGGGAAGAGTTAGAAAGCATAGGGCGTTTTGCTAATGCAGTTGGTGCTATGATTGTGGGTAGCAGGGGTGCAGTGAGTGGTTCACCCTATTGGGAAGATGTGATGAGTTTTTTGGAAAAGCACTAGTATGCAAGCAATGCCTTGGGCTGTTTGATAACTTATATCAAAAATAGTGTTCTTTAAAAAATTAATCAAAGTTCAAAATTCAAAATGCAAAGTGCAAAATAGCAATGCAAAATTGAAAATTATTTCTTATAAAAGTAGTTGCGTAATAGGATAACAGCATAATTGATTGTTTGTAATTACTTTATTACGCTTTTACTTTATTGCTACCCTATTTTGGATTTTAATTTGCAATTTTAATTTTTAGATTTTGCTTTTTACATTTGGCACTTAGGCAAATGGGCTTTGTCTTTACTTCAAAACATTTACTCGTAGTCTAGATAAAGAAAGTAGGTACCATGCATGGTCATTTCATACTTGGTATAAACTACTGGCCCCGCCATCATGGCGTTAGGATGTGGCAGGAATGGGATCCTTCTGAAATAGAGAGGGAGTTTGTTGAAATAAAGAAACTAGGTCTAGAAGTTGTAAGAATTTTTTTACTGTGGCGTGATTTTCAACCCCGGGAAAATTATGTCGATGAGCAAGCTCTCTCCTATTTTGACGAACTGCTTAATATAGCCCATAAGTGCAGCATGCGTATCGTTCCCACCTTTTTTGTAGGTAATATGAGTGGTGAGGTATGGGATATACCCTGGCGTAGGGGGCGGGACGTGTACAAAAATCCAGCATTACTTAATGCTCAGTTGTATTTAGTTCGACTTTTTGCTGAGCGTTATAAAGAAAACGGTAGAATAGTTTTCTGGGACCTTGCCAACGAGCCGGATCTTGGCTTTGCAGCTTCTTCAACTGAAGATACAAAGAGATGGAGCAGGTTATTATACGGGGAGATAAAAAAATATGATACAAACCACCCGGTAACCATGGGGATGCATCAAGGTTCTCTTCTCAAGGATAATAAATTTAGACCTCAAGACCTTTCATCCTTTACTGATTTTATGTCTATGCATGCTTACCCGATCTACACAACGCTTTGTCCCGATCCACCTAACTCCATACGTCCGACTTATCTCCCTGCTTTTCTATGCCAGTTGACCTCGGCTCTCACTGAAAAAAAGGTGCTTATAGAGGAATTCGGAGTAAGCTCCCAACTGATGTCTGAACAGCAACAACAGAATTACTACGAGTCAGTGCTTTTTAGTCTAATCAGCAACGGAGCACTTGGGGCTCTTGCCTGGTGTTTCAGTGATTACTCACAAGATGAAAGTAGTCCTTACAATACAACTCCCTATGAGGTAAGTTTTGGAATTACTTCAAAAGAGGGGCGGGAGAAACCTGGCGCACGTGCTATAAGAAAATTTTCAAGCATTTTAAAAAAAAGCGACTTTTCAAAATTAAGAAGAGAAGAACCAAAGGCTGCGATTGCTATCCCTCGCTGCTATCACGATAATCCCGATGAAGAAATTAGTGCAGAGATAACTGCAAGAGTTCTTTTTTCTTCCTATCTTCTCGCAAAACAGGCAGGATATAATGTTGATCTAATTTCATTAGAAGATGATTTTGCTAAATATCGTTTGATTTTCCTGCCATCAATACCACGAAGAGGTGCATTGAACGTAAAGGACTGGCACAAGATTATGGGATATGTAAATTCCGGGGGAACAGTATATTGTTCTTATCACGGGGTTGCCTTTCAGGAGCTTGAAGATTTCTTTGGAATGAGCATAGAATATATCGCTGATGTTGATTCTGGCAGTATTACTTTTACCTCGACAGGAGAAAAACCGTTACCAGTTGAGATTAACATTAAGACTGTTAAAAGCAATCGTCTTTTACTCCAGGATGCTGAGAGAATCTGGATGCGTAACCAATATGGAGAGGTAGCGATTGCAAGTAGGAGCTATGGGAAAGGCCATGCTGTTTTCTGCGTATATCCAGTTGAACTATATATCTCCTACATACCAAATATTTATTCCGGGACCCTTTTGTACCGTGTATATGAAGAGATAGCCAAGACAGCAGGACTATTTCCCACAATCAACAAAAGCCCCGGTGTGGAAGGGTGCCTTTTCTATTCGGGTAATCGCAGAGTAATAGTTCTTACTAACCACCAGAGCAAACAGATTGCGGTTAAATTGCCCGGAAACGGTAAAAACGTGCAATATAAAGATATTTACTCTAATGAGATAATATCTCAAGCTGATGTTGTTCTTCAGGGAAACGAAGGTAAAGTTCTTGAGTTTATATAAGAGTATTTAATAAGATGAAAGCTGCAGTGTTCCTGGGAGAAGGTAAAATTGAAATCAAGGATATTTCCTCACCCAAGGTAGGTCCTAATGATATTTTAATTGAGGTAAAAGCATCAGGTATCTGTGGGACTGACATTCATATAATCAAAGGGACCGCACATGCACAAGTTCCGGTCGTGTTGGGACATGAATATGCTGGTGAAATTTTGCACGTTGGCTCAAAAGTGACTAAATTTAAACCAGGAGACCGCATAACAGTCGATCCCAATATTTACTGCGATGAGTGTGATAATTGTTTTCAAGGGAAAATCAATTTATGCAGCAATTTAAAAGCTTTAGGCGTGGATATAGATGGAGGATTTGCGGAGCTCTCATTATTACCTGAAGGTCAGGCCTATAAATTACCGGAGCATGTTTCCTACGAAGAGGGAGCGCTAACTGAACCTCTTGCCTGCTGCGTTCATGCAATAGAGCTTTCTCCTCCTTCTCCAGGGGATAAAGTAGTTATACTAGGTGCTGGAACAATCGGGTTATTAATGGTTCAGCTGGTGAAGTTGGAAGGAGCTTCGGAAATTATTGTCAGCGACCCAGTTGCCAGTAAAAGAACGCTTGCTCTAAAGTTGGGAGCCAACTATGCTATTGATCCACGGAAGGAACCTCTTCCAGAAAAAGAAGCACACTTAGTTATCGAATGCGCAGGGCTTACTCAAACATTTACGCAAACATTTAAGGTAGTAAAGGATGGAGGAAACATCCTTCTCTTTGGATTGGTTGATGCAGACCGGGAAGTGTATATTAGGCCACAGGAGATTGTGGTTAGAGAATTAAAGATACAGGGATCAGTTCTTAACCCAAATACACATGGGAAAGCACTACGGTTAATTGCAGAAGGTAAAGTTTCTGTTTCGCCTTTAATTACTCATCGCTTAAGTCTAGAAAAAATAAATGCGGCTTTTGATGCTTGGAAACAGAGAGACACAATTAAAGTTTTAATTACGTCAAAATAATTTTAAAAAAAATTCTTATAGAAAAAAAGGAAAACAAAATAAAAAGAAGAAACAAAAATAACATTAAAATAAAATTATTGCTAATGTTAAAAAAAATTTTTAGTGGGTAATTACAATAGTGTAGAACTAAGGAGGTGAAATCTAGTGGCAAAAAAGAGAGCAGCAAAAAAGAAGACTACTACTACCAAGAAGAAGAAGACTACCACTAGGAAGAAGAAAAAGAAATAATCAGGAAGTTAATAAAAATAACATGTGTATAAAGATGATGTCATTGGCATCATCTTTATACATTTTTAAGCAAAACATATTTATTTCTGAATTCTTTTTACTTTTAAGTAATGTTTTAAATAATAAAAAGAAAATATATTCTTACGCGTGCGAGCAAAATAAATCTGCTTGGATTACAAAGCTCGCTTATCGTTTACATTATTAGGCTAGTACTTGATGCTAAGCTGTGTCTCTTTTTACGTAAAGTTTTTTGAAGCAATTTTTAAGATATTTAAAGACTAGCGGTAGATTATACCAATTATTTAGGTTCTATCTTTATCAGTGCTGAGTGGCAACATATTTGGATAAGCAGCTGTATATGTTTGTTCAATGCTGATATGAGAAAGCTTAAGCATATTTTTTGTAAGAAATTTATGAAGGAAATATTAATTTTTAGTCGAATTTCAGCCACCTAAAGCGTAAAATTGAGTTAAAATAAGCTGAGCGAGCCATTTAACTTTTAAGTTACTAGCGAGGAGAAAAGATGCCAGAGCGACTTAAGCAAATTATTGATACAGAAGAAAAAATAAAAAAAATTATTGAAGATGCTGAGCTGGAAGCACAAAGAATTCTTTTAAATGCCCGTGAAAGGGCTTCTGAAGCAATAGCTGAAGAAAGAAACAAGGCTGTTTCAGAGTCAGAAGCACTTTTAAAGAATGTGAAGGACGAGGCTTATAAAGAAGCCCAGAAGATAAAAAATGAAGCAGACGAAGAGATGTCAAAGGTTATATATCGAGCTGAGCAAAGAATGCAAGAGGCTACCGCAATAATAAAGGAGAAGTTGCTTAAATAATGGCAGTTACAAGAATGAAAAAAGCCTACCTGGTTGCACATCAATCACTGAAGGAAGAACTAATAGAGGTTCTTCAGGAAGAAGGTCTTTTACATATTGAGAATTTAAAAGAGAATTTGGCTGAAACTGAGTTGGCGTCGTTAGCAAGCGAATTTACCCCACAATTAGATAACCTTGAACTGCTACTCTCAGAGATACAGTTTGTACTTGATATTATTGAAGAGTTTAAAGAGACAAAGAAAGGGATTGTTGAGGGTTTACTAAAGAAAAGGATTGCGATAAACAGACTTGATTTTGACACGGTAGAAGACCGTATTGATTTTCGAAGTGTCTACCAAAGATGCGAAGAGCTTGATATTAAATTTAGGCAACTTGAACACAGGTTTGTTAATCTTAATACCCTCATAACAAACCTTCAACCCTGGCAGAGCTTTAAAATACCTCTCTCGCAAATAAATGAAACTGACTATATGGTTTTTGCTATAGGAAAGTTACCGTATGCAAATCTTTTATCCCTGCAAGACGAATGGGAAAGGGAATTCCCTGTATCTATATTTGAGTTAATAAGCAAAGATGCTCAAAGCGCCTATCTGTTTTTAATATTTTTAAAGGAGCAAAAAGAAGAAGTAAATCAGGTCTTACAGAAGCATGGGTATGTACCTGTTAATTTTGGAGAACTGAATGGTATACCTCAACAGGAGATAATGGAACTAAAGAAGGAGGTTGTCCATATACAGAAAGAGAAGGAGAAGGTGATAGAAAAGATAAGAGAAATTGGAAGCCTTGAGCCTGAACTCCTTACTCTCCACGATTTTGTGGAAAATAAATTCAAAAAAGCAGCGGTTGTTAAGAATTTTGTTCACACTGACCAAACTTTTATGTTGGAAGCGTGGGTACAAGCAGACAGAGAAGTTGAACTTTCTAAACAGTTGAGCGAGCTCTCTTCTGAAGTGGAACTTACAGCTCTGGATCCTGAACCTGATGAGGAGCCACCGGTAATATTAAAAAACAGTAATATAGTACAGCCCTTTGAGGTTCTAACCAGGCTATATGGTTTGCCGGATTATCGAGAGATGGACCCAACACCTCTTATGGCTCCCTTTTTCTTTCTCTTTTTCGGTCTCTGTATAGGTGATTTTGGCTATGGTGTCGTTTTGGCTTTGATTAGTTGGCTGGCAACTAAGAAACTACAGCTTGGCGAAGGTGGGAGGAAATTCTTTTATTTACTTGCATATGGCGGGATATCTTCCATGATTGTAGGAATTTTTACTGGCGGCTATTTTGGTATAGAGGCTGAAAAATTACCCGCTTTTTTACAGGCACTTATTATTTTAAATCCGCTAAAGGAAGCATTTACTTTTTTGATAGTTACTGTTGCTCTAGGAGTTATACATGTCTGTTTTGGAATAATAGTTGAATTCATAGATCGAACCCGGCAAGGTGCTTTTAAGGATGCTTTATATGACCAGGGTACAACTCTTTTTTTGCTAATCTTTCTCATTGCTTATGCAGTAGCTAGAATTTCCATATTCGGGTGGCTGGCTCTGGCCAGTGCGGCGGCAGTGGTGCTATTTCATGGAAGAGGGAGCAAGAGCATTATCGGACGGTTGGGTTTAGGTTTGTATAAATTATACGGAATGAGTTCCTTTATTGGCGACTTTCTTTCCTATGCCAGGTTAATGGCTTTAGGTTTAGCAACCGTACTCATTGGCTGGGTAGTCAATATGATGGGAAGCAAACTGTTAGGAGTACCCTTTCTGGGTCCCTTACTTATGATTGTAATTTTGCTGGGTGGGCATTTCATCAATTTGGTTATCAATCTTCTAAGTGCCTTTGTACATCCTTTGAGGCTGCAATATGTTGAGTTCTTCAAACAGTTCTATTCTGATGGAGGGGGAAAGTTCGTTCCTTTTATGATAGAGACTAAACATTTAATAATTAAAAGAGAAGGCGAGCAATAGACGAAGGAGGTATCGCATGTTCTTAGGTTTGTCTGGTTTTCACTGGGCTCTTTTTGGTGCCGCTATTGCAAGTATAGGAGGAGGCATTGGATCAGCTATAGGTATTACCTATGCTGCCATTGTTGCATCGGGCATCCTCACAGAAGATCCAGAGAAGTTTGGCCCGCTGCTTCCAGTTGTAGCGATTTCTGGAACGCAGGGAATCTATGGTTTTATTACCGCAGTTCTGGTCGTAATCTTCTTTAATCTCCTCGGAGGGGGTGGCCCGGCGATTCCTGCACAACAAGGATTCCAAGTGTTTCTCGCTTGCCTGCCAGTTGCCTTTGCCTGTTTGTTTTCGGCAATCTATCAAGGTCTTACTTCCGCAGGGACCGCAGGGATGGTAGCCAAACGGGCAGAGGAAGCGGGAAAGGCTTTAATACTTCCGGCAATGGTAGAGACATATGCGGTACTCTCTTTAATCATTACCATTCTACTGCTCCTGTCTATTCTTGCTGTGCCAAGCTAAATAAGATAGTAGGGATTGGATATGGCTTTAAAAGAAATTACTGAGCATATATTAAATGATGGACAGGCTAAAGGCGTAGAGATAAAGAAAAATGCCGAGCAAGGAGCTAAGGTAATTCTTGATGAGGCAAAAGCGAGTGCTGAAAGGGAACGGGAAAAGATTCTAAGAGAAGCGCAAAAAAAGGCTAAGGAAGAGAGGAAGCGTATAATTGCTATGGCGCGGCTGGAGGCTAGAAACACAATTCTCACTGCCAAGCAGAATCAAGTTGAGGTTGTCTTCAAAAGTGTGCTTCAAGACCTGGATTCTCTTTCTGACAGTGAGTACAAAGAGCTGGTTAAGAGACTCTTACGAAAAGCAGTAAAAGGAGGGGAAGAGGTTATAGTAAACGAGCGGGATCGGAATCGGATAAACGCATCTCTATTGGCTGAAATAGATGGTTCAATTGCCCTTTCAAACGAGATTAGAGATATAGACGGTGGTTTTATCCTAAAGACTGGTCGTATTGAGACTAATAACTCTTTCAATTCTCTTATCTCTGCGGTAAGAGAAGAAATAGAGCCAAAAATAGTGGAAGTGCTATTTGGTGAGTAAGGATTTACAGATATGGTACTTAGAGCTATGACGGATCCAGTTAAATACGGATTTGGTGTAGGTAGAGTCAAGGTTCTGGAAACAAAACTTTTGGTTGCACAGCGGTTGGAAAGACTGATAGAAGCTGAAGACTTTGCTCAGGCTACATATATTCTGGCGGAAACAGAATACGGTGCTGTGTTGGAAGGCGTGGTTTCTCTCTCTGATATTGAAAAAGCTCTTGACCAGTATATGAGAAGTGTCTACGGGTTCTTAGAGGAGATAAGTGCTGGTGATAGATGGATCTCCTTTTTTCTTATCAGATATGATATGCACAACCTCAAAGTGCTCCTTAAAGCAGCACTAGCTGGAGAAAGCCAGAACGAATTGCTGTTTCCCATAGGCAAGTTGGACGTCGAAAGCGCAAAAGAAGCAATAGCTCAAGAAAAGCTGGAAAGACTGCCCCATCCCTATGCTCAAGCTGCCGCAGTGGCTCGTAAAAGATATGAAGAGACTAAAACTCCACAGACAATAGATATGGTTATTGATAAAGAAATGTACAGAGAACTCCATAAACTTGCTCGTGAAGAGAAGCGCAAATTTTTGCAAGAGTTTATCTCTATGTCCATAGATATTGTTAATTTAAAGATTTTGTTCAGATGCAAATTATTGAATAAAAGCGAAAAGTTCTTGGAAGAGTCTTTGATTGAAGGGGGATTTATCGAGCTCAAGATGTTGTTTTCCCTTTTTAGTGATTCCTGGGAGGCAATAATTAACCGGCTTTTAATTACCCGTTATTCAAGTCTTTTTACTGAAGGATGGCGTGAAGCTATTGCCGGGGAGACTTTGAATCATTTTGATACCATAGCGGATAACTTTCTAATTGACTATGCTAGACGTGCTAAACGGATATCAATTGGTCCTGAACCTATATTTGGCTATATGCTGGCAAAAGAAAATGAAGTAAAAATTATTCGCATCATCCTGGTGGGAAAGCTTACCGGCCTTTCCAAGGAAGTCTTGAAAGAAAGGATGCGGAATCTTTATGTCTAAAGCGGCAGCAATTGGAGATAAAACTTCCATTCTGGGATTTAAGGTTCTTGGCCTTGACATTTACCCTTTTGCAGGTGTTCAGGAGGTAGCCGGTATCTGGGAGAAAATAAAAGGGAAAGATTATTCTATTATATTCGTTACCGAACAGGCTTTTAAAGAGATAGAAAAAGAGGTAAAAGAGGTTCAAGAAATAACACCTGCGGTGATTATTATACCAGAAACTACTGGGAGCATGGGATTTGCTCACTATAGAATTAAGAAGATGGTGGAGAAGGCGATAGGCATTGATATTATATCTAAAGAAGGAGAAGGTTAGATGAGGGAGGGCAAAATTATTAAAGTGTCCGGACCCCTAGTTGTGGCTGAAGGACTGAAGGATGCCAAGATGTATGAAATTATAAAGGTGGGAAAGCAGAGGTTGATGGGGGAGATTATAGAGCTAAGAGGAGAGAACGCCTCTATTCAGGTATACGAAGAAACTGCCGGACTCGGGCCCGGAGACCCGGTTTTTTCTACCGGTGAAGCTTTAAGTGTGGAGCTAGGGCCGGGTTTGATTACTTCCATCTATGACGGAATTCAGCGGCCTCTTGATATCATCAGACGAAAGGTTGGAGATTACATTACCCGGGGAGTGGAGGAAGCGGGACTCAATCGGGAAATAAAGTGGAATTTTGAACCTAAGGTAAAAGTAGGAGACCGAGTTAAATCTGGAGACATTATTGGAATAATACAAGAGACCACCATTATTCAGCACCGTATTATGGTTCCCCCCAACATAGAAGGTGAAATTGTAGAAGTACATCCTGGCAAGCATTCTATAGAAGATGTAATTGCAGCTATAAAATCAGAGAATGAACTGTACCAGGTTACTATGATGCAACGCTGGCCAGTAAGGCGAGGACGTCCTTACAGAGAGAAGCTATCTCCTTACGCTCCCCTTTCAAGTGGTCAAAGAGTTATTGATACCTTTTTCCCTATTGCCAAGGGAGGAACAGCTTGCATACCTGGACCTTTTGGTTCAGGGAAAACCGTAGTTCAACATCAGTTTGCCAAATGGGCAGATGCTCAAATTATAGTCTTCATAGGATGTGGTGAACGCGGTAATGAGATGACCGATGTGCTGATGGAGTTTCCTGAGCTGATGGATCCCTATACTGGTGAGCCACTTATGAAGAGAACTGTCTTGATTGCCAATACTTCGAATATGCCCGTTGCTGCTAGAGAAGCCTCAATCTATACAGGGATTACCATTGCCGAGTATTTCCGCGATATGGGATATAATGTCTCACTTAGTGCTGATTCTACCTCACGTTGGGCAGAGGCCTTGCGGGAAATTTCAGGAAGGTTGGAAGAGATGCCGGGTGAGGAGGGTTTTCCTGCTTACCTCGGTTCCAGAGCAGCTGCTTTCTATGAGAGAGCGGGGAGAGTAAAGTGTCTGGGAAGTGACAATAGGGAAGGCTCGCTTACTGTTGTTGGCTCGGTCTCACCTCCGGGAGGAGATCTTTCAGAACCGGTAACTCAAGCAACCCTAAGAATTGTGAAAGTCTTTTGGGGCCTTGAGGACAAATTAGCCTATAGGCGCCATTTTCCAGCTATAAACTGGCTAATAAGCTATTCCCTCTACCTTGATAGAGTAGAGGAGTACTGGAAGACTGAGATTAGCCCGGATTTTGCCGAATTGCGAAATGAGGCAATGAGTCTTTTACAGAGGGAGGCGGAACTGGAAGAGATTGTACGCCTGGTTGGCGTTGAATCACTCTCAACCAGTGAGCGATTGGTTATGGAGACGGCAAAATCAATTAGAGAGGATTTTCTACAGCAAAACGCTTTTCACGAAATAGATACCTTCAGTTCCTTGAAGAAGCAGCATCTTCTTTTACAGCTTATTATGACGTTTCACCGTCGTGCCAAACAAGCACTGGAGGGAGGCAGGCCGATAAAGGAGATTTTAGATCTCCCCATAAGAGAAAAAATAACGAGAGCAAAATTTATACCTGAAGAAAATTTAGATGATTTTAGCCAGATAAAAAAAGATATCGAGATCCAGATAAAAGTAACAGCCTAACTGATTTGAATGGCTTAGTGTTTCTTGAAATTTCTTGGGAGGGATAAATGCTTAAAGAATATTTGACCATACGAGATATTATTGGCCCTCTGCTTTTGGTTGAAAACGTTGAGGAAGCTAAGTATGCAGAATTGGTGGAAGTAGAATTCCCTGATGGATCGGTTGCCCTTGGGAATGTTCTGGAGGTTACAAAGGACGCGGTTTTGATTCAGAGTTTCGAAGGGACCAGAGGCCTTAATACCACACAGACCCGTATCAAGTTTATGGGGAGAGGGCTGGAGCTTCCAGTTGCCCATGACATATTAGGAAGAGTATTTGATGGACTGGGAAGACCTATTGATGGCGGGCCGCCACTTATCCCTGAAAAAAAGCTGGATATCCATGGAAATCCAATAAATCCTTATGCGCGCGATTATCCTTCAGATTTTATTCAGACTGGAATCTCAGCTATTGACGGACTAAATCCATTAGTTCGAGGTCAAAAACTTCCCATTTTCTCAGGTGCAGGACTTCCCCATTCCCAATTGGCAGCTCAGATTGCCAGACAAAGCAATGTTCTTAGGGGAGCAGAGGAATTTGCAGTAGTGTTCGGTGCTATGGGGATTACCTTCGAAGAGGCTGACTATTTTATTACGGAATTTAGAGAAACAGCAGCTATTGAAAGAGCCGTGCTTTTTATCAATCTTGCTGATGATCCGGCTGTAGAAAGAATTGCCACTCCACGTATGGCTTTGACTGCTGCGGAGTATCTGGCTTTTGACTTAGATATGCACGTACTGGTTATTCTCTTAGATATGACCTACTATTGCGAGGCTCTGCGTGAAGTTTCTGCAGCAAGAAAGGAAGTCCCTGGCCGTAGGGGCTATCCAGGATATTTGTATACTGATTTAGCGACTATTTATGAGAGAGCGGGAAGAATAAAGGATAGAAAAGGTTCCATAACTCAGATACCGGTTATTTCTATGCCTGAAGATGATAAGACTCATCCTATCCCCGATCTCACTGGCTATATCACTGAGGGACAAATAATTTTAAGTAGAGAGCTGCACCGCGGCAACATCTATCCTCCTATTGACGTTCTTCCTTCGCTATCAAGACTAAAAGAAAAAGGGATTGGGGCAGGGAAAACAAGAGAGGACCATTCTCCCCTATCTAATCAGCTCTTTGCCGCCTATGCTAGAGGAAAAGAAGCCAAGGAGTTAGCAGTCATTCTGGGAGAAGCAGCTCTAAGTGAGGATGATAAAATGTTTGTCAAGTTCGCGGATGAGTTTGAATCACGGTTTATAACCCAGGGTGAATTGGAAAACCGTACCATAGAAGAGACTCTAGATTTAGGTTGGGAACTGCTTAAGATTATTCCACGTTTGGAACTGAAGCGAGTAAGCGATGAACACATTAAAAAATATATGGATAGGGTAAGTTGAAGCAGTAATATGCAGAGAGAACTGATTATAAATGAGTTTTGCACTTGAATTAAAGCAATAATTTGATGTTGATAGGTTTCGTATTGGCAGGTGAGTGCGCATGGCGATTAAAGTAAACCCTAACCGCATGGAACTGTTAAAGCTGCGGAGGCGGACAAAGGTTGCCAGAAGAGGGCATAAATTACTCAAGGATAAACTGGATGAGCTAATGAAACATTTTCTTGCCCGTGTTCATATGAGTAGAAAACTACGTAGGGAAATGGAAGAGAAGCTTGCGAGGGCTTATCAAACTATTAGCATAGCACATGCTGAGGCACCGGAAGCAGTCATAGATGAGAGCTTTATGAAAACCAGTATGCTAGCTTCAATTGAAGTAAAAGGTGTAAGTGCTGTCAACGTAGTAATACCGGAGTTTAAGTTAACCCAAGAAGGTTTCTTTGATTGCTATAGTCTTGGTACTACTCCTGCCATTCTGGATGAAGGCCTCCGTCAACTTAATGAAGCTTTGTCTGTAATGGTGCAAGTGGCGGAGGTAGAAAGAGCTATTGAGCTGCTTTCAGAGGAAATCGAAAAAACAAGACGTAGAGTGAACGCTCTCGAATACATACTGATTCCCCAGCTTGAGGATACTGTTTCCTTAATCACTATGAAATTGGATGAGATGGAGCGCTCAAACCTGACTCGTCTAATGAAAATAAAGAGTATGGTTGCAGAAGCAACCTGAAAAAATCTAGTCTGACTGCATCCCCTTTTATTTTACTGCTGCTTGCTCATTTGCGATTCATGGTTTAAGTTCCTGATATGAGAATTTCGAGAACGTCAATGTAGGAAAATCCTTGTGGCCGTCTGCGAATTTGGAATCGTATAATTATGGGACTTTCAGATGGATACGTGTCTAATCTCTACAAGAAATTATTATTGTGGCTATTTATGAGTCCCGGTACAGTATCCACTTTTACTTCACCACAAATATACCGTTTCTTAAATTTGTCAGTATTAAAGAGCTGTACAGCTTTTACGTATGCTGTGCGGGACAAAGCATAAATCTCTTTTGGATTTTTGAAAAACAAGTAGGGTTATAGACCTAGTTAGCAGAGACGGATTCTAAATTTGGCAGAGGGGACACAGCACCTGGGGAATCTAAGTTTTCGGAGATGTTAGCGACTTCTTCCTTAGGTTTGAGTGGAAACCGTCTTGCCCATACAAAATCTCGGCGGGCACTTAAGATACTTATCTTAACTACGTCTCCAGTTTTTGGAGCGTGGATGAAATAGTCTCCCCCGATGTACATTCCAACGTGGTGAACCGGCGACCCGAAGAATACCAGATCTCCTGGCTGGAGACTTCCTTCCACAAGCTGACCCATCAATGATTGGAATCGGCTATAATGAGGTAGCCGTACTCCATGTTGGTTAAAGACATACATAACCAATCCGGAGCAGTCGAATCCTTCAATAGGGTCATCGCCTCCCCAGAGATAGGGTATGCCTAAATACTGGAAGGCAGTATGTACTACGCTTCCTGGACTGTGGTCAATATTAAGTACACCCAATTGGCTTCTCGCATATTCCAAAAGGGCCCGGGCTTCCGCTGCTCTTCTTTGTTGTTCTTGGTCAATTAACTGACGAACCTCATCATTAACACTTGCCAGCAGTTCTTTTCTGAAGTTAATCTTTACTTCAATGATTGCCTTTTTAATCTCCAACTCTTGTTGCAGGGCAATTTCTTGCTGTTTTAAACTTTCAAGGTCTTCTCGCGCGCCTATAATATCATCCTTGGTTAACTCCAGATCTTCCATAAGTTTATTGTCTGACTGGGTAATTTTGGAGAGAAATACGACTCTTGATAAAAGGTCTGCAAAACTCTTAGTGCTAAGGAGGACTTCCAAGAAATTATCGCTACCGTTCTTATATAAAGCTGCGATGCGATTGTTGTAAATCTTCTGCCGGTTACTTAGCTCTGCTTCCGCTTGACTCAAGTCGAACGACTTGTTTGTTAATTCTTGGTTGATGCGCTCAAGTTGAACAGTGACAGCATTATAGGCTTCCGTGGCAACTTCCAATTCGTGGTCTAAGGCTTCAATCTCTTTATTGAGTTCTTCCGCCTTTTGCTGGTTTTCATCAATTTGCGGTTGCAGAGATGGTGTGGTCGGGCTATTGTCTTGTATTAAAGTATTTGGTGCTTGGGCAGGTATTGCGTATGCGGGAATAAAGGAGGAGAATAAAAACACAAATATTGTAACAATAATTACATAGGGATGATAATGAAACTTCACCTTCACGCGCCGATACCTCACTAGGCATTATATCATGTTTGATTTTATGAGGCAATCCATATTTTACTAATACCATTTTTTTCCTGTCAATAAAGAGCGGTTATAGAATTGCTGCAAAATATGGATAGTTGATTAGAACAAAAGAATTTATAGAGAGAAACCCCCGAGAACGGGGGTTTCTTGTTATTCAGGAAAGAAGTGTAGGGCCGTTACCGTATATAATTCGCTAAGGTGGGCGATACCTACTCCCGGTTTTGGTTTTCCGTCCAAATCAAGTTCCAAGGACTTGTCTCCAAAGTAATATAGTTCAACCATTGCAGGATTTTTTACTGCACCCTTACTCACTATTTCTCCATCATCAGTAAGGATACGAATTATTCTTCCTACTCCCCTTTCTGTCTTAGCAAATTCCCCAATGGATATGGACATATGTACGTTCCTCCTTCGACAGGCGAATGTTTCAAATTAAATCAAAAGCCCCATAAAAAGGGCCTTAATTTTAAACACGACAGCCGTTTTTCAGTTAGGACTTGAATTCAAGACCGTCAAATAAATACCTAGAGATAGTTTACATTATGTTAATTTGCATTTCAATAGGATGCTAGAAGTTGGAAACGGAGAAGTTTAAGCGTTTTTGGAAACAACACCGGCAGTTTAATTCTTGCTGGTTAAGGCAATAAAAGTAATATCATAGTTTTCAGACGGTAAATCCATCCTTTGCCAAGCTTTGTAAGATGAAGTTGGAGTTAGAGCCTATGAAGAAGTTTTCAATTAATAGGGTGTTTACTTTTACCATAATTGTTTTGGTAGTTCTTATAGCTATACTTTTTTGGTCTAATTTTATGGCTAAACGAATAAGTGAAATTCCTTCGCTTCCCCTGGCTAAGAAATCTCAACTTGAAAATGAAGACATAGAGAATCAACCTTTGCTTGCTTCCTTGGCCATGGGGCTAGAGATCCCCTGGGCGATGGATTTTCTACCTGATGGTAGCATAATTTTTACCGAAAGACCGGGTAGACTTAGGATTATTGATATAAAACAGGGATTACAGTCAGAACCCTTAATGGTAATCGAAGAGGTTGCTCATGTGGGTGAAGGGGGCTTGCTGGGTATAGTTGCCCATCCCAGTTTCGGCGACAATGGTTTTATATACGTTTACTACACATACGAACATAACGGGCAGACAGCTAACAAAGTAGTGAGATACGAATTGAGCGACAACAAACTAAAGGGTAAAAAAGTCATTATGGATAGTATTCCAGGAGCTGCTATTCATAACGGAGGGAGAATAGAATTTGGACCCGACCGACTGCTATATATAACCACGGGAGATGCTGCCCAACCTCAGCTAGCTCAGGATAAGAGTTCACTGGCAGGAAAGATTCTCAGGGTAACTGATGAGGGAAAGATACCAGCAGATAATCCTTTCCCCAACTCTGCAGTATATTCTTTAGGTCACAGAAATCCACAGGGTCTTGCGTGGGATAACGAGGGGAGGATGGTGGCGACTGAACATGGACAGAGTGCTACTGACGAAGTGAATTTTATTGAACCAGGGAAGAATTACGGCTGGCCGTTAATACGTGGTGATGAAAAGTCTGATAGTCTTGAAAACCCATTTATTCATAGCGGAAAAGAAACATGGGCACCATCAGGGGCGGCTTTTTTGAAAAGCTCCTTCTTCTTTGCAGGTTTGCGGGGTCAGACGTTGTTCGAATTGCAAATAAGTGACAATAAACCAGTCCTGTTGCGACATTTGCAAAAAAAGTTGGGACGTCTTCGTGATGTGGTAATGGGACCTGATGGGTTTCTCTATGTGCTCACCAGCAATCGGGACGGCCGTGGTTTTCCAACCGCTGATGATGATCAAATTATCCGCATAAACCCAAATAAATTGTAGTAGAAACCAGCCAATTCTTTGGTTCCAGAGGGAACTGTAAGAATTCCGTTGAACTTATTCCCATACAATTGCGGGTAAAATCATTCCATGATTTTTCTTTGCGCAATAAAATTTTTGTTATTACCGTTGGTTGTGCTACTGTTGCTCTTTTAATATCCGGTATTCTTTCCATTGCCATAAATTACCGAAACAATCTTAGAGATGCTGAACAGAATCTTGGCTTAACGGTTAATACTATGGAAGCCATGATAGCGTAAAACCTCTATGATCAGAAAAGGATACTCATGCTAACCGCTGATAATCTTAGCAGCACTGGTCCTGGCCAAATCATCAACGAAACTATTAAAGCATCCCAGAATCTTGATTATCAGGGTATGGTTTTATTTGACGAAGAGGGAAAAGAGGTTTGGAGTGACGGCTTTTTCAAAACTTTTTCTTTCAATTCCCAACGCCTTTCAAAACTACGCGAAAATGATCTGGTTGATATTGATTTCTTTAAAGAATTCAATGATGACTTTGGTCATCAAAAAAGGGGATGAAGTTCTTGGGATGGTTGCAGAAATATTAAAAGGCAACATACGTACTTCGGATACTGCTTTTCGTTCAGGCAAGAGGAATTTTCGGTGATTCTTCCGCAGGTAGGGTTGAAGCTGGCAAAACTGGCAGCAGAAAAACTGCGGGCAGCAGTAGAGGGGCTCTAACCATTTGCATCTGAAAGCGGTCAGGAAAGAAAAATAACCATAAGTATAGGGGTCTCATCTTTTCCCGAATGCACCAACTTACGAGAAGAACTTATTAAATTTGCTGATGAAGCACTCTACAAAGCCAAGGAAAGGGGGCGAAATAGAGTAGAATTTGCACCAGCCAAAGATGTACTGGTTGAAAGAGAGCTCTAAAAAGTCGCTTTATCAATCATTGCAAGCGTATTTAGCTGGTGCCTGAGCAAAAAGCAGGAGAGAAATCTGAAACCGTGGGGCATTACGAAGAGCAAGACTCTTTCGCTGTCATTCCGAACGTAATGAAGCAATCTCGATTTTTAGTTATTATTTGTAATTTTTATTCTTAACTGTTTAACCGTCTATAATTGAAAGGAGGAATAAGTGATAAGGTCACTGCAGGCGATATTTTATATAACTTGGATAGTTATTGGGATTATCATCATTGCTTCAGCATTTATCGTTATTACTATATCCCCCTTTGAGAAAATGAGTGACTATCTGAAAGTTGGCACAACGGAACAGCGTGACGCAACAGGCCCACCGGAGGAGTTCGGCCAGATAGAACAAGGTAGGCAGAATAGTCCGGGTCAAGCTGACGGAGGCTCTAACATTAATTTTGTGGTTACTGACGAAATGCGTCGTGAAGCGGACAAGATAATTGGTGAAAAGCGGGCATACCAATTTAGAGGGTATGATGATTTAACACCTGAAGAGAGAAAAAAACTTGAGGAGTACTGGGGGCCGCGCACTCCATGGCTTGGTCAGAATTAATAGATTAACTCGCCTGTGGTTGTAACGGGTTGTTTTTGAGCTGAAAAGCTTTAAGGTATATGTGGGTTTTATTGTAGACATACAGGCTGACCGACAATTTTCATCTGACGAACTAAGGCTCAAATACTCAATTTCTCTGTAAATAAAGAAGGTCAATTCTCTCCTTTTCTATTTACTGGATTCCATTTTGAGCCAATATTCGAATTCAGATATTTTGAAATAGCTGAAGTATATATTTTGAAGTTCTATAATGAAGTTTGTCAACTGAAAACCTCTCTCCACTGAAGGGATCACTTGGTGAAGTGGCAATGAAAAAGCTGTTTCTTAAAAACTGGAGAGATATGAAAAGCCGTAAAGCTCAGTTCGGAGCTTTTATTGTGCTGGTAGCGCTTGGTGTAACAAGCTACGTATCTTTTATTTCAGGTTATCTCAACTTATCCGCCTCCACCGAATTTGCCTACGAAAAACTGAAGTTTGCTGACTTTTCCACAAAAGTTTTTAGTGTACCAAAAACAATTGTTGAAAAAATCCAATCCATTAGGGGAGTTAAAGCCGTCCAGGGTCGTTTAATTATCGATACAGGTCTTTATATAAGTGATGAAGACCAGGCACAAGCTAGAATTATAAGTATACCCGTAAGTCAACGTCCTCAAGTAAATGATCTTCTGATCGAAAAGGGCAGCTACCTTAAAGGCAAGGCCAAAAATATATGTTTGCTCGAGAAACACTATGCAGAAGAAAGAGGGGTAGAGCCTGGCGATATAATCAAACCTTTAGCTTATGGTGCAAAAAAGGAAGTTGTTGTTGGAGGTATTGTTACAAGTCCTGAATATTTTTATGCCATCAGTAGTAAAGGGGAAATTCCTACACCTGGAGGATTTGCCATTATCTTTATGGCTCAAAGTGAAGTAGAGAGACTGTTTAAAAAATCCCCATCATATAATGATATCTCGGTTCTTCTTGAAAAAGGTGCAAACAGTGAGGAAATTATTGAAAAAGCAGAAGATATTTTGGATACTTACCAGGTAATCGAAACTATTAAAAAGGAAGACCAACCCAGTAACTTTTCCATTCAAGAAGAGATAAGAGGAAACCAGACTTTTGCTTATATAATGCCTTTTGTTATTCTTGTCATCGCCTCTTTATCACTTTTTATTGCGCTCTCGAGATTGGTCCAATCCCAAAGAGGGGAGATTGGGCTGGCTAAAGCCTTAGGTTACCACAACTGGCAAATCCTCCTCCATTACCTTGTTTTTGCATTGTTGATAGCTGCTGGTGGTTTTATTATCGGATTTATTCTGGGCAACTATTTTGCCATAGAGATACTCCAATTATATATTGAGCTAATGGGAATTCCCTTTTTAAAACATCAGATACATCCTGAATTAATCATCGGTTCAATGCTGATGAGTGGAATAACCTGCATACTCGCCGGTATTGTACCAGCCTATGCATCAGCCCGAATACCTCCAGCTCATGCCATGCGGGCTGATCCAAATATAAGTCTTGCCAAAGGACGCAAGCCGTTTATCGAAAGAATCATAGGGGGCATACTACCTTTGCCATTTACTATTAAAATACCGTTAAGAAATGTATTTAGAGCAAGAAGACGGAGCTTTTATACCGTTGTTGGAATCTCCTTTGCTTTGATCCTAACTGTATCTACCTGGGCAATGTTTGACTCTATGAATTATTTATTTGATTTTACGTTTAATGAAGTGGAAAAGTGGGATATTGTAGCTGGATTTAGTCAAAATTTTTCACTCAATCAGATTAATCAGGTGGAAAGCTGGAAAGGAGTAAAGAGAGTTCAAACAGCACTTGTGATACCAGCCGAGCTTAAGGCAAATGGCAATAAATATGAAACGAGTATCACAGCAATGGATTCAAAAGCAGATTTCCATGGTTTTGATATATCTGAAGGATACAAAGCTGAAAAGGTCCTGGAAATGGGCGGGGTTATCCTTCCCCCTGTTGTAGTAGATAAACTTAAATTAGAGGTGGGAGACAGTCTTAGAATAGAGACACCCTATATTAAGAATCGCGAGCTAACGTTCAGGTTCTTAGCGGTTAGTGAAGAGATGCTGGGAGCCCCTGTCTATACCAGTATAGAGCAGGGCCGAAAACTTATTAGGGCACCTAACGTTTATAACTCTATGTATCTTGATATTGATCCTAAAGAAGCTCAGGCAATCAAGAAAAAGCTCTACGAAATTCCCGGGGCAACAGCGGTTATGGTAAAGCAGAAGCTTATTTCCCAATTGGAGGAGCTGATGGCGTTTAGCTATACCTTTTTTGGAATAATGCTGGGTTTCGCATTTATCATGGCATTTGTAGTAGTTTATAATACGTTCACTACAAACATTCTGGAACGGCTACGGGAAATTGCCACCATGCGGACTATTGGAGAAGACCGCTGGCACTTGGCTATAGCCATTACTTTGGAGAATCTGTTTTTAGCCTTAGCTGGAATCCCACTTGGTCTTTGGCTGGGAGTACAGACTGCAAACCTCCTTTTTGAGTCGTTTTCAAGCGAGGCTTTTACGCTCAAAGCCATTATCTATCCTCAAACTTATTTCTTAGTTGTTGGTAGCATCCTTATTGTCCTGCTTCTTTCGGAGATCCCACCGATTAGAAGGGTCTTCCGCCTTGACCTGGCTGAATCAACTAAGATTTTTGAATAGTTGTTTTCTGCCATAGAGGAGATTAACTCGACATAGACACAGAGGGATCATATCTTTACAGACTGAGCGAGAATGCTAAAACTTATCTTCTCGACTTTGCCTGCCCGCCATTGGCTGAGCCGCAGGCGATGGCAGGCGTTCTCGAAATAAAATTAAATATAATAATCGACACGCTCGGACTAAAGTTAAATATAGGAACCGATAAGCTCAAACCATAAAAATTCTTATTCTCGATCAGCATGTTTAATCTTAACAGGATTTTTAACCGTCTTAATTATCTATTGCACAAAGATATGTACCTCTTTTTGCTCTTTCCTGTTTGGCTTTGTTTATCAAAAACAAAAAAGTCGAGAGAGTCGAGTATTTCGGCCTCTTCGACCTTTTATTTTCCCCAAGTTTGAATAAGGAGAGTTTGGTAGCGGGGACTGGATTTGAACCAGTGACCTTTGGGTTATGAGCCCAACGAGCTACCAGACTGCTCCACCCCGCGATGAAACCTTTCTTAAGTTGTTATAGAGCCATTAATCTTACACAAACTTCTGATGCTAATCCAAAATTATTATAACATATTAGTGAGCGAAGAGGTCAAGGTGTTGTTGATTATGGTCTGCTATAATTGACAAGAAAACAGATATTACTGCAGTTCATAGAGTTGAAATTGGAGTGTAGACTTTGAATTTAGACAATTGGCTAAGGGAAAATACTTTCCATCATACGGAATTTTCGGATCTGACCGAGCTCGTAAGGATGAAAGAGGAACAGGGTCTAAAGATCAGCTTAGTGATCCCTGTTCTTAATGAGGAAGCAACGATTGGAAAAATTGTTTCTGTTATTCGAAATGAGTTAATGGAGAGACAGCCATTGGTTGATGAGCTAGCAGTAATTGATAGCGGTTCAGAAGATAGAAGCCGTGAACTTGCCGCTCTATATGGAGCTAAAGTCTACATAGCGGAGGAGATTTTACCAGAGCTGGGTTGTTCTACAGGTAAGGGGGAGAATCTCTGGAAAGCTCTTTATGTACTTGAAGGGGATATAATTGCCTGTATGGATGGGGATATCAGGAATATACATCCTAAGTTTGTTTATGGTGTTATTGGTCCTCTTATTTGTAATGAAAAAATAGGTTATGTAAAGGCTTTCTATGAGCGGCCGTTAGTAGATTCAAATAGGATTGCTCCCTTAGAGGGGGGAAGGATTACCCAGATATTAATCAAACCTCTTCTTAATATGTTCTTTCCTGAGCTTTCAAGTATTATCCAGCCCCTTTCGGGGGAATATGCGGGAAGGAGAGAAATGCTTGAAAACATTCCCTTTTCTATTGGGTATGGAGTGGAGATCGGCCTTTTAATTGACGTCTTCGCACTGTATGGACTCCCGATTATAGCCCAAGTTGATTTGGATTGCCGCATACATCACAATCAAGACCTTGAAGCTCTAGAGCGCATGTCGTATGGAATTTTACAGACTTTCTTTGAGAGGAGTAAGAAGTTCGGCAAGATAAAAATGGATATCAATTTGTCCTCGCAATACTGGCAGACAATAAAAAGGGGAAATGAATTGATTTTTAAGAAATTTGAGATACAGGAATTCTCAAGGCCTCCCATGTCAACGGTTAAGAGTTACAGAGAAAGATTTAAGAAGCTGGAAGATATTAAAAAATAGTGGTTGGGGAGCAATGCTAACCAATTGTTTCTTTATCACTTCTGGAATACAGTATTAGCTGGTTCGACTTAGCTCAATTCTCAATCAGCTAAAGCATCTGCGTTGCATTTTTTCAATCTTGGTGTATATTTATTCTAAAATTAAGGATCGACGGAATATGGTTGCCTGGCAATATAGAGAGCGTGGATATATAGATGGTTCGAGATGCAAAAGTAGAAATGCCCAGGCCGTGGTTCAAAGGGAAATTTTGAAAATAATTGAGAAAGTAAATATTTCTACTGAAGGAGGCGCTAATGCAGGAAAAGAAGGTGGTTATATACACAACATCTACTTGACCATATTGTAAGTTAGCGAAAAAGTTTTTTCGTGAAAATAGCATTGAATACGAAGAACATGATGTTTCTATAGATGTTCAAGCGCGGAAACAGATGATTGAAAAGTCTGGGCAGTTGGGCGTTCCAGTTATAACTGTAAACAGCGAGATAGTTATTGGGTTTGACAAGAGCAAGTTGAAGCAGTTACTGGGTATCAAATAGAGCGCAAAATTCAAAGTTCAAGATGCAAAATGACAGTCCAAAATGCAAAAAGATTCAGAAAGTTTGAAGAGTGTATTATAGCTTATTATGGCTAAAATATTTTGGATTTTAATCTGCAATTTTGATTTTTACTTTTTAATTTTTGCGTTTGAAGGTTTGAAGAAAGTACACTTTGAATTTCCAATCAAGAAGGCAAGCTTAGTATATTGAAATCACAGGAACCCATAAGAATTCTTGCCATCGATGTTGGTGGAATAACACAGGATATTCTGATTTATGACAGCGCAGAGGTAATGGAAAACTGTGTTCAGCTTATTATGCCTTCTCGCACTGTCATGTTGAGCAAGCGTATTACAAAAGCAACTGAGGCAGCGAGGTCCATTTTTTTAACAGGAAATCTTATGGGTGGAGGAGCTTGTGTGCGTGCTATCAGAAAGCATATTGAGATGGGATACAAGGTGTATGCTACTCCATTAGCGGCAAAGACTATTAAAGATAACCTGAAGAGAGTTGAGGCTTTGGGGGTGGTAATTACAGAGGAGGCACCAGAAGAAGCTGAACATATAGAGACAAGGGATGTTGACTTGAATGCTCTTAGTGGGGCAGTAGCTCCTTTTGGGGTCGAATTGCCTAAAAGCTGTGCCGTAGCAGTTCAGGATCACGGGGAGAGTCTTGTGGAGAGTAACCGGAAGTTCCGTTTTAAATACTGGCAGAAATTTGTGGAAAGTGGAGGAGATATTGCCGATCTCGCATTCTGGAAAATACCTCAAGTATTTACCCGTATGAAAGCTGTGCAAGCTGATGCACCTGGAGCAATGATTATGGATACCGGAGCAGCAGCTATCTGGGGTGCGCTTGAAGATCCTAAGGTATCCAAATACACTGATGAAGGATTAGTTATTGTCAATATCGGCAATCAGCATACAGTTGGTGTGTTGCTTCAAAGCAGAAGAGTGTGGGGGCTGTTTGAGCATCATACCGTATTTATGACTTCGGAAAAGTTAAGTTATTATGTCACCCGGTTGAGAAAAGGTAAGCTTAACAATCAGGAGGTCTTTGGGGACGGTGGACATGGTTGCGCAATTTCCAAAGAGCTACCTGGAGAAGTAGAATTTGAATTTACCGCTGCAACTGGACCTCGGCGTGCACTGGCAGAGGACCTTGGCTATTATCTCGCAGCTCCCTACGGCGATATGATGCTTACAGGATGTTTTGGCCTGGTTGCGGCATTTAGGGAAACCAAAAATAGAGGGACCCGGGATACATAATCCAGGTATTTGCGAGTCAAAATAAAAAAGTAAAATATAAGTTTTCAGTATTGTTATAGTTAACTAAGCGTTTTATTGTTATTTGAAAACTTTAAACGGTTAATTCAGATGCACCTACATGGACAAATTCTTATAGGGACAGCCCTTGTGGTTGTCCGAACGGACAGAGATACCTGCCCGCCATTGACTGCCCGCCATTGACTCCGTCTTCAGGTGATTGTAGGCGGGCGGCTTCAGGCGCTGGCAGGCGGGAACTCTGCACCTATGATTTCTTAACTTCTTTACAAAAAAGACCTTTTTAAATTTGATATTATACTATCCATAAAGAGCTTTTTAGTACTTTTACGTTCAGCTGAGTTGATATTTTCAGTTTTGATATTTTGTGATCTGAGAAAAGAACAGGTGCGTGGTTTTGAGAGGTGTTGAAAAAGAAATGAGTGAGATACCCAAAGCAGAATTTGGTATAGTTGGGGGTTCCAGTACATTCTCCCTGCAATTTCCGGAGGAGATAGATCAAGAGACTATTAAGGTGCTTGAGGATGATATTAGCTTTGATACTCCCTACGGTAGGAGTCCAAAGTTCAAACTTTTGGAATGTGAGGGCAACTCAAAACGAAAGGCACTGTCTGCCAAAATGCACGGCTGGCGGAGAGGAACAAGCCGAAAGGAGAGTTCTCTACAGCTATTTTGGGTGTTTAAGGAAGCAGGAGTCAGGAAAATTGTGGCGGAGGGTGGCGTGGGAAGCATAAACCCTCTTCTTAATACTCGAGATTTGATCCTTCCACATGATTTTATAGATTTTACGCTGAGACGGGATGTACATCTCTTCAATGATTATCTAGTAATTATGAGAAATCCTATATGTTCTCAGATTCATAAAGTTTTACTTGAGGCCGCCTCGAAATATTATCATAAAGGAAATGTATATGAGCGTGGTATTTATGCAGTTACTGAGGGACCCAGATTCGAGAGCGCTGCTGAAGTTATGATGCTAGGGAAATGGGGGGCGGATGTTGTCGGCCAGAGTTTAGCTCCAGAGGTTTACCTGGCAAGAGAGATAGGTGCTTGCTATGCAGGTATCTATATGGTGGTAAATTATGCGGAGGGTATAATCACACCCTGGTCTCATGAAGAATTAAGGGACATCTTCTTTGAAGAAGCAGAAAATATAGGAAAAATTCTCGTTCATGCACTGCAAAAGCTTGATCCCGTTCAGGATAAATGTCACTGTCTTACTTTAAAAAAACCAACTTTGCTTAAAGATAGTTGACGGTTGACAGTTCACAGTAGGCAGCAGGGTCCTAAGCTAACCTTATCATACATTAGATATGTTAAGTGTTTAATATTGCTTGATTGGCAATGACTAGTGAATATATAAAACTAAAAATCAAATCTCAAAAATTCACAGCCACAACTTAAAATTCGAAGCTCAAATATAATGAAGCTGTACCTGTTCTTTGTTACCCTTATTATATTTGCTTTGATTTTTGCATTTTAAGTTTTTAGACATTTGCCATTAGCTATTTCTTTTCTAAAATACTTCCAATATTTCGTATAGGGTATTTCTCTTTGCCGGAATAAGCCCGATTTCTTTAATAGAGCTAATCATTTCCTCTTTCGACATTTTGAAACTGACACCGGTTGCCCTTACTACGTTTTCTTCAATCATAGTGCTTCCTAAATCATTGGCTCCGAAAGCGAGGGCAATTTGCCCAATCTTTCTACCCTGAGTAACCCAGGATGCTTGTATATTGGTAATATTGTCCAAGAATATGCGGGATATTGCCAGAGTCCTAAGATAATCAGAGGAAGAAGTAGACGAACAATTCAAACTTGTATGTCCAGGCTGAAAAGTCCAGGGGATAAAGGCGGTAAATCCCTTTGTCTTATCTTGAAGGTTCCTTATCTTTTGCAGATGTTCTATACGGTGTCTGTAAGTCTCAATACTACCGAACATCATTGTAGCTGTAGTAGGCATATTCAGGCTGTGAGCAGTTTCCATCACTTCCAACCACTGATTGCTGTCAATCTTACCGGGACTGATGTAATGACGTACTTCATCTGCCAGTATTTCTGCTCCTCCTCCCGGTAGTGAGTCAAGTCCTGATTCTTTTAACTGTTCCAATACCTGCTCGTTTTTCAGACCGGACACTCTGGAAATATGCACTATTTCGGGTGGAGAGAATGAATGTAGGTGGAGCGAGAAACTTGTTTTAATGTTTCTCAATAACTCAGTGTAATAATCTATACCCAGGGAAGGATGGAGACCTCCCTGCAGCATAATCTGTGTAGCACCGAGATCCACCGCCTCCTTTATTTTTGCAAAGATCTCCTCTTTGCTTAAAAGATAGGCTTCGGAATTGCTTTCCGGTCTGAAGAAGGCGCAGAATTTACATTGAGAAACACAGATGTTAGTGTAATTTATGTTGCGGTCTATAACGAAAGTTGCCATACATTCGGGATGATGTCTTTTGCATATTTGAGATGCCGCTAATCCCAAACTAAGCAAATCTGCTTTTTCGAAGAGAAATAAAGCCTCTTCTTCAGTAAGCCTTTTATTTTTCAAAGGTTTTTGTAAAATTCTCAAAAGATCTTTCATTGCAGCTCAGAGATAAAATTTAGAGGAGCTGTTTTCTTTACGAAGCCCAGATCTTGAGCCTTTTGGAAGAACAAGTTTAAGCCTTCCTGGTAAGGGGCAGAAAAATCAAAATGCAGGGTTTTGAAGTAGCTCTTCAAGAACAAAGAAGAAAATGGCTCCCAGTCTGAGGCATACTTGGCAATCTGGTTAAGATGTTTTTGCGAATATTCCATTGATCCGAGTAATGCCCGGAAGGTTCTTTCAAGCAATTCAGGTTCTTTTTCTGCAAACTCATTGCGTACTGCCCAAACAGCGTATACCATCTTTTTTCCTGAAAATATTTGCCATTCTTTTCCCAAATCATATTTTAATAAGGTACCTCTTAAATGCCGCGCCCTAAGTGCATCATCTCCTATAAGCAGGGCAGCGTCGGCTTCTCTCAGCATTTGAGGAAGATCAGGAGGGCATTCAAAATAAAAGGGTGTAATTTTATATTGATAGTGAAGAATTATTTTAAGCAGTATCTGCGACGTAGCTGAAGTATTTGTAAGAGCAACCTGCTTATGGTCAAGCTTCTCAACGGGTATTTTGCTTACCAGAAGTATGCTCTTAACGTCCCCATCAGAACTTACGGAAAGTTTTGGTAGAAGCTTTAGTTTCTGGTAATACCGGCAGTATTCAATGGCCGGTATGGGTGCGAGATCAAGTTTCCCATCTATTAGAAACTGTGAAAGTTCACGAGGAGCTCCCTTTACGAGCTCAACATTTAAAAGCACATCATTTTTAACCAATCCGTAGTATAAAGGCAGGAGATTTAAAAATTGAATATGGCCCACGCGTGGCCGTCTATGTGTATCCCGTATCATTTCTGCGCGTTTATTACAAGCTGAAAAATCAAAAGCCTAACGGATTATTTTGCTTTTTGAAGAGTCAGATATTCAAGTGACCGGAGAGGATAATATTCAGAAACAGGAGCTTGCTATCTTAACTTCTAATTACAGCTGATTTACTTGTAGACCTTTATAACATTGTATAAAGTATCTCTTTCCATAGGTGTCCTTCCGGCGTCTTTAATCAGCTTGATAAGTTCCTCCTTTTCAATAGCTTGAGAGGTCTCTGCCCCTGCCGCATGTGTTATCTTTTCTTCCACAACAGTTCCGTCCATATCATCCACACCGCAGGCAAGAGATATTTGGGCGAGTTTTGGTCCAATCATAACCCAGAAAGCTTTGATATGATCAAAGTTATCTAAAAGAAGCCGTGATATAGCTAGCGTCTTTAAATCATCGTATCCGCTGGTAAAATCCAAATCAGAAAGCTCGGTGTTTTTAGGATGAAAAGCAAGAGGAATAAAAGCCTGAAATCCACCGGTCTTATCCTGCAGCTTTCGAAGCTTGAGCATGTGATCTACTCTTTCCTCAACTTTCTCGATGTGTCCATATAGCATAGTAGCGTTAGAGCGAATTCCTAAACTATGTGCAGTTTCCATTATATCTAGCCAGCGCTTCCCGCTGATTTTATTCGCCCAGGCCTTTTTTCTTGTCCTATCGCTGAAAATTTCTGCACCGCCACCAGGTAAACTGCCAAGCCCTGCCTCTTTTAATTGACTCAGCACTTCTTCAATGCTCTTATCGCTGATTTTGGAGAAGTGGTCTATCTCTACAGCTGTGAATGCCTGAATATGAACTTCCGGCTTCATCTTTCTAATTTCCGAAATCATTTCCAGGTAGAAGCTAAAAGGCAAATCAGGATGAAGCCCCCCGACTATATGAAGTTCAGTTATATCGGGAGAGGATTCCTGTACTTGTTCTAGAATTTCCTCCATCGTCATAACGTAGGCATCTGAATCATGCTCATCTCGGCTAAAGGCACAGAATTTACACCTATTTATACATATATTCGTGGGGTTGATATGACGATTTGTGACAAAGAAGACGTAGTTTCCAGTTTTCCTTTCTTTTACTTGGTTCGCGAGATAGGCAATCTGAAGAAGATCGTGGCTCTTAAAAAGCTTAATTCCATCTTCTCTGTTAAGCCTTTTCCCTTCAAGTATCTTTTGCGCAATGTCTTCAATACTGCGGTCGGTAAACAGGCTCTTTAGCTCTTGATATGAACTGAGAGTTCGCGTTGTCATTATGCCTCCAGAAATTAAAACTATTATAGCTTCTTTTATTGCAATCTTAAACCCCTGACCAGCAAATTGAAAAAAGATGAGTTTGTTTATAAAATAAAGCAGTACTGAGATTCGTTCACCGTTCACCGTTCGCGGTTCACTATTTACTGTTCACCGTTCTCTGTTCACAGGCCGCAGTTGAAATCTGTATATTACATAGACAAAGCTAATTGGATTATAAAGGAAATAGGTTGACACATTTTGCTCAGGCAAAGCAGTCGAAGACACGCGGTCGGCACCTTCTCAATCCAGCAGTATTTAAATTTAGCCGCCGCTCGAGTCTCGCCTCGCGTATAACCAAAGGCTTTAACCAGAAGGTAGATAGCAAGGCTGCGACACGGTCTTCTCCTTGCTTTACCTTTGCCTTCTGTCTCTGTTTAGTCAAGTGTTAACCTAACTTGTTAATAGACCAGCCAATGTGTAAAAATACTATGGAAAGCAATAGAAATAAGCTTGGGATAGCAGCTAAAAAAGAAGACTACATACAGCAAATGTTTTCCTCAATTGCTTCGCGATACGATCTTCTTAATTCGGTGTTAAGTTTTGGAATGCATCACCGTTGGAAGCGGTTTGCAGTTGAGCAGTGTGAGCTTAAACCAGGCGATATTGCTCTGGATATTTGCTGTGGTACAGGAGACCTGGCAATTTTACTGACCAGGAAAGTAGGTCCATCGGGAAAGGTTTTAGCACTGGATTTTTGCGCTGAGATGATTGAACTGGCAAGAAGGAAGGCAATTGGTGTGAAGAGTTCTATAGATTTTACAAATGGTAATGCCGAGGATCTTAAAATTGCCTCAAGTTCAGTGAATGCTGCCATCATTGGTTTTGGCCTTCGCAATGTGAATTCGATTGAGAGAGTGCTTCAAGAGATGCACAGGGTTCTAGAAGCAGGCGGAAGAGCAGTTTGCCTTGAGTTTAGCCACCCCAGACTGTATTTATTGAGAGTTCTTTATGATTTTTACTCTTTTCAGGTTATTCCCAGGGCCGGTAAACTGATTTCTAAAAATAGTAATGCATACGTATATCTTCCTGAATCAATACGCTCTTTCCCCGATCAAGAAAGTCTGAGAAGCCTGATGGCTGAACAGGGATTCGAAGAGGTCAAGTATTATAACCTTATGGGAGGAATGGTTGCGGTTCATGTGGGTGTTAAAAGATAGAGGAAACATAAAAGAAAATTTAATTCGAAATTTAAAAATTAAAATTGAGAATGGTCCGTTCAGCTTTTCATTGCAGAGAACTGGTAATCCAAAATTGAAAATTGTTTCTTATGAAATCAATGACGTAGTAAGTTAAACAGCGTAATTAGGTGTTTGCAACTATCTTATTGCTCTTTTATTCAGTTACCGCTTTTAGTTTTGATTTTTGGTTTAGTTTTGCAAATATGACTTATCTCTAGTTAAAGAGTTTGCGTGTTTGTTAACAGTCAGCAGGATGATAAATAGATGGCTTATAAGGATTTAAGAGAGTTTATAACTTTTCTGGAAAAACGCGGGGAGCTCCACAGGATTGCTGAACCAGTAAGCCCTATACTCGAAATTACTGAGATTGCCGACCGTACAGTAAAGAAGGGTGGCCCGGCGCTCTATTTTGAAAACGTTGAAGGTTCCGGTATTCCGCTCGTAATAAATCTATTCGGAACATTAAGGAGAATGAGCTGGGCATTGGGAGTAGAACACCTGGATGATGTGCCAAAACAATTACAAAATTTGCTTCCTCAAGAAATTCCAACCTCTTTTTGGCAGAAACTGGGCACACTGCGGAAACTTAAAGAAATTGCAAATTATTTTCCCCGGGACGTAGATAGAGCTCCGTGCCAGGAAGTAGTTTTAACTGAGGAATTCAGTTTGGACGGTTTTCCCATTATGAAATGCTGGCCGGAGGATGGGGGAAGGTTTATTACGTTACCCCTTGTATTTACTAAGGACCCAGAGGGCAAAAAACAGAATATGGGAATGTACCGCATGCAAGTCTTTGATGGAAGGACTGCAGGTATGCACTGGCACATTCACCATGATGGTGCCCAAAATTACCGGGAATGGGCAAAACAGAATAAGCAAATGGAAGTGGCTGTAGCTTTAGGGGGAGATCCTGCCACTATTTATGCGGCAACTGCACCCTTGCCTCAGGGCTTTGATGAGCTGATCTTTGCTGGCCTGCTGAGGGGAGAGCCAGTTGAAGTAGTATCTTGTAAAACCGTCGATCTGAAAGTTCCAGCTCAAGCGGAAATCATCCTTGAGGGACATGTATATGCACACGAACGGAGGAAAGAAGGCCCCTTTGGTGATCATACAGGTTATTATTCCGTTGCAGATGAGTATCCCGTATTTCACTTAACCTGCGTTACTCACAGGCACAATCCAATTTACCCCTCCACGATTGTAGGGAAGCCGCCTATGGAAGATTGTTATTTGGCCAAAGCCACTGAGCGCATTTTTCTTCCCGTAATTAGAGCTCAGCTACCCGAGGTCAAAGACATTAACCTTCCTTTGGAGGGTGTATTTCACAATTGCGCTGTTTTATCTATACATAAAAGTTATCCGCTTCATGCCAGCAAGGTTATAAATGCAGTGTGGGGAATGGGTCAAATGATGTTTACCAAAATAGTGATAATTGTTGATGCAGAGGTTGACGTGCAGAATCTTTCAGAAGTGGCGTGGAGAGTTTTTAATAATGTTGATCCTGAACGAGACATTATATTTACGAAGGGGCCGTTGGATATACTGGATCATGCCTCCAATACTCCCAAATACGGCTCTAAAATTGGCATTGATGCAACAAAGAAATGGCCAGAAGAGGGATATCTTAGAGAATGGCCGCAGGATATTACGATGGATAAAGAGGTGAAAAAGCTCGTTGATAAAAAATGGAACAAGTTTGGTCTTTGACAAGACCAAAACTATCTTTGAAATGATAAAATTTGAGCATTCTATCTTTGCCTTACCTTTTACCTATATCGGTGCCGTAATGGCAACCCGGGGCATTCCTCAATTTATGCAGATATTATGGATAACGGTTGCCATGGTGGGAGCAAGAAGTTTTGCTATGGCGGTCAATCGGCTGGTTGATAAAGAAATTGATGCGTTTAATCCGCGGACCCGGAATCGGGCTCTTCCCCGTGGTTTGGTGAAAGCCGCTGAAGTTATGGTCTTTACAATTGTTTCCTTTGCCGTGTTTCTTGCAGCCGTCTACCAGCTTTCTCCCTTAGCGAGAAGGCTGTGGCCACTGGTGATAGTTCCTTTTATTCTTTATCCCTATACTAAGAGATTCACGTGGGGAAGCCATTTTTTTTTAGGCGCCTGCCTGGGTTTAGCACCAATTGGAGCGTGGGTAGCCTTGAAAAATGAAATTTCTTTAATTTCTATAATTTTAGGGTTTGCCGTTTTGTTTTGGGTTGCTGGTTTTGATATTATCTACGCGTGTCAGGATGTAGAGATTGATAGAAAGCAGAAACTTCATTCTATTCCTGCGGCCTTCGGTATAAAAATAGCACTTCAAATTACGGCGTTATGCCACATCCTTACCCTTTTTCTTCTATTTCTAGCGGGCATACTGATTGCTTCCGGGTGGGTCTATTTCTCAGGGATAATCGCTGTCGCTCTTCTTCTGGTTTATGAAAATAGTATCGTAAAAGCCGAAGACCTATCCAGAGTAAATGAAGCTTTCTTTACCATCAATGGTTTCATAAGCATTCTCGCTCTTCTTTTTACCGCAGCTGATTTTTTAGGGAGGTGATTGCAGTTTCTGCAGTATATATTGTCGCTATTACCGGTGCAAGCGGTGCTGTATATGGGAAGAGACTATTAGAAGTGCTTCTAGCAAATTATGACTGCAATATAAAACTTCTTATCTCTCAACCGGCGGAACAGGTACTAAAATTAGAGCTTGGATGGAAAATTGAGGGCAGCACTCTCCAAAAAGACAAACAGCTGCACAGACTGTTTGATCTTGATGAGACCGATAAGAAATTGGAGTATGTGGATTGCTTTGATTTCAGTAACCCTATATGCAGTGGCTCCTTTTTATCCCAGGGTATGATTGTTATACCGTGCTCTATGGCAACTCTGGCAGGTATTGCGCAGGGATTATCGCGAAGCCTCATCGAGCGGGCTGCAGATGTGATGCTTAAAGAGAAACGCCCGTTAGTTCTGGTTCCCCGGGAAACTCCATTAAACGAAATACACCTGCGGAATATGCTCATTTCAAAAAAAGCGGGAGCTCATATTATCCCACCTATACCAGCGTTCTACCATAATCCTCAGAAAATCTCAGATTTAACAGATTTTATCATAGGCAAGATCCTGGATGTAATGGGCCTTAAGCACACGCTCTTCAAAAGATGGGGAAGCAGTTAGGACATGCCGCAAGACTCAGGACTCAAGTCGCAAGTTACAAGATACACGCAGGATGCAGGATAACTAAAGCTTTAAGGATTAGTCTGTCTTATATCATGGATTCTTTGTCTTGCGTCTAGGAAACTGACTAGAGCAGTTTATCTTATGCTATAATTTAGATATAAAGTTTCTTAGCCAATTAACATTCTAGAAGGTGATGGGCCTATTTCCTTTGAAAACGAACCCCTAGAGGAAAAGGTTCTGGCTACCATCAGAAAATATGGTATGGTCGAATCTGACCAAAAAGTATTGCTTTCTGTTTCTGGTGGCTGCGATTCACTTGCTCTTTTCACGCTTTTTCAAAAATTCCAACCAGCCTACAGACTGCGACTACACGTCTTTCATTTAAATCACAAGCTGCGGAAGGAAGCGGAAATGGACGCTACCTTTGTTAAGGAGCTTGCAGAGGAAGAAAAAATCCCGTGTTCCATAGTTAATTTTGATGTTGCTTCTTTTGTTAGGAAGCACAGGCTTTCGATTCAAGAAGGCGCAAGGAGGATACGCTACCAGCTTTTAGAAGAACTGGCCGACCGCATAAAAGCTGACCGCATAGCCCTGGGGCATCATGCCGATGATCAGGCAGAGACAATTTTGCTGTGGATTCTTCGCGGAGGCGGTACAGAAGGATTGACAGGGATTCCTCCCGTTCGAAACCGCTATATAAGGCCTTTGATTGAGACAAAGAGAAGTGAACTTAAAGAATACTGCCGAAGGCAAGGATTGAAACCCCGCCTGGATCTAAGCAACCTTAATATGAAGTATATGCGTAATCGCATAAGATTTGAGCTTGTTCCCTATCTTACCAGCAGGTACCAGAAGCAGCTGGTTGAGGTTCTATCAAGAACTGCTCAGATAATGTCTGATGAGAACAATGTGATTGCAGATTTAACTGAAGAAGAGTTTGGGAAGATAGCTAAGGTGGAAGGAAAAGAGGTTAGAATTTACCTTCCATCGTTCATGAAGTTATCTCTGGCTATAAAGAGAAGATTTTTAAGAAGGGCTATAGAGGTGGTGAAGGGAAACCTCAAGGATGTTGAGTTTAAACACATCGAGAGCCTTGTAGGATATGCGGGAGATAATTATAAGCTAATTCTTGAATTACCACCTAAGATTAGGGCTTTTCGAGAATATGACTATTTGATTCTGGGGACAGGCAGGGAATATGCTCATAGTAGACTCAAAACGCTTCAGCTTAGCATTCCTGGTTGTATCGGAATAGAAGACTCAGTATTGGAGATGTGCGCCACCTTAATGGAAAACAAAGAAGATATTGACGTAGAAGCAAAGCCGGACAGCGCTTTTTTGGATTATGAAAAGCTAAGTCTTCCTCTTAAAGTACGTTACCGTAAGAAAGGAGATTCGTTCCAACCCCTTGGTATGGTGTATAGCAAGAAGCTTCAGGATTTTTTTGTTGATGAAAAAGTTCCTTGGAGAGAAAGGGATAGTATTCCACTTGTTGAATCAGAAAATCAGATCGTCTGGGTAGCAGGTTACCGTATCGACGAACGCTTCAAAATTACTCCTCAGACCAAGCAGATTTTAAAGTTAGAGCTTAGGAGGAGACCCTAGGTGTGCTGGTAAGTTAGATTTGAGAGATATTCAAGGTTTAAACTAGACAGGTGGTGGGGATGTTAGAAGATATAGAGAAGGTACTGGTAACCGAAGAAGAGATTGACAGGAGAGTAAAAGAGCTGGCGGAGCAGATATCCAAAGATTATAAGGATATTGATCTTCTGATTGTAGGAATTCTTAAGGGAGCTATAGTTTTTATGGCCGACTTGGTTAGAGAGCTAACTATTTCAGCAGAATTTGACTTTATGGCTGTTTCCAGTTACGGTTCATCTACAAAGACTTCAGGTGTAGTACGAATCTTGAAGGACCTGGATGAAGATATTAAAGACCGGCACGTGCTCTTAATTGAGGATATAATAGATACAGGATTAACCATAAACTATTTACTAAGAAATCTTAGATCTCGTGGTCCAAAAAGCCTCGAGATTTGCGCTTTGCTCAGCAAAGGAAGTAAACAACAAGTGCCTTTAGAGGTGAAATATTTAGGATTTACTATTCCTGATCAGTTTGTAGTCGGTTATGGTCTGGATTACGGCGAAAAGTATAGAAACCTTCCTTATGTATGTATCCTGAGTTCAGAAATATATGGAGGTATTAGTTAGGAGGGCCTTGATTGCCTCCCCTTCTAAAATATGGTAGATTTACCTTGAAGATAACATTTTCCTTAGGGGGAAATTTGGTTGAAGAGAATATTTAGAAACGTAGGCATATACTTTTTAATAATTGTTTTGGCCCTTTATTTGGCACAATCTTATCTAATTCCAAAAGATAAGCCAGAAACACCTTCTTTCAACGAATTTATCAGTCAGGTTGAAAATGGTGAGGTTAAGAGGGCCGAGATTCTGGACAAAGATAATAAGATTAAGGGAGTTTACAAGGACGATAAAGCCTTTGAAGTGGCGTTTCCTGAAAGCTATGACATATCCACCAAACTTTTGGAATACAAGGTAAAAACCACCATTAATCCTCAAAACAGTTCAGTCTGGTGGGTGGTTGTAGGTAATCTTCTCCCCTTTATTCTTATCCTGGGAATCTGGATGTTTATGCTGCAGCAAATGCAGGGTGGGGGAAGTAAAGTTATGTCCTTTGGTAAGAGCAAGGCTAAACAGATTACCAGAGATCAACCCAAGACTACCTTCAGAGATGTAGCTGGTTTAGATGAAGCAGTGGAAGAACTTCAGGAGATTAGAGAGTTTCTGTCTAATCCCCAGAAGTTTCAGGCCCTTGGAGCAAAGATTCCTAAGGGAGTGCTTCTATATGGCCCACCTGGCTCAGGGAAAACTCTGTTAGCACGCGCAGTTGCGGGAGAAGCGGGAGTACCGTTCTTTTCCATTAGCGGATCTGATTTTGTAGAAATGTTTGTTGGTGTAGGTGCCTCTCGAGTCCGCGATCTCTTTGAGCAGGCGAAGTCAAATTCACCTTGCATTATCTTTATGGATGAGATTGATGCAGTAGGTAGACATCGTGGAGCAGGCCTGGGTGGCGGTCATGATGAAAGAGAACAGACCTTGAACCAGCTTCTAGTTGAGATGGATGGTTTTGATATAAAGGACAATGTAATTCTCATTGCCGCTACTAACCGCCCGGACATATTAGATCCTGCTCTGTTAAGACCCGGGCGTTTTGACCGTCAAATAGTGGTTGATAGACCAGACCTGGAGGGACGTAAAGGTATTCTCAAGGTTCATGTTAAAGGGAAACCTTTATCAAAAGATATAAGCATTGGTGTTCTTGCAAGACGCACACCCGGATTTACGGGGGCTGATTTGGCAAACCTTGTAAATGAGGCGGCACTTTTAGCCGCTCGCCATAATAAGAAAGAAATAGATATGCAGGAACTAGAAGAAGCTATTGATAGAGTAATTGCGGGTCCCGAACGTAGAACACGGCTAATAAGCGATAAAGAGAAACGAGTTATTGCTTATCATGAAGCCGGTCATGCGCTGGTTGCGCATATTTTACCGGGGACTGATCCAGTACATAAAATTTCTATTATTTCACGAGGACAGGCACTCGGTTACACATTAACTCTTCCCACTGAAGATAAGTTTCTGGTAGCGAAGTCAGAACTTATTGATAATTTAGCATACTTCCTAGGAGGCCGCGTTGCAGAAGAGATGGTCTTCCGTGATATTACAACAGGTGCCCATAATGACCTGGAACGGGCTACCAAAGTGGCCCGCCAGATGGTCACTGAGTACGGTATGAGTGATAAGCTTGGACCTCTTACCCTGGGACAGAAACAAGATCAGGTATTTCTCGGTAGGGATTTTGCAGCTCATCCTGATTATAGCCCTGAGATAGCTTATGAAATTGACAAAGAGATCAGACGCTTAGTTGATGAAGCTTATGATAAAGCCAGAAAGATATTAGAGGAGGAACGAGAGAAGCTGGATGATATAGCGAGAATGCTGGTAGAGAAAGAGACATTGGAAAGAAATGAGCTGGAAGAACTCTTAAAGGGGGAAGAGCCAGCCTCCCAAATCGATGAGCCCGAGAAGAGCAAAGAAGTTAAAAGAGATCTAAAACCCAAGATGAAGCCTGCAGAAGAAGCAGGTACCTAAGAGGAATCAGTCCCTAGCTGATTCCTTTAATTTAATCACACATCCTTTGATCAGCTTTCTTGATATTTCAATCATAAGTGGACGGATTTTTTATTTTCACAGGCGGAGGCTTAATGAACAGAAAAAAAATAGAGGAAGGAGTAAGACTTATTCTAGAAGGCATAGGAGAGAATCTTAAGCGCGAAGGTATTAGAGATACACCCCAGAGAGTTGCCAGGATGTATTCAGAGGTCTTTTCCGGAATAAAGATTGATCCCTTATCAGTTATTACAACTACCTTAGCCGAAAATCATGATGAGATGGTACTGGTCAAGGATATTCCACTTTACTCCGTATGCGAACATCACCTTATGCCTTTTATAGGCCATGCTCATGTTGCTTATATTCCAGGAGAGAGCGGGAAAATTACAGGAATAAGTAAGATAGCGCGAATAGTAGACGTTTTTTCCAAACGTCCCCAGGTGCAGGAGAGGCTTACTACCCAGATTGCTGATACTTTAGTCAAGAGTTTGGATCCACGAGGAGTATTGGTGGTTATCGAAGCAGAACATCTTTGTATGTCTATGCGTGGAGTTCAAAAACCCGGCTCAATTACTGTTACGTCCGCGGTCAGAGGAATTCTTCGGAAGAGTGAAGCTTCACGCGCTGAAGCTTTAGCGCTCATTCGGGGCAAAAATGAATAGTAATGCACGTATATTAATTATTCACGAGCTTAAGGAAATTGAGAAAGCGCTTAATGAAATTGGGGTGGATGCCGGGGGTCTAGAGATTATGAGTCCCAAAGGCATACACCGTCTGCTCAAGCTCGAAAATATCGATGTTCGCGCAGCCAATATAATCAAACAGGAGATGCTTTCTCTTGGTGGAGAAGCAGCAATATCTAAGGAAGTATACTATTTACATCAGCAAACTACCGATATTATCCTCATGGGTACCCTTGCCCACTATAGGAATCTTTACAGTAAGCTAAACAAGCAACCTTTTGGTTTAAAAAATCTTGCAGAAGAGATCAGGACGGTACTTTCCAACTATGAAGATAGAACACACGAGTTATCTGTCGGTAATACTGCCTTTAATTTAAGTAAGCGTACTCATATAATGGGAATTCTCAATATAACGCCTGACTCATTTTCAGACGGTGGGAAATTTGTCGAGTTCGATAAGGCACTTTCTCATGCCATTAAGATGGCTGAGGATGGCGCAGATATTATTGACATTGGCGGTGAGTCTTCCCGTCCCGGAGCAGCTCCAGTGAATGCAGATGCGGAAGCAAGCAGAGTAGTTCCGCTTATCGAAAAACTGTCCACAATTGTTAGAGTTCCTATTTCAATAGACACCTATAAAGCAAAAGTGGCAAGGCTCGCCCTGGATGCTGGAGCATTTATGGTTAACGATATAAGTGGTTTGAGAATGGATAAGGGAATGTTGCCTTTAGTTGCTGAGCGAAAGGTCCCCGTTGTTATTATGCATATGCAAGGAACTCCTCAGAATATGCAGGAAAATCCTCAATATGAATCTTTAATAAGCGAAATCTCTGCTTTTCTTAGAGAGAGGATCAAACTGTGCCTAGATGCGGGGGTGTCCCCAAATAAAATAATTATTGATCCAGGGATCGGTTTTGGTAAAACAGTGGATCACAATCTTCAAATAATGAAACACCTTTCAGAATTTAGAAGTCTGGGTTATCCCCTTATGGTAGGCACCTCGCGAAAGTCGTTCATAGGCAACGTGTTAGGTGTGCCAGTTGATGAAAGGTTAGAGGGAACCGCTGCAACGGTTGCCTTTGCCATAATACAGGGAGTTGAAATATTGAGGGTTCATGATGTAAAGCAAATGGTACAAGTAGCAAGGATGACAGATGCAATGATGAAGGCTTAGCGAGGCCAGTTTTAGCTGGAGGATGTTATTTGTGGGGTCAGGAAAGATTCTAATTAAGAATTTAGAACTTTTTGGGAGACATGGAGTTTTACCCGGAGAGCAGAAAGGTCAGATATTTAAGATAGATTTAGAACTTTCACTTAATGTTGAAGCAGCTACAGAGTCGGATGAGCTTAAAAACACTGTGGATTACCGAGAAGCAATTCGTAAAGTTGCTGACTTAGTAGAAGGAAAGAGATTTCGGCTCCTGGAAACTCTGGCAGAAGAAATTGCTGATATTATAATATCTCACTTTCCAGTTGATAGCGTAAGGGTGGTGGTAAAGAAACCGCATGCACCGCTAGCAAAACCGGTTGAATGGGTAGGGGTGGAGATAGATAGGAAAAGAAATGCCTAGAGCATATCTTAGTTTGGGTTCCAATTTGGGTAATCGAAAAGCAAATTTAAGAAAAGCGGTAGATATATTGAAGAACAATCCCTACATACGTTTAAGAAGAGTCTCCTCTGTGTATGAAACAAAACCCCTTGAGCTTAAGAAACAGAGAAAATTTTACAACCTGGTAGTTGCTGTAGAAACTACACTCTCTGCCAGTGAGCTCTTAGATCTATGCCAGTCAACTGAAAAGATTTTGGGCCGTCAGAAAAAGGTGGAGAAAGGTCCCAGGATTATTGATGTTGATGTTCTGCTATATGGTGACCGCAGGATAAAAAATGAGAATTTAGCGGTCCCTCATCCGCGGCTGAGACAAAGAGCTTTTGTTCTGGTTCCCCTTATAGAAATAGCCCCTCAAGTAAAGACACCCTCAGGGGCGTTTCTTTCTAGCTATCTCAAGAATGTTGAGAGTCAGGAGATTAAGAGAGTTGGTAATCTATATAGTTAAGTTGTGATCAAAGATTCAGGATATATAATTCAAGATTCATAATTTCAAACAGGAAAAATATTTTAGACACAGACAAGTATAATCTCTAACTTTTTATCGTATATCGTGTATCTTGTATCATACATTTTGACTGGCAAAATTATTTAACTTGATTATAATTAGGTAGAAATAAGAATTGTGGCTTGGATCCGCATATAGGACTGAGACCCAAAATAACTCGTGGAATCTTCTGACGGTCTCAGAAGATTTTCTTTTTAAGGTAAGGGGATGAAAGAGAGAATTGCCATTATTGGTGCCGGTAAAGTAGGAACTGCTATAGGATACCTCTTAAAGGAGAGAGGTTATACTGTTTGTGCGGTTGCAAGCCGACGTTTGGGCAAAGCAATAGAAGCTCAGGCTGTGACAGGAGGAATTGCGACATCAAATCCAGCGGAAGCTGCTAAGATAGCAAATGTTATATTCATAACTACTCAAGACAGATATGTGGAGAAAGTGTGTGACACAATTGCTGAATCAGGTTGTTTTCAGCAAGGAGATTCAGTTTTCCATTTTAGCGGTGCTCTTCCTCTTGAAGTACTTGGATCAGCTGAGGAAAGAGGTGCTTTGACTGGCTGCATCCATCCTCTACAATCTTTTGCCGATGTTTCTGGAGCAATCAGAACTCTGCCTGGATCTTTCTTTGGTGTTACTGCCCCTAATTCTCTTTTACCTTTGGCTAAAAGACTGGTGAGCGCTCTTCAAGGAGAGGTACTGCTCATAAATGATGAGGATAAGCCCGTCTACCATGCAGCAGCATGTGTAGCGTCTAATTATCTAGTCTCTTTGCTCTTTATGGCTGAAGAGATGCTATCTGCCATTTCCGTTCAACGAAAAAGTGTTTCCCCTGCGCTGCTACCGCTTGTTCAAGGGACTTTAAACAATATTCAAAGAAAGGGATCGCTGGCAGCACTAACTGGTCCTATTTCTCGAGGCGATGAAGTAGTGATAAAACAGCATTTATGGGAGATCAAGGAAAGACTTCCACATTTGCTTCCTGCTTATAAGGAGATGGCAAAGGTTACCGCTGAAATTGCTTTAGCGCGGGGAAGTATTACTCGTAACCAGCTGGAGTCGCTCAAAGAGCTACTCATAAGGGACGGAAACTAAATGGGAGGTTATATGGAAGGAAAAATTACCCTTTCTACGCTTATGGAGATGAAAGCGGAAGACAAGAAGATAACCATGCTTACTGCGTATGATTATCTTACTGCCCAGGCACTGGATGAAGTAGGTGTAGATATCATCCTGGTCGGAGATTCCCTGGCTAACGTGATTCTTGGGTATGACAATACGCTTCCGGTAACTGTAGAGGAAATGATCCACCATATTAAAGCGGTTGTCCGCGGAGCAAGAAAAAGCATGGTTATTGGGGATATGCCCTTCTTATCTTATCAAATTTCCACAAATGATGCTGTCAGCAACGCTGGACGTATTATAAAGGAAGGGGGAGCGCAGGGAGTAAAGCTGGAAGGAGGGGGCGAAGTAGCCCAATCCATATCCTGTCTGGTAAGGGCAGGAATACCAGTTATGGGGCATCTTGGTCTGACGCCGCAGTCCATCCACCAGATAGGAGGATACCGTGTTCAGGGAAGGGAAAAACAACAGCAGCAAAAGATTATAGAAGATGCCTGTTTACTACAGGAAGCGGGAGTATTTTCTCTGGTATTAGAGTGTGTGCCGAGGGAATTAGCCAGACAGATAACGTCTGCTTTGAGAATTCCGACTATTGGTATAGGAGCGGGTCCGGATTGTGATGGTCAAGTTTTAGTAACTCAGGATCTGCTAGGTTTAACCAAGAAAACGCCCAAGTTTGTGAAATGTTATGCGCAGATTGGAGATTTAATGAAAGAGGCTTTTAGCGGCTATGTTGGGGAAGTCCGTTCAGGCAAATTTCCGCAAGATAAACATTCATATCATTAAATGGAGCAAACCTGTATTTAAATTAGTTTATAAATAGCAATGATTCAAGGGGTCTCGAATCCCGGAACCCTAGTTAGTATCTTTTAGGAAAAGCCGGTATATGAAAATCATTAAAACAATCTCTGAAATTCGAGAAGCTTTGACGATGGAGCGCCTGTCAGGAAAGACTATAGGTTTTGTTCCTACCATGGGCTATTTCCACGAGGGTCATCTTGCCCTAATAAGAGAAGCCAGGAGGATGTGTGATGTAGTAGTTATAAGTATTTTTATTAATCCCATTCAATTTGGGCCTTCGGAAGATTACAATTCTTACCCCCGTGATTTCAAGAGAGATAGCCGGCTGGCTAAGAGAGAAGGAGTGGACTATATCTTTTCCCCATCGGTGGAAGAGATGTATCCCTCTCCTTATTTAACGTATGTTAATGTAGAAAAGATTACCAAAAAGCTTTGTGGAGCACAAAGACCCGGACATTTCAAAGGAGTAGCTACGGTTGTGACAAAACTGTTTAACGTTATAGAACCCGACCAGGCCTTCTTCGGCGAAAAAGATGCTCAACAGTTTCTAGTAATAAAAAAGATGGCTTCTGATCTTAGTCTCGCTATAGAGATTTTTGGGGTTCCAACGGTACGAGAGAAGGATGGGTTGGCTATGAGTTCAAGGAATATCTATCTTAATTCTGAAGAAAGAAAAGCAGCCACAGTGCTTTTCCACTCGTTATCTTTGGCGCGCACGCTTATTGATGCGGGCGAAAGGGATGTTGTACGGATAAAGGAGAAGATGTTAAATATTATAAGGAGCGAACCTCTGGTTGATTTAGAATATCTCTCCATATGTGATGTCGGTACTCTTGAAGAGGTTTTTCTTATTTCGGGTAAGGTTTTAATTGTATTAGCAGCAAGAGTGGGAAAAGCAAGGTTAATCGATAACATTTTTATTTCCCAAGAGAATTGACGACCTTTTACCCTACCTCTAGAATTGAGAAAACGGCATAGAATAGGAAGAAGAAATATAAATGCCTAATGTCTAATGACCCCGAACATCCCACCAAAGCAGGACATAGGGCAGACGAATGTCTAAAGAATACCGAATTCCCAATGTAGGATTTTAAATATCAAAAATAAGAAATCAAATAGCAAAAACATATATGAAAAACTTCGAAATAAAGGATGATTACATTAGACATACTGTACCCAGAGACATTTTTGATTTTTTATTTGTATTTTTGCTTTTTAATATTTGATTTTTGATTTTAGAAATTAGTTATTCTTTCGTCACTAAAAATTAACCATTAGTCATTTTTATTCAGGTTATAGTAAAGAGTCTGTTAAAAACATGATTCCTAGATATCTGGTCAATTTTAATTCAGCTAGTCTCCATAAGACCTTTACTCCTGTAGTGGTAGTTGGCAGCGGTATTGCAGGCCTCACTGTGGCGTTGCGAATCTCCAATTTTAGTGAGCTTGTGCTCATAACTAAAAGCGAACTGGGAGAAACGACTACCAGATATGCGCAAGGTGGTATCGCTGCAGCATTAGGAGAAGAAGATTCCCCGCAGCTTCACCTCAGGGATACTCTGGAAGCAGGTAAAGGTCTTTGCGATATCGAGGCAGTGGAGGTTTTAGTAAACGAGGGACCTCAATGCTTGAAAGATCTAATTAAATTTGGAGCCCATTTTGATAAAAGCGGAGGGAAGCTAAGTCTCAGTCTTGAGGCGGGACATTCTACTGCCAGGGTAGCTCACGCAGGAGGTGATGCTACCGGACGAGAAGTAGAGCTTGCATTAGTATCCGCCATTGAAAAAAATCCGCATGTAAAAACGAGAGAGGACGTTTTCGCTCTCGATTTAATCACCGATAGCGGGACGTGTAAAGGAGTGCTGGCCTTCGATCATCACAAGAGAGAACTTGTGATATTTTATGCTAAAGCAGTAGTTTTAGCAGCAGGGGGTATGGGGCAGCTCTTTAAGATAACTACCAACCCTGTAATATCAACTGGGGACGGCGTTGCTATGGCTTTCCGTGCCGGGGCACATATTGCAGATGTTGAATTTGTACAATTCCATCCTACTGCTTTCTACCAGGGAGATAATCCCCGTTTTCTTATAACCGAAGCTTTAAGGGGAGAGGGTGCTTATCTAAGGGATCACCATGGTAAGAGATTTATGGTGGGAGCCCATCCATTGGCCGAACTGGCATCTCGCGATATTGTAGTGAGAGAGATGGTAAGGGTTATGAAGGAAAGTGGCAAGAACTATGTATATATTGATGCCACCCATATTCCTGAAGAAAAGCTGCGTAAAGATTTTCCCACGATATTTACTAAATGTCTTGAGAGTGGACTTGATATTTCAAAAGATTTAATTCCGGTAGCGCCTGCCGCCCATTATATGAGTGGGGGAGCAAGGACTGACCTATATGGCCGAACCTCAGTTTTGGGTCTGTATGCCTGCGGTGAAGTAGCATGCACGGGAATACACGGCGCAAATAGGTTAGCGAGCAACTCTCTTCTTGAAGGACTGGTTTTCAGTAAGAGAATTGCAGAAGCATTGCCTCATGATTTAGAAGAAAGACTGAGCAGCTTCTCCGAACCAACCATAGATTACCATCCAGCTCGATCTGACCGAATAGCAAATACGGATAATTTAAAAGCAGAGCTTCGGGAAATAATGACGAATTTTGTAGGAGTTGTAAGAAGTGAAAAGGGGCTGAGAAGAGCCTTTGATTTCATAATGGAAAAAAAAGAGAGCTTACGGATAGAGTTTAATGAACCAAAGGATTTTGAGCTGCATAATATGTTGGAGCTAGCAGAATTGATTATTACCTCTGCTCTGGAACGAAAAGAAAGCAGGGGTGCACATTATCGCGAAGATTATCCTGAAAGGGACGATAAGCTCTTCCGAAAGCATGTAGTTATGAAAAGGGAAGATGGTAGAGTAAAGCTGGGATGGCAGGAGTTCAAGAACCCCAGTTATTAACGCAAAGTCGAAGGATTAAAAAAGTGGTAATAGAGTAAAGGCGTAATAAAGTAATTACAAATAACTAATTGCATCTTACACAATTACGTTATTACTTTTATTACATTACTTTTTGATTAAATGTTAACACTGCGTGCGACTTTCTTTGCTTTGCTGTCATTGCGAGGCAGAGCAGAAGCAATCTCATAGGATTTGGGCACGCTGCGGAATCTCGAAATCCAAGATTGCCACGGGACTTCGTCCCTCGCAATGACGTCGTTCAATAAAGTTGCACACGGCATTAAATGTTGGAAAGCTGACACATTTAATCCATATCTAAGGGATTGAAGAATGGAACTAAGTGAAGCATATATTAATAGTGTTGTGAGAAAAGCCCTTGAGGAAGATTTAGGAAAAGAGGGAGATATTACTTCCTGTGCCGTAGTCCTTCAGCAACGGCAAGGGTTAGCAGAGATCGTAGCTCGCGAGAAAGGAATAGTTGCCGGCATCCATATAGCTAAACGGGTATTTCAAGAGCTAGATGAAGATATGGTCTTTGACAATAAGGTTGATGACGGAGAACTTGTCGAACCGTCTTTAAGCATGGTATCTCTTAAGGGAAAAGCTCGAAGTATCTTAGCGGCAGAAAGAACCGCTTTGAATTTCTTGCAGCACCTTTCCGGGATAGCGACTTTAACCTACAAATACGTGAAAGCCATAGAGGGTTATTCAGCCAAGATCAGGGATACTAGAAAAACTACTCCTGGATTACGTTTTTTGGAGAAGTATGCGGTGCGTGTAGGTGGTGGGGAAAATCACCGTTTGGGGTTGTATGATCAGGTTTTGATTAAGGATAATCATATTAAACTCGCAGGTAGTTTGAGCGAAGCAATAAGAAGAGCTAAACAGAGCTTACCTCAGGGGACCAGGATTGAAGTGGAAGTCGAAAACAAGGAAGAATTAGAGGAAGCGCTGACATTAGGTATTGATACGGTTATGCTTGACAATATTGCACCACAAGACATAGTTGAATTTGTAAGGATTAATGGAGGCCGTGTAAAGCTTGAGGTTTCAGGTGGTGTAGACCTTAAAACAGTAAAGGAGATAGCAGAAACCGGTGTAGACTATATCTCTATTGGCAGGCTTACCCATTCTGCGCCTGCTCTGGATATCGCCCTTGAGTTTAAGAAAGTGGATGCTGAAAATTAGGGGCTGAAGAGAAGTTTAGCGAAAATATGGAGTCAGAGACACTAAGTTTAGTTCTTAAATACTTTCAAATCTATGGTTACTATTTCTTGTTTTTGGTTCTACTTTTGGAGAATACCATAGTAGTAGGACTACTGGTTCCAGGAGAAACTGTACTTTTGGCTGCCAGTTTTCTCTCCTACCAGGGGTATTTCGATTTAGAAAGGGTTTTGATAATTGCTGCTCTGGGGGCTACTATTGGTAATAATATTGGCTATATTTTTGGACGTGTGGGTGGACGGCCTTTGATTGAGCGCTTTGGGGCCTACGTTGGTGTATCACCAAAGACCGTTAGAGCTGCCGAAGAGTACTTTACCAAACATGGCGGAAAGACCGTATTTATTGGACGTTTTGCCTCCGGCATAAGAGTCTTTGTCTCTCTATTAGCTGGTGCCTCCCATATGAACTACTCTCGTTTTTTTGTTTATACGCTGGCAGCGGTAATAACCTGGACTGTTTTGATAGGTTCAATAGGATTTTTCTTTGGTAGTAGCTGGGGCACAATTCTTACGATTTTAAAAAGATTGGGATGGTTTACGCTAATAATTCTTGTAGTTTTCGTGTTTTTATACTTATACCTGAGGAGAAAAAAAGGTAATTGATGCAAACTCGAGAGAAAATTCTTAGAGTTCTAAAGAGAAGCAGTAGACAATATATTTCGGGACAGGTAATTTCAGATAAACTTGCTCTTTCGAGAACTGCCGTATGGAAACATGTTCAAGTTCTGCGGAAACAGGGTTATAAAATTGAGGGCTCCTCACGTCAGGGATATCAATTTATTGCTACACCAGACCTTCTTCTGCCTGCCGAAATCAGAATGAGGTTAGAAACCAAAATTTTAGGAAAGGAAATATTTCATTATGATAGCCTACCTTCTACTAATGAAGAACTGAAAAGGATTGCTCTGGATGAAGATGAGGGAACTCTGGTTATTGCGGAGCAGCAGGAAAGCGGCCGGGGACGGTTAAACAGAGACTGGTACTCACCCAAAGGAGGATTATGGTTTTCTGTTCTTTTTAAGCCTTCCGTAATATCTCTTCACACTCCCAAGTTCGCTCTGGCTGCTGCAGTTGCTGTGGCTCAAGCCATTAATAAAGCTTTAGGTTTGAACGCGGGCATAAAGTGGCCCAATGATGTAATCATAGGAAAGAAGAAGGTAGCGGGAATTTTAACCGAAATGGCTGCCCAGATAGACAGGATAGATTACATAATCCTTGGTATTGGAGTAAATGCAAATCTTAACACCAAAAGATTTCCTCGCAGCCTTAGGAGTACAAGCACATCTTTAAAAGACGAAATTGGAGACAGTATTGACCGTGTAGGTCTTCTGATAGAGATATTGGAAGCTTTAGAAGATAAGTACGTTCTTTTCCGGCAAGGGAAATTTTCTCAGCTTTTGAAGGAGTGGCGAAGATTTGATACCTTGCAGGGTAAGATAATTAGAGTGAAAACACGGGAGAAGATAGTACGGGGTGTTGCTAAAGGTATCGATGACGAGGGAAATCTGAAGGTGCGGACTTCTAAAGGAATTGAACATATAATCACAGGCGATGTGCTGTTCACATAGTGCTCTTGACACCCTTTTATTTTTTGATATATTGTAAACCTTAATAATATTAAATGTTAACATTTCTAGGATAGTTAGAATCATAAAACCTGTACAATATAAAATTAGTTAGAAAGGCAGAAAGCAATGAAGATTTCAACAAAACAGCTAATTCTCATTAGTTTATTTGCCGGGCTGACTGCTATAGGCGCCTGGCTTCGCATTCCTATTCAGCCGGTTCCGGTAACGCTGCAGATTTTCTTTACCTTAATGGCCGGCGCTGTTTTAGGATCAATTGCTGGAGCGTTGAGTCAGCTCATTTATCTATTTATCGGTTTTTTAGGAATACCCGTATTCGCCGGCGGAGCGGTAGGCTTTGCTGCACTTTTTGGTCCTACTGGTGGCTATTTAATAGGCTTTGTTTTGGCCGCGTACTGTATTGGTTTTCTTATAGAAAGATTAAATCTCAGCTCTTTTCTGTCACTCTTTCTCTCTATGATGGTGGGCCTTGTTCTGATATATATATTGGGAGCTGCTCAGCTTATGGTTATTCTCAAAATTACCGCAATAAGAGCCTTTACGGTAGGCATTCTCCCCTTCATATTGTTGGATCTTATTAAAGCTCTACTGGCTTCGCTGGTTGCATACCGCCTTCGCAGACTTGGGATTGTAGAAAGTTAATCTTGGCCATAGAAAATTCAATTATATCTGCTATAATTTTAAAAGAGCGCCTTACTATTTCGGAGGCTAAAGATGCTTTTGGCCATAGATGTAGGTAACACTCAGACCGTCATTGGCCTTTTTGAAAACAAAAACCTCAGATGTTTTTTTCGCATTTCTACTGATAAGGATAAAACAGCGGATGAACTTACTTTTATAGTTGCAGATCTTCTTGCACTGAAGGATCTTTCGCTTAAGAATATCACAGCAGTAATTCTCTCATCTGTTGTTCCTACCTCGACCTCAGCTTTTTCAAAAATGGCAATTGAAAATTTAAGGATTAATCCTCTGATAGTTGGTCCGGGAGTGAAGACCGGGATACCTATTTTATATGATAATCCTCACGAAGTGGGTGCTGATAGAATTGCCAATGCTGTAGCTGTCTTCTCGCTTTATGGTGGACCTGCCATTGTAGTCGATTTCGGGACAGCAACCACCTTTGATGTGATCTCCCAGAAAGGAGAATATCTAGGGGGAGCTATTACTCCCGGCATTGAAATTTCTGCTGATGCTCTTTTTAATTCTGCAGCCAGGCTGGCAAAGGTTGATATTGTAAAAACGCCAAATGCAATTGGAAAAACTACCACAGAAAGTCTACAATCAGGTATCCTTGGAGGATATGCTGGTCTTGTGGATGGTTTGGTTAAAAGAATAAAGGCAGAATTGGAGAAGAAACCGATAGTTATTGCCACCGGTGGTTTAGCAGATCTGGTCGTCCCTGAGTGTCAAACCGTAGATAAGATTGATTCCTTATTGACAATAAAGGGTTTGCAAATTATCTACGAGAAGAATCTCTCAAGTTGAATCAGGTTTAGAAAGTGAAAATTCTAAGAATAATCTAAACCGCACGCTTAAGTTACCTAATTTACAGGCTAATCCCATATATAATCAGCCCTCCGTACACAAAACCAAGTGACGTAATTCAAATAGAAAATAGTCGAAAGAGAGGAGAAAAAATACCTTTGATGCATAGGGAGCTGTTATATGATTTTTTTTTCCTTGCTTTTCTAAAAAGCCGGTGCTATTATGTCCACATAATTGTGCACAAATAATTCTATCTAAACCTTGATGTGGAACTAATTAGAATTGGCGATAAAATAATAAATCTTCAAAAGGTTACCAAACTGGTTGATAAGATTATCCATATGCGCTCGAATGGGTCAACCCAGGCAGATGTTGCTTCTATGCTCGGCATCGAGCGCTCTTTTATTTCCCATCTGGAAGGACTTGGAGAAATCAGAAAAGGAAAGAAGATAGCTCTGGTGGGATTCCCAGTTGCCAATATTTCTGAGATTGAGAGTCTAGCGGAGAGGTTTGGGGTTGATTATGTATTTTTGCTGAGCGAAGATGAACGTCAAGAATTTGCTTCCAAAGAGAGCGGCATTGAATTGTTCAATCAGCTGCTCGACATCATTGCCAGATTGAAAGATTACGATGTGGTTGTTTTTCTTGGTTCGGACTTCCGTATTTCTCAAGTGGAGAAAATTTTGGACAAGGAAGTGCTGGGTATTTCTATTGGCAGATCTCCGATTAAAAAGGACGTATATGTTAATCCTGATCAACTGGGAGATATTCTGGATAATCTAAGAATTAAGGACTACAAGGGAGAAAAAAGTGAAGGAGATAGTGAGCGTAAGTCTTGGCTCCTCTCAAAGAGACCACGTCGCCGACGCCGTGTTTCTCGGAGAAAAGTTCAGGATTAGGCGAATAGGAACAGATGGGGATTTTGGCAGAGCAATTGAGCTTCTTAAAGAGCTTGACGGTAAAGTTGATGCAATAGGCCTGGGTGGGATAGATCTTTTTTTGGTTGCCGATAATAAGCGTTATCCGGTGCGCGACGCAGCTAAACTAAGTGGAGCTGTTGGAGTGACTCCCATAGTTGATGGAAGCGGGCTTAAAAACACGCTGGAAAGAGAGGTAGTTCACTATATCCAGAAGGAACTTGGTTTATCTTTGGAAGGTAAAACGGTCCTTATGGTAAGCGCGGTTGACAGGTTCGGAATGGCTGAAGCGCTCTACCAGGCCGGGTGCAGAATGATTTTTGGAGATTTAATGTTCGGATTGAAGCTACCAATTCCCTTGCGATCTATGAAAACCTTTAAAATAGTCGCTGCTATTGTTCTTCCTGTCGCTACGAAATTACCCTTTAAAGTGCTTTATCCTACCGGAGAAAAGCAAGAGAAATCATCAAAGAAAAGGTATGAGAAATATTATAATGAGGCAAATATTATTGCGGGAGATTATCTTTTTATAAAAAGGTATCTTCCTCAAAATCTAACAGGAAAGATAATTCTAACCAACACCGTTACCCAGAAGGATATTGAGGAATTGAAATCACGAGGTGTTAGTCTTTTAGTTACTACAACTCCTGAATTCAAAGGACGTTCTTTTGGTACCAATGTGATTGAGGCAGTACTTGTAGCTATATTGGGGAAAAGCCGGTCGGAAATTGCTCCAGAAGATTATCTTGGGCTATTGGAGCGCCTAGATTTTAGGCCCAGGGTGGAGAGATTAAATTAATGGATGTGTTCCGTTTAAGGCAGTGTATATAGGAAGAGATGATGGAGAAATTTGCTTTTATACTACACCCATTAAACATAGAAGACGTTAGCAAAAAGTATAGAATTGCCAATAAAGTTCCTCCGAAGCTATTGGCTTCTGCACTTAAAAGAAAGCGACCCTTTGTAATTTCTGAGATTACCGGTATCCGTTCCTTGACAGGCAAGAAAGCCTTAGGCTGGTTTGTTTCAGTTCCGCTGCTTCCACACCAGTTCTTTGAGCTTGATGAAGAGTTTGTGGTTAAGCGAATTGTTCGCGCCTGCCGGATAGCTGAGGAACTGGATGCGGGAATTATCGGGTTGGGTGCTTTTAGCGCAATGGTAGGTAGCGGAGGACGAGAGATATCCAGGAAGGTGGATATAGCGGTCACTACCGGTAACACATATACAGTAACAACTGCAATACAGGGAACACGTGAAGCGTGTGCGCTTATGGGCATTGATTTTTCTAATGCTCATTTAGCAGTTGTAGGAGCAACGGGTTCTATTGGTCGGGCCACCGCAGAGATTTTATCCGAAGAGGTTGATACTATTAGTCTGGTAGGTCGTAACAAAGAAAGACTGCAAGAGGTTGAGACGTATATAAAGAGAAGAGATGCAAAAGCTAGAGTGCTAGTATCTACAGACTCTCGCACAGCTATAGCTGAAGCTGATGTAATTGTTTCCGTAACGAGTGCTGTCGATTGTATAATCTATCCACAAGATATTAAGCCAGGTGCCGTAGTCTGCGATGTGGCAAGACCGCGGGATGTTTCCCAGTCGGTAGTGGAGACCAGAAATGATGTGTTGGTGATAGATGGAGGCATTGTTAAAGTACCGGGGAACGCTAATTTCAATCTCAACTTTGGATTGCCTCCAGGTATGGCTATGGCCTGTATGTCCGAGACTATAATCCTGGCACTTGAGGGGCGGTATGAGAACTATACTCTGGGTAAGGAAATCAGCGTGGAAAAAGTAAAAGAGATGGAGTTTTTAGCGGCAAAACATGGATTTGAACTGGCTGGTCTTCGGAGCTTTGAAAGGGCAATAAATAATGAGGACATTGCTTCTATAAAAAGACGCGCTATGTCTGCAACTGCAAGATAGTATTTTGACATATCATCATGCTTGACTTATAATCCCTTCAAAAGCCAAAAGCACCCATTGGGTGCTTATTAAATTATGCAAGCAGGATTTGGTATTGCAAATTTAGGCTTTTAAATCTATTTCAGAAGCAGAAGGTGAAGAATTTGGCTGGCGAGGATGACATTTTTTTAACACCCGAAGGATACAATAAGCTTGTTCAAGAGCTTAACTTTCTTGAGGATAAGAAAAGAAAAGAGATTGCCCAAAGACTTAAGGACGCAGTAGGCCATGGGGATTTAACTGAAAATTCAGAATACAATGACGCCAAGGATGAACAAGCATTTGTCGAGGGCCGAATCATTCAAATTAAAGAGGTACTTTCCCGTGCCAAGATCTTGAGCCGGAAGAGGCAGAAATTAGACTCGGTTCAGCCCGGTCTGCTGATCACTGTACGTGATATAACCCATGATGAAATAAACACGTATATGTTGGTTGGTTCAGCAGAGGCAAACCCGAGGGAGCACAAAATCTCAAACGAATCTCCAGTAGGGAAGGCAATTTTGGGAAAAAGAATTGGAGATAGGGTGAGTGTTAAGACTCCACAAGGCGATGTTGAGTGTGAGATACTTGATATAAAAAAACCTAAAACCGCAAAGCGGTGAACAATGGAGAGCGAGAAAGAACATAGCGAATTGATGAAACAAAGGCTCCAGAAGCTTGAGGAGCTTATCAAAGAAGGAATCGACCCCTATAAGTCTACGTTCAGCCGCACACATCTAATCTCGGAAATAATAGATAAACACAGCTCTTTAGAACCGGGAGATACTTCCGATTTCAAGTCTGCAATTGCCGGCCGCATTATTGCAATGCGCGAGCATGGAAAGGCAAGCTTTGCTGTGCTTAAAGATAATTCTGGCGAGCTTCAAGCGTATCTCAAAGTGGATACTTTGGGGGAGAAGAACTACCGTACTTTTTTGAAGTTTGATATCGGTGACTGGGTCGGCGTTTCAGGAACCGTTTTTAAAACGCGCCGGGGGGAGCTGTCTATCTGGGTAGAGCATTTCGAGCTATTAACCAAGTCACTGCGTCCCTTACCTGAAAAATGGCACGGATTAAAGGACATAGAGATACGATATCGACAGCGGTATCTTGATCTTATTATGAACTCCGAAGTTAAAGAAGTCTTCATAAAGCGTATCAAAACAATAAAACTAATAAGACAATTTTTGGATGAGCTTGGTTTTATGGAAGTCGAAGTGCCTATGCTTCACCTTGTACCGGGCGGTGCGGCAGCAAGACCATTCGTTACTTTCCATAATACACTGGGAGTTGATCTCTATCTCAGGATTGCTCCTGAACTTTATCTCAAGCGTTTAGTAGTGGGGGGCTTGGAAAAGGTTTATGAACTCAATAGAAGCTTCAGAAATGAAGGGATAAGCGTTAAACACAATCCAGAATTTACTATGCTTGAGGTATATCAGGCGTATGCTGATTACCATCAGATTATGGATCTGACAGAGGAATTGATCTCTTTCATAGTAAAGAAGGTGACAGGAAGTCTAGAGGTTACATATCAGGGAGAAAAGATAAGTTTTAAAAGACCATGGGCCAGATACACAATGCTGGAGGCCATAGAAAAAATTGGAAGTTTGAAGGTCAGCTTTGACGATGAAATCTCAAAACTTCATAGGATTGCAAGAGATGCGGACATTGAAATTGATCCAACTGCAGGTAAGGGCAAGATTATAACTGAAATTTTCGAGAAGGTAGCAGAACCCCATATTATACAGCCTACCTTTATTCTTGATTACCCCAAAGAGATCACTCCGCTGGCTAAGCAGCATCCCAAAAACCCAAATCTTGTGGAAAGATTCGAACTTATAATTGCCAGACGGGAAATAGCCAATGCCTTTTCGGAATTAACGGATCCACGGGAACAGAGGCATAGATTTGAGGAGCAATTGGCCGAACAGGGTTCTGGTGAAGCGCATAAAATGGACGAAGATTTCCTGCTTGCCCTGGAATACGGAATGCCCCCTACGGGAGGTTTGGGTATTGGCATTGACAGGCTTGTGATGATTATAACTGATTCATATTCCATTCGTGACGTTATTTTCTTCCCCCAACTTAAACCTGAAAAGTAAAAGTTTTCCATTTCCCTAATTTTTAACCACAAATTCTGACGACAGAGACACAAAGAACTACTTTTACCCTATGGTTGGCTTTTTCATGGTTATTGCAATGATTTTAAAGTATATATTGGTGCCTATCATTTTTGTACTGGTACCGAAAAATTTAAAAAATATTTCAGTTTTTTTGAAAATTTTTATGGAGTCTTGGTTAAGAATGGACAGGGGTGGTAAAATATATATAGACACAGCCCGTACGTAGCCCTTTACTTACAAAAATTTGGGTGAAGAGTGCAAACCTATTCGTCGTTGGATCCTTCATCCCCACAGGCTAAAGGAGGATCAAAATGTTCGAGCGATTTACTGAGAAGGCTAGACGGGTTATCGTCTTTGCGCAAGAAGAAGCCCGTATGTTGGATCAAAACTATATTGGAACAGAGCATCTCCTCCTTGGTCTTATAAGGGAACAGGAAGGAGTTGCGGCTAAGGCATTGCGCAGCATAGGCGTAAGGCTTGAAGATGTTCGAGCTCAGGTAGAAGAAATTATTGGAAAAGGAAATGCTTCTACGGCTGGGCACATTCCTTTTACCCCCCGAGCTAAAAAAGTCCTGGAGCTATCACTTCGCGAAGCTCTTCAGCTTGGTCACAATTATATTGGTACCGAACATATCCTCTTGGGACTGATTCGTGAGGGAGAGGGAGTAGCAGCCAGGGTTCTTACCAATCTTGGTGCTGATCTGGGAAAGGTAAGAAATCAGGTAATTCAGCTTCTAAGTGGATACTACGTAACAAAACCGGCTTCGCGTGAACAAGCGCGGCAACAGCAGTCCTATCTACTAGATGAGTTTGGAACCAATCTTACCAGACTGGCTGGCGAAGGAAAGCTCGACCCGGTAATTGGAAGAGAAAAAGAAATTGAGAGAGTTATGCAGATACTCAGCCGCCGCACCAAGAACAATCCCGTACTTATTGGTGAACCTGGGGTTGGTAAGACTGCAGTGGTAGAGGGATTAGCACAAGCCATTGCTGCCAATGAAGTACCCGAGATTCTCAAAGACAGACAGATATATACCCTTGATTTGGGAGCTCTTGTTGCAGGTTCTAAATATCGTGGGGAGTTTGAAGAGCGACTGAAGAAAGTGATGAAGGAAATAAAAGAGAGAAAAGATGTAATTCTCTTTATTGATGAGCTGCACACTCTGGTTGGTGCAGGAGCAGCTGAGGGAGCTATAGATGCTGCCAGTATACTTAAACCCGCCCTTGCACGTGGAGAACTTCAGACTATCGGGGCTACCACACTTGATGAGTACCGCAAACACGTCGAAAAGGATGCTGCTTTGGAGCGGAGATTCCAGCCAATACTGGTAGGAGAGCCTACGGTTACGGAGACACTCAACATTCTTAAAGGTTTGAGGGACCGCTACGAGGCACATCATCAGGTAAGTATTACTGACGCAGCACTGGTAGCTGCTTCTAACTTGGCTGACCGGTATATATCTGACCGCTTCTTGCCGGATAAGGCTATTGATTTGGTAGACGAAGCGGCTTCTAAAGTAAGGATTATGAGGATGGGAAGCTCTCCTGAATTCAAAGAGTTGGATGAGAAACTCGATCAAATCCGTCGGGAAAAGGCAGCTGCTGTTGAAGCACAGGATTTTGAACGGGCGGCAGACCTGCGCGATCAGGAAAAGGTTCTTCAATTAGAACGTTTGACTATAGAGAGCAGCTGGAACGTGTCTGAGGATCAATTCCGTGCTGCTGTTACCGAAGAGGAGATTGCTCAGATCGTTTCTTCCTGGACGGGGATACCTGTACATAGGCTCACTGAGGAAGAATCAAGCAAGCTTCTAAGGATGGAAGAAGCTCTGCATAAACGCGTAGTCGGGCAGGATGAAGCAGTCCGTTCTGTCTGCCAGGCCATAAGAAGAACGCGCGCAGGGCTCAAAGATCCCAGACGGCCTACCGGTAGTTTCATTTTCCTGGGCCCATCAGGAGTTGGAAAAACAGAACTTGCGCGTACACTTGCTGAGCACTTGTTTGGGGATGAAAGTGCTCTGATTCAGCTGGATATGTCTGAATATATGGAAAAGCATACTGTCTCTCGCTTAGTCGGTTCACCTCCGGGTTATATAGGTTACGAAGAAGGTGGCCAGCTTACTGAAGCAATAAGAAGACGTCCCTACTCTGTGGTATTGCTGGATGAGATTGAAAAGGCACATCCGGATGTATTCAACATTCTATTGCAAATATTAGAGGATGGCCGTTTGACAGATGCTCATGGCCGGGCGGTTGATTTCAAGAACAGTGTAGTCATTATGACTTCGAACTTAGGGGCTCGTTTTATCCAGAAAACAACACCCCTTGGCTTTACTAAAAGGGCCGAAGCGAGCATTTCTTACCAGGATATGAAAGAGCGGATTATGGCTGAACTCAAAAAAACCTTTAGGCCCGAATTTCTCAATCGTGTGGACGATGTTATTGTTTTCCATGAACTTAGCAGAGATGAGATTATAGAGATTGTGGACTTAATGTTTAAGAGATTACAACATCAACTGCGGGGACAGAACATTAATGCTAAGTTAACGGATGCTGCAAGAGAGCTTCTCGCTACTGAAGGATACGATCCATTATTAGGTGCCCGTCCTTTAAGGCGGGCCATACAGAGACTGGTGGAGGATCCTCTATCGGAGACCATTCTTGCTGGGAAGTTTAAGGAAGGGCAAAGCGTCATAGTCGACGAAAAAGATAGCAGAATAGTTTTTAGAGAAGACGTAAAGAAGGGAAAAGCTACCTCAGGAAAGACCGCAAATAAAACCAGAACATGAACAAAAGCAAAATAATAATACGATGTAGTGAATGCGGTTACCTCTCTCCTCAGTGGTTGGGTAGATGTCCAGAGTGTGGTCAGTGGAATTCCATGATAGAAGAGGTATCCTATGAAAATGCGGCTCTTCGAACGGAGATAGAAAAAGCGGAAGAGCCGCAACTTATTACTGCCGTTCCTTCTGATAAGATCCATTTCTATGATACCCAAATCGGAGAACTGAACAGGGTTCTGGGCGGAGGCGCGGTTCCCGGCGCTGTTATCCTGGTAGGAGGAGAACCGGGGATTGGGAAATCAACACTCCTGCTTCAGCTTTCCTGTCACATAAGCACTACTGTAGGAAATGTTTTATTGGTTTCTGGTGAAGAATCTGCTCAACAGATCAGGATAAGAGCAGAAAGACTTAAAGCCGTTGCGGATAATCTCTTTGTGCTGCCGGATGGTAATCTGGCCGTAGTTGAAGAGAGAGTTAAGGAGATTAATCCCTTTCTTCTGGTAGTGGATTCGATACAAACCATTTTTCACCCTGAAATCCCCTCAGCTCCAGGAAGCATTAGCCAGGTTAAGGAGTGCACTGCGAGACTTATTAACCTGACTAAGAAGCGAAATATGGCAACATTTATCAGCGGACATGTGACCAAAGAGGGCGCAATTGCAGGGCCCAAGATTTTAGAACATATGGTAGATACAGTTCTCTATTTTGAGGGGGAGCGCCACCATAGCCTTCGAATAATACGTGCAGTTAAGAACCGATTCGGGGCAACCCAAGAGAGTGGCATTTTTGAGATGAAACGTGAAGGGCTGAACGAGATAGCCAATCCTTCCAGCCTCTTTATGAAGGAGAGAGCAAAGAATGTAGCAGGGAATGTAGTGGTTCCCACCATGGAAGGTTCCAGGCCAATTCTTATAGAACTACAAGCTCTGGTTAGCCCCTCCTATCTTACTATACCGCGCAGATTAACTTCGGGCGTTGATCATAATCGCCTCTCCCTTATTCTTGCGGTTTTGGAAAAGCACCTCGGTATCTCCTTAGAACATTCTGATGTTTTTATAAATATAGCAGGGGGAATAAAGACTACCGAACCGGGTTGTGATTTGGCTATTGCCTTATCGGTTATCTCTGCGCACCGTAATCAACCTCTTCCCTCTGATTTAGTTGTTTTTGGAGAGGTAGGTTTAGCAGGGGAAGTAAGATTTGTCAGTCAGGTGGAAAGACGTTTGAGAGAAGCATGCAAACTAGGATTCGGCAGGGCAATAGTACCTTTAACTAGAGGTGTGGATATTCACCGTCCCAAAATGGAGATAGTAGAAGTAAAGAATTTAGAAGAGGCTTTAGTGTATAATTAAAGAAGGGTAGCTCTATCCGGTTTAATTAAAAACTCAGAATGTAAGAAAAGGCGGTAATAGAGTAAAAGAGTAATGAAGTAATTACAAGCAATCAATTACGGTGTTGCCTTATTACGCTATTACTTTCTTAAGAAACAAGTTTTAGCAATCAGGCTTTGCCTTTCGCATAAAAGCAATAATACACCTTATTGATGTTGGACTGTATGCGTCCGAGGGGGTGAGAGCAGGTGGATAAAAAGAAAGATCAAATTCTTACTCGCATACTTCAGTTTGTTGCTCCGGGAACCGAGCTACGCGTTGGCTTAGAGCATATTCTTGATGCACAGACGGGTGCTCTGATCGTAATAGGGGATAGCGAAGAAGTTATGAATATTTGCAATGGCGGCTTTCATTTGGATTGCGATTTTACGGCCCAGAGGGTATTCGAGCTTGCCAAAATGGATGGGGCGATAATCCTCAGCAGAGATGGCAAGAAAGTTATTCTTGCTAATGTGCACCTTGTACCTGATTCTTCACTTCCCACTAGTGAAACTGGGATTCGGCATCGAACGGCAGAGAGAGTGGCACGACAGACGGGCTCTTTGGTTATTTCACTTTCCCAGAATAGAGATGTAATTTCATTGTACTTTGACGATTATAAATATACTCTGGAAGATATCCGCGTTGTGCATGCTAAAGCCAACCAGGCTCTACAGACCCTGGAGAAATATAAGGTAAGACTGGATCAGGTTTCATCAAACCTGAGTGCGTTGGAGTTTGAAGATTTGGTCACCTTGATTGATGTGGTAACTGTTGTTCAACGCTCAGAGATGGTGGAAAGAATAGCCAGCGAAGTGCAGCTATATATAAGTGAATTGGGAGTTGAGGGAAGACTGATATGGCTGCAGCTTGATGAATTGATGGGAAACGTTATGGAAGACAGTTTGCTGGTAATAAAGGATTACCACGCAAAAAACATTAGTGCTGAGGATGTGAAAAGGGAACTGGCAGAGCTGTCTTCAGAGGACCTTTTAGACTTTTTGAAAATCTGCAGAGTTCTAGGCTATGAAGGTGATGTTGAGATTTTGGATACACCTGTTCACCCTCGCGGGTACCGCCTGCTTCGAAAGATACCACGCTTACCTGCTTCAGTAGTTGATAACATAGTCGAAAGATTCAACGATCTTCAACATGTTCTAGCAGCAAGCATTGAGGCACTGGACAGTGTAGAAGGCGTTGGGGAAGTTAGAGCAAAAGCTATACAGGATGGATTAAAGAGACTTAAAGAATACAACTTGCTGGAGAGGTACATTTAGAGGAAAAGGGTCTATGGAGGCTCCCTTCGGCTCTGTTTAGGGCAGGTAAGGTCGAAGATGAGAGCTACTTAAAGAGATCAGGTCAGACTATAAACGCCAAGGGTAGATATGCGATCGTTTTCCTTGGCGATAATTTTTTCGAGATTTAATCCGAATAGAGTACAGAATGCTGCAAGGTAGAAGAGAGTGTCGCCCAGCTCAGCCTCCAGAACCTCTGTGCAGTTAGGGCAAAGTTTACCGTTTAAATGGGTTTCAACATATTCTGCAATTTCAGGAAGCGTAGCATTGGGAGGAACTGGTTGTTTGCCAGCTTTAATTTTTAAACACCCACAATCAGTTACTGTCTTAACAATTGCCCGATTTACGTTTGCACTTGCTTGTTGAAATTTTGACATAACATCTAGAATACTTCGGTGTCTTACCAGGTGGTTTGATACGGTCTGTTGAAATTCTTGACATTTATCAGCCATAGCACTCTCCTTTGAGCTAACTTCTTAGGCTTTACTGAACATTATAAATTTTGCTTAATTGACCGTCAAGCTGAGACGTCATAACTGTTGAATGAATATTTTGACCGCTGTTCTGTGTTGTGCTAAGATTTTCTCAAATTCGAGCAAGGAGGTGGGGTTTTAGAGAAATGTCTCTATTCTAAATATTTGGAGGTGTCATTATGTTTGTTACTTTCGTCCGCCTAATCTTTATCCTTATGCTGGCAATAGGCGGGTACGGAATAGCGGACTTTCTTGGTGAGACTCTCCTTCAAACAAGAACCGCAGAGATTACCGCAATTATTCTCAGTATCATTATCGGTTCTGGTGTCGGTTATGTTTTTGGGGGAGTTTTTGGACGGTGGCTAGACAGCGTCCTTAAGCATCTGGAAGGATATATTCAAAAGATTCCCGGTTCCGACCTCGTAGCCTCGATTGCTGGTCTTGTTGTCGGACTTGTTATTGCCGCACTGGTTTCTTTAGGTTTGCGCCCTATCCCCTTTGTGGGTGTGTACCTGTCAATTCTTTCTTTCGTTGTTCTAGGATACCTTGGTATGCGGCTTGCTCTCCGTAGAAGAAAAGATTTCAGTAACCTTTTTCATTTCTTTAGCCACGAAGGAAGAAAACAGGCAAGCTCAGTAGTAGGCCTAACCCCGCTAATGTCTTCTGAAAAAATCCTGGATACAAGTGTTATTATTGACGGCCGAATTATCGATATAAGCCGCACTGGATTTATTGAGGGAAGGCTTATTGTCCCCCGTTTTATTTTGCGGGAATTGCAGAGCATTGCCGATTCCGAGGATACCCTCAAAAGAAACAGAGGACGAAGAGGGCTTGATACTTTGAATTCTCTACAGCGCGAATCGCAAGTGGAAATTTATATTATGGAACGCGATTACCCGGAGCTAAAAGATGTTGATTCAAAACTGGTAGAGATTGCTAAAGACATGAAAGGAACCATACTTACAAACGATTTCAATCTTAACAAGATTGCTGAACTTCAAGGTGTATCTGTTCTTAATATAAATGAGCTTGCCAATGCTTTAAAACCAATTGTGCTGCCTGGGGAAGAGATGAAAGTGCATGTTCTAAAGGAGGGAAAAGAAACGGGTCAGGGAGTTGGTTATCTCGATGATGGAACGATGGTTGTGGTTGAAGGAGGAAGAAGATATGTTGGTGAGGATGTAGACACACTGGTAACAAGTGTCCTACAGACACCTGCAGGCCGCATGATTTTTGTTAAATTAAAGAATTTTGTTTCTAATGCCAATTCGGTCTAAGATGAATGTAGCCATAATAGCTGCAGCCGGTAAAAGTGAACGAATGGATGGAAAAAGGAAGCAATTTGTGCCTTTGGGCGGTATCCCTGTTCTAATTCACACATTGGAGGTTTTCGAAAATTCCTCTTTAATAGATAAAATAGTTTTGGTTGTTTATTCTCAAGACAAGACATATGTTGAAGATGAGCTGCTTCCTAAATATTCCTACCAGAAAGTTTTCCGGATTGTAGAGGGAGGAGAAAAGAGACAAGATTCGGTAATGAACGGACTGCAATTCTTACCTCGAGAGACGAATACGGTAATTGTTCATGATGGTGCTCGTCCACTCGTAACTCCCAATCTCATTGAGCAAGCAATAGGTGCGCTTAGCGGTTGGGATGGGGTAGTGGTTGCGGTTCCAGTCAAAGATACGATAAAAGAGGTGAAAAAAGAAGAGGAGATAGTAAGCACTTTGGAACGCAGTCCTCTATGGGCAGCTCAAACTCCGCAGGTATTTCTTCCTGAAAAATTAATGAAGGCACATCAAAAGGCGCGAATGGAAGGATTCTACGGAACAGACGATGCAATGCTTATGGAGAGGGCAGGCAACAGGCTACGTGTAACAATGGGTTCGTACGAAAATATAAAGATAACGACACCTGAAGATTTGTGGATAGCAGAGGCAATCTTAAAGTCAAGAGGTGAAATTTCAAATTAGGATTCGAGGGATTAAGGGTCTAAGATTCCGGTAAAAACCTTGCTTAATTTTGAAATCACTTGAATCCTTGACCCTGCCATTTAGTTTGAATAATCAATTAGCTGATCTTAAGGAATGGTGAACGATGAATAGCGAACAGGCTCTTACTAGAATAGGAATTGGTTTTGATACCCATCCTTTTGAAGCTGATCAGCCCCTTATTTTAGGCGGAGTGAAAATTCCCTTTGCTTTAGGACTTTCAGGTTATTCGGATGCAGATGTTTTAACTCATGCTGTAATTGATGCACTTTTAGGAGCGGCCAGGATGGGTGACATAGGGGAGCATTTCCCGGAAGACGACGAAAGATTTAAGAATATATCCAGCCTGAGTCTTCTAGCTGAGACCAAAAAGATTTTAGATGAAAGTGGATATACTATAATAAATATTGATTCGGTTCTGATTCTGGAAGCCCCAAGACTTAGAGATTATCGGAAGCAGATGATTTCCAATCTGGCGCAAACGCTATCACTCGATGAAGAAAATGTTAGCATTAAGGCAAAGACTACAGAAGGATTAGGTTTTACTGGAAGAGGAGAAGGCATTGCTGCTCAAGCTGTGGTCTTGATTGCAAGGAAGTAGATGCTGCCCTTTCTGCTGCCAGTATGAACTGTCGGTAAGTAAAGCACTACTATAATAGTGCAATAGACCATTTAAACTTTAAACGGCGAACGGCGAACTGATAACGAACTGTCAGCAGTTGGCTGCGAGTGATTCGAGAAAGCAATACAGATCATTATGAAAAATGAGGATCTAACCAGCAACAGAAGCATACGCGTTCGGTTTGCTCCAGCACCAACCGGGAAGCTTCATTTAGGAAGTGCGCGCACGGCACTTTTCAACTGGCTTTTTGCAAAAGCAACAGGAGGGACGTATATTCTGCGCATTGAGGATACTGACAGAACCCGTTCTACAATAGAGTATGAAAGATCCATACTTGAAGATCTGCGCTGGCTCGGGCTTCTTTGGGATGAGGGTCCAGAGGCTGGTGGGGCTTATGGTCCCTATTACCAGAGTGAGCGGCAGGCTCTCTACAAAGAAAAAGCTGCCGGGCTTATTGAAAAAAGCCTTGCCTATCGCTGCTACTGCACAGAAGAGGAACTGGAGGAAAGGAGACGAAGCGCTCTTGCTCGGGGAGAAATGCCTAAATACGATGGGAGGTGCCGGGTCTTAAGCGAGGAAGAGAGAAAGGTTTTTGAGACTGAGGGAAGAAAACCTGCTCTGCGTTTTATGGTTCCTTCAGAAAAGATATCCTTTAATGATCTTATTAGAGGTCAGGTGGAATTTACCCCCGAGGCCATTGGTGATTTCATTATTATGCGCTCAGATGGTATTGCTTCGTTCAATTTTGCTGTGGTAGTAGACGATGGAGAGATGGGAATAACCCACGTAATTCGGGGTGAAGATCATTTAACTAACACAGCCCGTCACATTCTTCTCTTTAATGCGCTGGGATATCCTCTTCCCAATTTTGCTCACATATCGATGCTCTTTGGAACCGACGGCACTAAATTGAGTAAACGCCATGGGGCAACGTCAGTAGGAGAATATCAAAAGATGGGATATTTGCCCCGGGCATTAAACAATTATCTGGCACTTCTAGGCTGGTCTTCTCCCGACGGGCGTGAAATTTTTGAGCTTAATGAGCTCTCTAAGGTTTTTACCCTGGAAAGGATGTCGCGCAGCCCGGGTATTTTTGATATCGATAAACTAAATTGGATAAACCATCAACACCTTCTCAAACTTACATCAGATAGGTTGGCAGGGCTAGCTATTCCGTATCTTACCGAGGCTGGGTATATTAAGAAAGAATCGATTGCTGAAGAAAGAGACAAGGTGGAAAAAGTGGTTCAAGTTCTGCGTGATGGATTGCATACTCTTTCTGAAATCGAAGAGTTGGCCAGGGTTTTCTATGAAGAAGTACCTGAGATGAGCACTGAAGCGAGAGAATGGGTCGAAAGGAGCCCGAAAGAGGTCTTCAATGCTTTTTTGGAACTGGTTGAGGCTCAGCCTGAGCTAAATCCAGAGGTGGCAAAAATTGTATTGCAGGAGCTGGCTAATAGATTTCAAGATAAAAACATCAAAGGCAAGAATTTGTATTTCCCCATCAGGGCAGCTTTAACTGGCAAACTAAAAGGTCCGGAGCTTTTTCAGATTATAGGTATTATTGGAAAAGATGCATGCAAGAGGAGAATCAGAGCAGCCACAGGCGATCTGTAGATAGAATGGTTATAGAAGAAGTGGAGACAGATAATTATGGGTCTTAAGGTTTACAACACATTAACGCGGAAGAAGGAAGAATTTATACCTGCTCAACCCGGAAAAGTGGGAATGTATATCTGCGGCCCTACCGTGTATAACTACATTCACATCGGAAATGCACGTTGTTACCTTGTTTTTGATGTTATCAAGAGGTACCTGAAGTTCAAAGGTTTTGAAGTTCTCCACGTGCAGAATTTTACTGACATCGACGACAAAATAATCAACCGTGCGCAGGAAGAGAAAGTCTCCACTGATGAGATTGCCGAAAAGTATACTCTGGCTTTCGAAGAAGATATGGACAGCCTTAAGGTTGATCCTCCCGATATAAAACCAAAGGCAACTGAGCACCTTGAAGAGATGATTGCCACTATTGAAGCTTTGGTGGAAAAGGGCATTGCGTATGAAGTAGAAGGAGATGTATATTTTGCAGTTAGTAAATTCGAGGGATATGGAAAACTGTCTCAGCGGACCTTGGAGGATATGCGGGCGGGTGAGAGGGTTGAGGTTGATCCTAAGAAACAGCACCCTCTCGATTTTGCGCTCTGGAAAAAAGCAAAACCGGGTGAACCTTCCTGGCCTAGTCCATGGGGGGAGGGCAGACCGGGATGGCATATCGAATGTTCCTCTATGTCTTTGAAGTATCTTGGGATGAGTTTCGACATTCACGGCGGCGGTCAGGATCTTATCTTTCCCCATCACGAAAATGAGATTGCCCAAGCTGAAGCATCTCAGGGCAAGGGACCCTTCGTTCGGTACTGGCTGCATAATGGTTTTGTGAATGTTGGTATTGAAAAGATGGCAAAGTCTTTGGGAAATGTAATCCTGGTACGGGACGTGCTCAGAAATTATCCTCCGGTTGCCCTTCGCACTTTGTTTCTGGGAACGCATTGGCGAAGCCCCATCAGCTTTACGGAAGAGAGTCTCAAAGAAGGGCAGGAGAAGTATCAGAGACTCATAGATGTGTTGGTAAATATTGATGATATTGTTTCTGCCGGAAAAGAAGGGGAAACAGAAACAATGGCTGGGAAGTTAGACAAAGCTTGTGACAAAACCGAGGAAAAATTCGCGGAAGCGATGGATGACGATTTCAATACGGCCTCTGCGCTGGCTTCTCTCTTTGAGCTTGCACAGGATGTAAATCTATATCTCCAGGCTGGAGGAAAGAAAAAATCCGTACTTGAGAAATGCCGCAATATAATCGTTAAGTTGGGAGAGGTTTTGGGTTTGGATCTGCCCAAACCAGGAACTATAAATTTGGGATTTACATTATCAAAGGTACGGAAGGTGGAGAGAAAGGAGGAGGAGTTATTCTCGGACCTTCTGCATAATTTGGAGGGATTTAAATCAGTAAAAAGAAAAGGAACACCGAAAGCCAGAGGGACAGAAGCCCATCTGAAAACTATCGTAGAAGACCTTCTATCTTTGCGCGAAGAGGCAAGGAATAAAAAGGAATGGGCTAGAGCAGATAATATCAGAGACCGGCTTTCTGAAGCAGGCATATTGGTAGAGGACCGTCCGACTGGAATCAGGTGGAGACTTAAGTGAGGGATTTTAAAAGAAAACAGGGTCCAGGCACTCAAGTTGAAGGGCGAAACGCAGTTATTGAAGCTCTAAGAGGTAAAAGAGAAGTATCGGAGATTTTAGTTGTCAAAGGCATAAAAGAGAGTAAAAATCTCAAGGAAATAATAAGACTGGGTAGAGAAAAAAGCGTTAAGCTTAGCTACCTGGAGCGAGAAAAACTCGAGCATTTAGCTGGATCTCGGTCACATCAAGGAGTCATAGCATACGTTACCCCAATTACCCCTCTTTCCTTTAGAGAATTTTTGACTCTTCTTCAAAAGAAGAAAGAATCTCCTTTCATACTCATTCTTGATGGAGTTACCGATCCGCAAAATTTTGGTTCACTTATTAGGACAGCAGAAGCAGCAGGGGTAGATGGAATAATTATTGGAAAGAGAAGAGCAGCTGCGGTATCACCCAGCGTAATTAAGGCGAGTGCCGGAGCAATTGAATATATACCGTTAGTACAGGTAACAAATATTGCCTCTATCATCGAAGAGCTAAAAGAATCTGGAATCTGGATTATAGGAAGCAGTGACAGTGCAAAGAGGCCTTTATATGAAGCCGACCTAACGGGCAATGTTGCTGTCGTTCTGGGAAGCGAGGGGAAAGGAATTTCCCGTCTGGTCAAAGAGAGATGCGATTTTATGGTTCGTATTCCAATGTGGGGGCGAGTATCATCCCTTAATGTTAATGTAGCAGGTGCAGTGCTTATGTTCGAGGTTCGGCGCCAGCGCAGCCAAAAGGAGAAAGGTAATAAGTCGTAAGTCAGGAGTCAGGAGCAAGAAGTCGAAAGTCGAAAGCCCAAAGCTAAGAGCTAATTAGCAACTTCCAACTAACGACCGTTAACTGAAAAATGTCTATGTTACTTGTAGATGGCTATAACATCATAAATGCTCTTTCCCATTATCAGGATATTGCTAAAGAAAGCCTTGAAGAAGCAAGGATTAGGCTGGTTGAAGATTTGATATTCTTACAAACTGTGGGAGAGAGAAAAATTATAGTTGTTTTTGACGCAGCAAAGACGGAAGCGTTAGTTCCCGTAACGCAAAATATAGAAGGTGTTGAGGTTGTGTTTACTTCTCATGGGAATACTGCTGATGCTTACGTAGAAAAAAGGGCTCTCAGCGAAGTTGAGAATAATAGAGTTTTTGTGGCTACTGCGGATTACTATCAGCAGATGATGGTGTTTGGAAAGGGCGTTTTCCGCATGACTCCGGAAGAATTAGGTAAAGAAATTATGCAGGCTAAAGAAAGAACCTATGGCGCTTTACCTGAGCGATCACCGATGATTTTTGAGGAAAGGATTGAGCGTAAGGTAAGAAAGACTTTGAAAGAGTTGTTTCTGAAAATAGATACTCCAAGCACAGATTAGTTTGTTGAAGAAATTTGGTTAATAGTATATAATTAATTTACTTCTTAACCCTATTCGCAGGAGGCCCCACAATTGTGACGTATGGATGCGATTAGGGTGAGCTTCGGGGGGATTTAATCTGCGGAGCATATGGAGGGACCACGGACAGATGTTCGTAGGAATCCACCGGACAACAGGTTAGTTTCCGCTGTGTCTTGCAGTTTAACCAAAGGGGCTTGTATGCAAGCGGGCATTCGTGCCATAAAAAACAACATCCTCAAGAGAAAAATACTCTTCCTTCGGAACTTGAGCGATAACGCATTGGTAGAATATGCCAAGAAAGGAAATGACGGCGCTTTAGAGTTCCTTTTAGAAAAATATAAGAACTTCGTGAGGGTGAAAGCCCGTTCTTATTTTCTAATTGGGGCAGACCGCGAGGACTTAATTCAGGAAGGAATGATAGGTCTTTACAAGGCCATAAGAGATTACAGGGATGACAAACAAACTTCCTTCCGTGCCTTTGCTGAGATTTGTATTACCCGCCAGATAATAACAGCAATTAAAACTGCGACCAGGCAAAAACATATCCCCTTGAATTCCTATGTCTCTCTTAATAAACCTATTTATCTCGAAGAAGATTCGGACAGGACTCTAATTGATTTTTTAACTGGAAACGAAACAGTTGATCCGATGGAGATGATTATAGACGGAGAGAAGCTTAAAGATATGAAAGCCAGCTTCGGTGAGATTCTTAGCGATCTGGAGACGCAAGTTCTTAAACTCTATGTTGATGGGAAGTCATATCAGGAAATTGCCACAGAGCTGAGGCGTCATGTTAAGTCGATAGATAATGCCCTGCAGCGGGTCAAACGCAAAGTCGATTTGTATTTGAAGGTAAAGAATGGTATGAAGAAATAAGATATAATATAAAGCGATAAATTCTCGCCGGTGTAGCTCAACTGGTAGAGCAGCTGATTTGTAATCAGCAGGTCGTGGGTTCAAATCCCTCCGCCGGCTCCAGGAGAAAGCAGTAATAACAAAGAAAAAGGGACTTGGTAAAAAGTCCCTTTACTTTTTGAGGCAAATATCTAACGGATTCTCTAACGAGCTGAATTTCCTTTTGGAATTGAATATTCTATAAATATTATAGTTTCCATGTTGACTTCTTTATTTTGCAGCTATATTCTAGGTACTAGTAGCTGTAGGAGCTAAACAAACAAGCTACCACATGTAGTATAGAGTTAGCAAAGAAGTTGTACAAAATTGAATGAAAGCAGTCTTTTAAAATTATTAGCTGAAGCATATATAACTGGCAAAGAAATCACACACTTGTTAAATCTAAATATCTCAGTTTTAAAAATGAAAAAAGACCGTTTTCAGTTGGTGACAATTTTTGCTAGTGGTGACAAAACCGAAATTGTAGTTGTCAAGTCTATTCTGGACGTTGCAGGTATTCAGTATATGGTAAAAGGTGAGACCTTGCGTGATTTGGCAGTTGGTATGGCAACACTTGGTATAATGGAAATCCAGGTTAAAAAAGAAGATGAATTAGAGGCATATGAGCTTCTAAAGAAGTTAAGACAAAACTATCCTGGAGAGGTTCGTTAACGTACTTGTTCTCCATTTAGCTCTGATTTTTCGAAAACTAATTTTCTTACCTTTCCTCAAAAGTCAAATGATGTTTGTATACTAATAAGAACCTAAAGCCAATTCTAAGCATACACGTAAATCTACGACAGTCGTAAAAAGCCAATTATTATGCAGGACAGCCTGTAAACCTATATTAAGCTACTCTAATAAGCTACCATAGTTCAACTGTCAAAAGTAAAGGAACGAACCCAATTAATGTTTGTTATTTGCAGAATAAATGAAAAAATAATGTTAGGTAGTTTGCAGAAAACAAGTGTGGAGGTCTGATCATGAAACCAAGAGGCCCTTTGATGATCGAGCATCGACTAATTGAGAAGATGATTGAAATAATGCGAAAGCAAGTGGCAGTCATAGAAAAGGAGAACCGAGTAGATCCAGTCTTCATTGATATAGCAGTTGATTTCATAAGAACCTATGCAGATAGAACCCACCATGGAAAAGAGGAAGACATCCTGTTCAGGGATCTTGCGAAGAAAAACATGTCTCTGGAAGACGAAAAGATGATGCAGGAGTTAGTAAAAGAGCATAAGTATAGCAGAAAAACGGTTGCAGAGCTAACCCAGGCCAAAGAGGATTACCTTACAGGCAAAGCGGACGCACTGCATACCACCTTGGACAAACTCAATGCCCTAGTTGGATTCTATCCCGAACACATAACAAAAGAAGACAGAGTTTTTTTTCCCAACTCGGAGAAGTACTTCAGCCAGGAAGAGCAGCAGGGCATGCTTCAGGAATTCTGGGAATTCGATAGGTACATGATCCACGACAAGTATAAATCAGTAGTTGAACATCTGAGATAGGGCAAACTGCGTAGCCATTCGCTATACCCGATGCTCGGACTTAGCATTGAGAGAATAGTCAAGGTGATACTAGCCTAGTGTGACTGAGCTTGGTCCTTACGTGTGCAATCTGCCAACCATATGTCAGAAAGCTCAGACACAAGTCCGGGGCCTTTTTGTTTAGGAAAAGGTTTGGTTAAGTTGACTAAAGCTAGTTGTTAAATCAAAATAGGAGCGCAGTCTACTATCTCAGCAGAAGAAGCGCCCTTTGGGAGACTGAAAAGAGATGTGTTATAACATATCGATAACTTCTGACCTTAAATCCCTAGAGAAACGATTTGATGCAAAGTTTACAAACCCTGGCAAGTATAAGCCCAGATATCACGCCTCTTCTTTTTCAGCCCCCTACCTACCGGTAATAAGCAATGAAAATAGCACCCGCATTCAATTCTTCAGATGGGGACTCATCCCCCATTGGGTAAAAGACAAAGAGGCTGCTTCAAAGGTAAGATTTAAGACTGCAAATGCAAGAAGCGAGACTGTGTTTGATAAAGCGTCCTTTCGTGAAGCTATAAGGAACAAGCGATGTCTTGTTCTAGCTGATGGATTCTACGAATGGAGAGAGTTTAAGGGCAAGAAATATCCATACTATATAAGCTTAACTACTCAGAAGCCTTTTTCTATGGCTGGTATATGGGACTTATGGCAGGATGAAGAAGCAGGAACAGTTGAACATACCTTTTCTATCATTACCACCAACGCTAATCCTTTACTAGAAGTTATCCACAATACAAAGAAGAGAATGCCTGTAATTCTAGAAAAGGAATTGGAAAAGAAATGGTTAAGCGAAAGTCCTTCTAATGATGAGATTAGCGCTATGCTTACGCCCTATGATGAGAAGAAGATGCAAGCGCATCCAGTATCAAGACTGATAACTACTCGTAGGGCAAATACCGATGTACCCGAAGTACTGCAAGAGCATAAGTATCCAGAGCTTGAGGAACCGTTTTAAGATGACTGGCACTACAGATAGGAGGATTCAACCTCATAAACCTTCCATATTTTACCTTGACAGAAAGGTATAAAAGCA
>CAYGBL010000009.1:0-73965 GCA_964348135.1 uncultured Actinomycetota bacterium
ATAAGGCGATTATAAGGATTTGCTTAGGAAGGCTCAGGCAAAATGTCTGGGCCTTTTTATTTACTTTATAAACTCAAGGATTGAGAAAAATAATTGGAAAGCAGGAATTTGTAAATCGAGAAATAACAATTTTAATGTATGGATTTAAATAACACCAGTAGATATAGCAAATACTGTAAAAACAATCATCAAGTATTTCCCAGATATATGAGAAGAGGTGTTTGAATATGGACGAGGCGGCAAGATATGGAAGATGGACTCTTGATAAGGATGATCTTTCAGATATTAATCCAATCAAAGCAAGAGATTTAATCGTAAAGTGTTTCTATGAGGCGCAGAGGGAAACATTCAGGATGGCGAGAGAACGGATAACTCTTTCAACAAGCGATGAAGATATACGCAAAAGTGTAGTGCAGACAATAAAATCAGCCTTTAAAGAAGCTGGGGGAGATTATGATAATCCCACACAGAAAAGCTTGACAGCGGTAGTACAAATTCTTGCAGGAAAGTCATCGGCGTGGGGCACACCTGACGAAATTATTGAACACCATAAAGGGCAGATACAAATGGTTCTGAGTCTTTTGGAAGAGTAGTATCTCTGGTGAAGGAAATTTTATCTACTTTTAGATAAGAAGTGTTTGAAAAATCTCCTCGGATATAAAAAACATCCTGCCTCGGAAATCACTTATACGTTACAAGAAGACCTTTCTTTTTATATAAACCGGTCTTATATTGACTCTTTGGAAATCTCGGTAATCTTATGCAAAACGAAGCAGAAATCGTGTAAAATGAGAAAGGCAGAACTCTGGGATATTCAAAATCTTGAATAAAAGAATTATTAAGTAATTTTATTAGCGATGAATGATGTTAAGTATATGAAGCTTGCTATTGAAGAAGGACGAGCTGCGTTAGCAGAGGGAGAAATACCGGTCGGGGCAGTGATTGTCTATGAGGGTAAGGTTATTGCGAAAGGACATAATGAACGAGAAGCTTTAAAAGACCCTACTGCTCATGCAGAGATGATTGCCATTAAGAAAGCCGCTCAAGAATTGGGCGGCTGGCGTCTTTTAAATACGACTGTTTATGTAACGGTTGAACCCTGTCCAATGTGTACAGGGGCTATTCAGCAGGCAAGAATAAAGAGGCTTGTATATGGGATAAAAGACCCAAAAGGGGGAGCTGTAGAAAGCCTTTACACCATACTTAAAGATCAAAGGCTAAATCATCAGGTAGAAGTAAGAGGAGCAGTTATGGAGGAGCAATGTAGAGAACTTATGCAAGAGTTTTTTCAAAGACTCAGGGAAGGTAGCAATTAGTTGAAACAATCTATTATTGATTCTATTGGTAATACTCCTGTTGTGAGAATAAATAGGTTAAATGCCAATCCATCGGTAGCAATCTGGGCTAAGCTAGAGGGATTCAATCCTGGTGGCTCAGTCAAAGACAGAATAGCAAAGTACATGATTGAGAAAGCGGAAGAATCAGGAGAGCTGGACAAAAGTAAGATAATTCTTGAGCCCACCAGCGGTAATACCGGGATAGGCCTTGCTATGGTAGCGAGAGTAAAGGGTTATCGTCTGATTGTCATCATGCCTGAGAGTATGAGCGTGGAAAGGCGCAAAGTCCTTACAGCTTTAGGTGCAGAGATAATTCTGACTCCTGCAGAAGAAGGGATGAATGGGTCAATCGCTCTTGCTCATCGGATGACTTCTGATTGTAAAAGTTACTTTATGCCAAACCAGTTTGCTAACAAAAGCAATGTGCTCGCTCATTATGAAACAACCGGACAGGAGATTATCAAGCAGGTGGGGAAGGTTGATGTCTTTGTTGCTGGATTGGGAACCAGTGGAACCTTAATGGGAGCCGGAAAGAGACTACGGGAAACTTATCCTGATGTAAAGATAATCTGTGTTGAACCCTATCAGAATTCTAAGATTCAGGGATTGAGAAACCTTAAGGATTTTGTTCCACCTATCTTTGACCATAGTCTTCTTAACTCAATAGTAAACGTTAGTGATGATGATGCTTTCTCTATGTCCAGGTTATTAGCAAGGGAGGAAGGTCTTTTTGTAGGAATTTCCTCTGGTGCCGCAATGTTCGAAGCATTAAATCAAGCCGGAAATCTTAGATCGGGGACTATTGTCACTATACTTCCAGATAGTGGAGATAAATACATTAGTACCGAGCTGTTTGAGTGAAAGTAAAATGTCATAGGACATGGGTTAAAGGCTACAAGTAAAACGAAAAGTCAAATCTAAAAATCGTGCTGGAAGTCTTGAAATAAATATGGGGGATATGTTCGGTAGCTGGGGATAATTTTTGTGTATCTGGTACATATTTTAATATTTACTTTTTAATATTTTTAATGTGTGACTTGTAGCTTATGACCCGCAAAGGAGAGGTGCCTGAGTCCGGTTGAAAGGGCGCGACTCGAAATCGTGTATCCGCCGTAAGGCGGATCGTGGGTTCGAATCCCACCCTCTCCGCCATTTTAACTGCTAGCTTTTGGATGTTGGACATTGGTTGAGGTCTAAAATACAAGAACTAAAAGCAAATTGAGAGGGTAAAAAGTTGTGCATAATATGCGAAGCATGCCTGCAAAAGGGATTGTCGGTTTACCATGGAAGATAAAATTCTAACCAAACATCCGGAAGGAAAAAGTGGGGTTAGCATAAGCAAAGAAAAATATGATTTAGTACGTGCACTGATTATTGAAAATTTACAGGTTAGTGGTGAGCTCACTTATACACAACTAGCTGATTTACTTAAGAATGAGCTGAGAGGCAAGTTTGATGGTTCCATTCCCTGGTATGTTGAGGTTGTGAAACTTGATCTTGAAGCAAGGAGAATTTTAGCGAGAATACCTAGAACCAAACCTCAGTTATACAGATTAACTGTTAAAGACGGTTAATACGGTGAAATTAAGCCTCTTTACCATCTTGGCTAAATTTAAGCTGATTCAGCAGCTACTTTAATTTGAAAATGCTAGAATAAAAAGCCGGAGGGATGTCCGAGTTGGTCTAAGGAGCACGACTGGAAATCGTGTCGGGGCAGGAATGTCTCGCGTGGGTTCGAATCCCACTCCCTCCGCCATTTTAGCTGTTAGCTTTTAGATGTTGGAAATTTGTTAAGGTCTAAAATCCAAGAGCTAAAGGCACAAAGAGAGGGTAACAGGGTGTGCGTAACGTGCAAAAATATGAAGTATACCCACTCCCTTCGCTAGTTGGAAAAAATGTTTGGCTCGTCCTCTGCGAGAGTTTATCATTGATCAGCCACGTTTTTTAGCGGTTTGCGAAATAGATCTACGACGAAAATTAATAAAGAGTGGCATTTCACGAATAAAATGCCGAAAAATGCAACGCTTCAAGAGAAAATGAAGTGTCATACTGGTCACGTGAAGCATCGCAATTGCCGCGATTCAAAATTTCATTTACTGAAGCTAAAACATTTACTGAAGCTAAAAGAGAAACTCGACAAGCGAGATCAAAAGGTATTAGCAATTTGGGCTGCTGACTGTGCCGAACATGTACTTCTATATTTCGAGAAAGAGTACCCAAAAGATAGTAGACCTCGGAGGACTATTGAGGCAGGACGGGCTTGGGTGCGTGGTAAGATAAAGGCGGGTAAGGCTCGCTCTGCTGCACGCGCAGCCGGCCACGCTGCTGCGTATGCTGTTGACGCCGCTGAAACCGCAGGAGTTGTTGGTGAACGCAAGTGGCAATACCGGCATCTCTGAAGCATCTTCGTCCAATAGTGTGGAAAGAAAAGTTTTTCCTATATTTGGGCATAGAAATAGTGATAGACTTTTAGGTAGTTGAGACTTTGTATACACAACTGGCAGCTTTGCTGTTTTGTTAAAAACATTTATGTATTTATTGTATAAACAGAAACAGAATCAATTATTATTGAATGCTTTCATAAAAAAATTGGCCGATGGGTAGGTATTATAGTGACGAATACAGAGAGGGTTTTAGAACGCAATATACGAAATAGGATATTAAGATGTACGATAATTTTCAATAACTTAATAACCTGGAACAAATATGATCGCATGTATATAGCGCATCCAAACTATGTTGATGGGCTGCAACTTTAAAGTTAAAAAGATGTGTATAGTCCTCTTGCTAAAGGAGGGCAAACTTGAAGAAAAGAATGCTTGATGCTCTTAGGATTTCCCCCAGATTAAGTATAATATCTTTTTATACAATTCTTATTCTCCTGGCAGTTCTTATCAATACTGCAATATCGGAAACAGAAAGTAGAGTGTATGTTATTGAGATTGAGGGGGTAATCGATCCAGTAACTGCGGAATACATAAATGGCAGCATTGAGATTGCGGAACGTAATAAAGCGGAACTACTGGTAATTCAGATGGATACCCCGGGTGGACTGGATATATCGATGCGCTCGATTATAAGGGATATGCTGAACAGTAGGGTACCAATTATTGTGTATGTATCACCGGCGGGAGCAAGGGCAGCTTCTGCAGGTACTTTTATAACTCTTGCTGGACATATTGCAGCAATGGCGCCGGGTACCAATATTGGTGCAGCTCATCCGGTAACCTTACAAGGAGAACTACCGGAGGAAGTTGAGAAAAAGGCAGTAAATGATGCGGTTGCTTATATCAGAGGAATAGCTAAAAAGACGGGTCGTAATCAGAATTGGGCTGAAGATGCCGTACGCAATAGTGTTTCCATAACTGCAGAGCAGGCGCTGGAGCTTGAAGTCATAGATTATGTCGTGCCAAGTCTTGAAACCCTTCTTAGTAAGGTCGACGGAAGAGAAGTGGAGACTTTTGCGGGTTCCCTAATATTAGATACTAAGGATACAGAGATAGCTAACTGGCCGATGTCTTTAAGGCAGCGCCTTTTGCATGCACTCATAAATCCAAATATTGCGTATCTTCTTATGATTCTTGGGTTTTATGGTATTCTCTATGAGATTGCGAGTCCTGGTTTCGGTTTGTCAGGTATAGCTGGAGTCATTTCTCTAATCCTCGGTTTTTATGCTGTGCAAGTCCTTTCTGTCAATTATGCTGGACTTGCACTTTTACTACTTGGTGTCGCCCTTCTGATTGCAGAAGCATTTACTGCCGGGTTTGGTATTTTGGGTGCAGGAGGTATTGTATCAATGGCCATAGGGTCACTTATACTTTTCGAATCTCCAGTCGCTGCACTCAGGGTCTCTCCTCTAGTAGTTATTCCTACGGTGCTTACAACAGCCGCTTTCATTATATTTGCTATAAGGATGGTTGTTAAGGCACAGATGCGAAGACCGGTTACAGGTGTCGAGGGGATGATAGGTCAGACTGCAGAAGTTAGAAAGATTCTAGAACCTGAGGGTGAAGTATTTATTAGGGGAGAATTGTGGAAGGCGGAGAGTTTAGAGGGGGTGATCGAAAGAGGTGAAAAGGTTAAGGTAGTTGATGTTGATGGATTAAAACTTAAGGTTAAGCGGATCGAATAGGAGGAGGGTAATATGTCTGAAGAAGTTTTCGCTAGTTTCTTCAATTTAATTGTCCCAACAGCTGTAATTGTAATAATTATCATTGCAGCAAGCATACGTATTGTTCGTGAATACGAAAGAGGTGTAATTTTCCGTCTGGGGCGAGTTATTGGTGCAAAAGGACCAGGTTTATTCTTTATCATCCCCATCATTGATAAAATGTGGAAAGTAGACTTGCGGACATTGACAATGGATGTTCCTCCGCAGGACATAATCACTAAAGATAATGTCCCGGTAAAGGTAGACGCGGTTATATACTTTAGAGTACTTGATCCAATTAAGGCAGTGGTTGAAGTAAACAACTATGTCTTTGCCACATCTCAGATAGCGCAGACGACTCTTCGTAGTGTTCTTGGGCAAGCTGAACTTGATGATCTCTTGGCGAGACGGGAGGAGATAAATCGTAAGCTTAGAGAGATAATTGATGAAGCAACTGATCCTTGGGGCATTAAAGTCTCAGTCGTTGAGGTCAAAGCGGTTGATCTGCCCCAGGGGATGCAGCGGGCGATGGCAAGGCAGGCAGAAGCTGAAAGAGAACGACGTGGTAAAATAATAGCTGCCGAAGGTGAGTTTCAAGCATCTGAAAAATTGTCGAAGGCAGCTGAGGTGATAGGTAGGCATCCCATTGCTCTACAGCTAAGATTTCTTCAGACTCTTACTGAGGTTTCAGCCGAAAAAAATTCTACACTAGTCTTTCCGGTACCTATCGAGCTAATACGGCCGTTTATTGAAGGATTTGAGAAAACAAAGGCAAAGGAAGGGTAAAGGAGATTGTGGGATGAGGGCCAAATCAAAACCTAAAATTCTGGTCTTAGGGGGTGGTTTTGGCGGATTAGAGACCTCTTTTTATCTGCGGATGTATTTGTCAGATCAGGTAAAGGTGACTCTGGTATCTGATAGAGATTGCTTTATATTCAGACCGAACTCTATATATGTTCCTTTCGGTCTTGATCCGGAAAAGCTGAAAATTGGGCTGCAGAAGCCATTGAAGCGCAAGAATATTACTCTTGTTAAAGCAAAGGTTCAGGAAATTAACGTTGCTGGCAAAATAGTTCATGCTGATGGCCTGAAACTTCCCTATGATTTTTTAGTTATTGCTACTGGGGCTGAAGTGCGGCCCGAAGAAGTACCGGGCCTTAAGGAAAATGCTCATAATATCTGGACGACAGATGATATGTTAAAGCTGCGAGCTTCTTTTGAAAACTTGCGTGAAAGAGCCAGGGCCGGAAGGCAACAGAAAGTACTTTTTCTCATCCCTCCAAACAACAAATGCTCGGGCCCGCTGTATGAGATGGTTTTTATGCTTGAAACCTGGTTGCATCGGAACGGTGTGCGCAAACAGGTAGATATTACCTGGACCACCTTTGAGGAAACTTACATTCAGGTATTTGGCCCCCGCCTACATGAAATAGTAGTGCAAGAATTTGAGCAGAGGGGTGTTATTGGATACAACAAATATACGGTTGAGAAAGTTGATAAGAATGAAGTCGTTTATCATAATGGCCAGCATCTACCATTTGACTTGCTGATATCCTTCCCTCCTTACGTGGCCTCAACGCTTTTCTCCAGTTTACCGGTAGATGATAGGGGATTTATTACCACAAATCTTACAACACGCCAGGTAGCAGATCATTCAGAGATCTATGCAGTAGGTGATGCTAGTGACTTTCCAGTCAAACAGGGATTTCTGGCTTTTACCCAGTCTGATGCAGCTGCAGAGCATCTTGCCGCAAAGATCTTAGGCCGAAAACCAGCATTTGCTTTTGAGCCCAACAGTATGTGTGTGATGGAGCAGTTTGATAAGGCTACCTTTGCACAGGTTCCGGTACAACTGACGGGTATAGCAGAAAAGCCTGTCGAGATTAGGCCTGAATCTCTTCAGCTATACAGAGTTGGTTCTTCACGTATGTGGAGACTTGGCAAGAAGATGCTGGGTATTTATGTACCCTGGCGCTTCAGTACTGGTAATCCATTTCATGCAGGGCTATCTTGGAGAGCAATGGAGTTAGGTCTTAAGGTAATGTCGCGCTTTCTAGCACGATAGGATTCGGATTTAAGATTATCTAATATAGTGTGCATAAGTAAGATATCAGCAAATTTATACAATGCGGCTTTTTAGTATATTAATTGGATAGATTAGAAATAGTACCCATAGGGAATTAATAAGTAAGATATTTGATACTGGCATTATAGTTACTCTCAGTGAAGAAATTGTAAGATCAGTATGGAAAAGATTAATTTAGTTGAGATTTTAAGATTGGTAATAAGCGTAGCTATATGTCAGCTTGCAGGTATTATCGGCGCTGTGTTCACAGGACCATCAATTCCAACGTGGTATGCAGCTCTGGAAAAACCGTCCTTCTCACCCCCTAATTGGGTATTTGGTCCAGTTTGGACCACTCTTTATACATTGATGGGAGTATCGGCATTTCTAGTATGGCGCAGGGGTTTTGATAATAAAGAGGTCAAAATAGCTTTGGGCTTATTCAGTATTCAGTTGATTCTCAATACCCTATGGTCGGTAATATTCTTTGGATTCAGGTTTCCTCTCGGGGGTTTTATTGAGATACTGATTCTTTGGATTGCGATATTTTCTACTATTTTGTACTTTCTCAGGATATCTGCAGCGGCCGGTATGCTTCTTTTACCTTATATCCTATGGGTGAGTTTTGCGGCAGTTCTTAATTTTTTCATATACAGATTGAATGCATAAGATTCAGCAGAGCAATCCGGAGCCAGGTTATGATTCAAGAATCGGCTGTTTATTTAGGAGGATATAATGTGTAGTGAATCCCGTCCTAGGGCATCAGCATTTTTAACTAATCTTCGGGCTCCCATGCCAACAGGTAGAAAAGTTTATCTGCTGGTCAGAAACACTGCAACTAAAATACGTACGGGAAAGAAATGCTGCGGCCATCCGGGCGAACCAGGCTGCTGACAAGCTTCGAAAGAAACCGGTCGGTGATTGTGCCCTTTTGCAGGAGGATTCGGAGCATCGGACTATATACAAGGTAAACACCGCTATTGGGTGTGAATATAGTTAGTGCTATGAAAGAGAAGTGCATCAGTGAGTGTTAAGATAAGATGTAGCGAAAAGGGCTGGTTGCCTAGGCAAACAATACATGCTGGTTCTTTTCTTTAAGTTTTTTAGTGGCAAAAAGCCAGCCATTTTCATGGCTGGCTTTTAAAATCCTTGTAAAGTGCTACTTTAAGCTACTAAGCTGTTCTTTTGATGCGCTCAGAGCTTGTTGGAACTACTGCAGCCTGGCTGATCTTATAGAGTGAGTAGACGACATATAATCCGGATAGCCCAACGACAACATATATTATTGCCGAAAGGACTGATCCAGTGCCAAAGATAGCATCTACAAGGTTAAAGTCAAAAAGACCAACCAAACCCCAGTTGAGTGCGCCTACTATTACAAGAACGAAAGCGATCCAATCTAAAGCATTCAACTGTCGTGTCATTTGTTACACCTCCATTTTCTATCCTTTGGTTCAATTCCTGCAAGGCAGGTCTTAAAAACCCTTTCGCATAATATATTCCCGATATTCTGATTTCTAAACAGCAGCTCACAATCTTACCATATTTTGGTCGCCAAATGATATTAAGGGTATTCCTTTAAAATCAGTTCTTGAAATTAACTAACCCCACTCAATAAATCAGAATAAAAGCAAAAGAGAAAATGAAATGATTTTATTTTAACGCGTGCTCATCCAAATTCGCTTTCGCTAATGCTTAAACAAACTTTAGATATTCCTAAACATTATGTGCAGCCAGAGAGGAACTAATGCATAAAGAGGGATTGAGAAGTGAGTCTTGCATTAATTGCTATTTTTATTCTGCTTCTTTACGTACAATCTGAAAAAATTTTAACCCAAGTAAAATTAACCATGTTATGTATAAAATTCCACCGCCCATAGCAAACATCATAGTGACTTCATTGAGTACTGGTATAAAAGATGTGCACACCTCAAAGATTAATAATAGTGAAAAGCCTATAATTCCTATAAGAGCGGTTGCTTTGCTGAAGATCTTACCTCGCAGCATAACCACGGACATTAAAATTCCAGCAAGCTCTCCAAGGAAAAAGCCTGTAAAAGTGCCAAGAGAATGACTTCTGCCAACAGAAAGCATTGCCTGCCCGGCTGCTAGGAATATCGACCGCTGAGCATCTGTTGTAGCTTGACCGTATTTGTGACTTAGTTCAAGCATAGAGAATGCCCTATTCGTCGCAAAGAAAATCGCTGTTCCTATAAAGGTAATTATCATTGCGAGCGCTGCGAACCCCTTATTAACTTTCCTGTGAGCTGTATAAAGGGCGAAATACATAGGAATTCCCAAAGCAAACATGACAATATTCAGAAGCCCCAGGTTTCTGAGTCCCATAAACCAATTGTTTTGTAATTGTGTGAACCAATCGATTACCGTTTCAACTGGTACGTTCCCTCCTGGTAGGAAAGTGACGGCAACTTCGATAAATGCCACTACAACAGTAAGCAAAGCAGCTGATCCGCCAATTTTATAAATCATCGTGCTGTTTGATTCAGACAGTTCCATATTCCCTATATTCTTGTTGTTCATTGCCATTCCTATTTAATAATTTTACAATTTTGCAATTCTACCACTCTGTCTTTTGCATAACACAGTATAGGTTTGAGAGGGGTTAATATCTATAGAGGAATTGAGATTCAGACAGATCATTACACCAAAGGCCCAGACATTTGTCTGACCTCTAAAATCAATTCTGTGCTCTTAAAACCATACTCCCAGTAGCTATTTTGAACCCTAAAATCATATTTAAGGGTATTCCTTTAAAATCAATTCTCGCTCTGTTTAAGCTCCAATTATGAGCTATTTCAGAGTTAAGTGCAGCTTTATAAGGGAAATGTTCCTTTTGTTTCTTACCTACTACGAAAGCTCAGCAAATACATTTAGTAGCTAGAAGTAGCAACCAGAGGACTTAGCTCCTTACCTTCCATATTTTACCTTGACAGAAAGGTATAAAAGCACAAAGATTTAATTAGTGGGCAGCAAGCAGAGTATTATTATGCTACCCTTATTTATTTAACTGAATATGCAAGAAACAGTATCTGAATACTGTTTGAGCCAAGAGACCAACCAACGAAATAAGGTTGGTTTTTTGTTTCTAAATGTAAATCGAATCTAATAAGATGATTGAAAAATATAAAAGTTTACTTAAATTCATAGTAAGCCTAACTTTGGTAGCTCTTATTTTGATGAGCGCTTTATTTGCTTTTCCACAGGAGTTATCTCCAGCTGTAGTCTCGACCACCAGAAAGCGGCTTACCTTAAAAGTTATGACTTGGAATATTCACAATGGAAAAAATGAATCTGGTAAAGAAACTATATCGCAGGTAGAAAATGTGATACTTGCGGTTAACCCTGATATTTTGATTTTAAATGAGGCAAATTATCTCTGGTCTTTTTCTAAAGAGAGTAATATATGGATCTTCCCTGAAAAAAAGGACTTAGCCAAAGAAATAGCCTCAGACTGTAAATTTCCTTACTATTACGAGCCCAGGAAGAAAACAGAAGCGGGATACTGGTATTATGTGGTAGCTATTTTTAGTAAATTTCTTATGTCGGAACAAGAAAATATAGAGTTACCAAGAATTGAGAATAACAATATGATAAGAGTTTTAGCTTCTGCAAATTTATACTTGGAGGGAAAAAAGATTAAAGTATTTGGGACTCATTTGGCTCCTTACCATGAAGGCCGAATTAAACAGGTTAAGGTGGTAAAAAGAAAAGCTAAGGAGTCCAAATTGCCAGTTATCTAGGCAGGGGATATGTATTTCCATGCTCCGTTTAAGCAGTACCAAGAAGGAGAGATGATCGGGTACGTTATAGTAAGTGTTACAAGTGGAATTTTATTTGGTGTAATGGATGCTCTAATTAATGCTAACCCGATTGCGCAAAGATTGTTTGAAGCATACAAGCCTGTTTCAAGGTTATCTGTTAATGTTCCAGCGGGAGTTGTGGTTGATCTTCTTTATGGTTTTATTATGGGGGAGTATTCCTAATCCTTTTTAGCAGTTTGCCTGGTCAAGTTGGTTTAATAAAGGGGATAAGCTTTGCTTTTATGGTCTGGTTTTTTCGCGTGGTAATGAGTGTTGCTTCGCAATGGATGATGTTTAATGTGCCGGCTGACGTGTTGTTTTATACACTCAGTACAGGATTTGTGGAAATGCTTGTGCTGGGGACTCTCTATGGACTGACACTGAAACCTTTAGCATAATTTGTCCAAATAATTGGCGATAAAGGGGAAATCTTATGAGCAAAGTACCGAATAGCTTTGTAGAGGTCTGCATTTACGAAGTAAAACCAAATAAAGTAGAAGAATTCGAACAGTTGCTTAAGCGAGTGGTTAACCATCATAGGAGCTTTCCAGGTGTCAAAGAGGCAAGATACATGAAGCGAACTCACAGGCAAGCTGGCTTCCCTGCTGTTAAAAAAGGTGAACCTCCTATTAAACTTACCAGAGCACCAAAATCTTTTACTTATGTGCTGTACTGGGAGTTGGATAATGAGATTACCCATGGAAAAGCTACAAAATCCGGGCTTGAGCACTTTTATAAAGAATTTGCTCGGTGCTTAGTCACTGGTCCGAAGATAATCTTAGGGGAGAGAATCCAATAAGAAAGAATCGCAAGTATGTGTATATAATTATGTAGTAGAGAGGAGCAGGATTTATGGAGAAAGTTAATTTGAAAAAAGAACTTAAACAACTGTATAGTGCTTCTGCAAAAGAAGTAGCCATAGTCGATGTTCCCGAGATGAAGTTTCTTGTGGTAGATGGAAGAGGTGATCCAAATACAGCTCAGGAGTTCAAAGATGCAGTGGAAGTATTGTACAGTGCATCCTATGCTCTTAAGTTTATGATAAAGAAAAAGAAAGAAATTGATTATGGTGTTATGCCACTTGAGGGACTCTGGTGGACTGATGATATGAATCAGTTCAGTATGGAAAACAAAGATATCTGGAAATGGACAGTTATGATTATGCAACCGAAGTATGTGACAGAAGAACTGGTTGGTGAAGCACTAGAACAGGCAAGGAAAAAGAAAGATTTGCCTTTGCTTTCGAGTGTAAGATATGAAAGCTTTCATGAGGGGTTATCAGCTCAGATAATGCACGTTGGTCCCTACTCGGCTGAAGGGCCAACCATTGAAATACTCCATAACTTCATTGAGGGAAACGGTTATGCACTAAAAGGAAAACACCATGAGATATACCTGAGTGATCCCCGCAGATCGGCACCAGAAAAGATGAAAACTATTATCAGGCAACCGATAGGGTAAGCAGCTTAGATAACGAGCGGTGTTTAACAGACAGGCAATGTTTTGCGGCCAAGAAAAGGCATCTATAAGTTGAACCGGATGAAAGGGGTGGAATTGAATGAAACCAACAGAAGAATTAAGAGAAGAGCACAAGGGAATCAAATTAATGTTGAGGATTATAGAAAAAGTTTGCCAGAAACTCGAATCTGGAGAGAAAATAGATTCAGAACACCTTAACCAAATATTAGAATTTCTGAGTATATTTGCTGATAGATGCCACCATGGAAAGGAGGAAGAAAAGCTTTTTCCGGAGATGGAAAGGGTAGGGATTCCCAGGGAAGACGGGCCAATAGGTATAATGATTACCGAGCATAATGCAGGTCGGGGTTATATTAAGAATATGAGAGAAGCATTCCACACATATAAAACAGATGAGCGTGAAGCTTCATCTAAATTTGTTGAAAATGCAAGGAACTATATTACACTTTTAACTCAGCATATTGAAAAAGAAGATAATATTTTTTTTCCAATGGCGGATGCGCGGCTTTCCAGAGAGAAGCAAGAGGAGCTATCAAAACAGTTTGAAAAAGTAGAGAATGAGAGAATCGGTGTGGGGAAACACGAAGAACTCCATAAGCTCCTAGGTGTTTTGAAAGATATTTATTTGGGATAGCTTAATATGAATAGCGTTAGAGCCTGGGTTTGCATATTATCTCCTTTACTTTTAGGTCGAAGAAAGTCTGAACATTTGCAGGTTTTATGACAACTGCTGTGTCAGCTCCTCTCCCCGTTCCGCCAATAGCAATTACCTCTTCGTCAGTTTTTATCAAACCCGCGTCTGTTGCCATTAATACAATCTCGCAGCATACCTTCACACCCTCTCCAAATATGCGAAGGGTATTAGCAATAATATCGTCTAGTTCATAAGTACCAAATTTTTTCCGAATTGCTCTTCCAATGCCGCCGAAAGCATGAGTACAGGTTAGTATATTTCCGCCCAGATCAAGAATCTCTTTCTGTAACTCTTCTTCCAGCTCTTGAGAGTCTGGCTGCTTAAATCCTGTTGAATGAGTGGCTACAATAAGATTGAATTCTTTGAAGACCTGTGCAGCAAGAGCACCCGTATTTCCTTTTGTGGTTGCTACAAGAATGCTTCTTATCTTTAGTTCTTGTGCTCGTTTTCTGGCTAGCTCTAAAGTTGTCTCAGTGTTTTGAGGACCATATTCTTCAAAATAGACAATTGCTTTCTCCATCTCTCCTCCGCTCACGGCTTCTCTTAATATACCAGCTCTGATTTCAGTGCAAAACTATGTACATTGGGGTTAGATTAAACTCAAGAAAATCCCAGGTCCAAATTTTGAAAATTCTAGCGCCGGCACATTTTAGTGTTGCTATTTTAATCTTTGAGAAATCTAGTTTGTACTGAACAACTGAGAGATTTCTGCATTGTCAAAAGAAAACCTCCCATTGTAACGGTGTTATTTCAATTTGAGAAGCACTATGCGTTGATAGCTACCAATTCACTTTAAGTATAATATTAGTGCTTTTGGTTTTTGATTGAAAGATGAACCGTTTATAATTTGGTACTTAGGATTAGGAATTTACTAATGGAATTTGTAAATCATCCCCATCCAGTCTTATACTTTTGCAAGTCATATGTCCGGTTGACTCCTGGGTGGCAAAGGGTATACTAAAATTGATCGTGCTAGGCGGGGAGGTAGCGGTGCCCTGATCTCTGCTTTGGCAGGGGGACCTGCAATCCGCTATAGCAGGGCTTAATTCCTACTCGCGGTTCCTGACTGTAAGGTCAGCCTAGCTTGAGAGGTGTTGAAGGTCGGGTCCTGTGCGATGGAAGCTTGTGAATCCCGTCAGATCCGGGAGGAAGCAGCGGTAAGCATGTACTTTCAGGTGCCTCAGGTGAGCCTAACTGGAGCTTTCTTGTGCTAGCAGCGCTTATGGTTTAGCTGCCAATAGTAGGTGCACGATCATTATTTAGCCTCAAAACCTCGTACCTCAGAGCTACGGGATAAATATTAGAGCTTTATAACTCTGGAGCTCTATGGTTTTTCGAACTTAGAAGCAAGATTTGAGTTCTTCTTGTGTTTACCTTCCTCATAACTCTTTCAAATAACTCATGATGCTATTATCTGCTTCTTTTTATTTTCTCTGAGTTAGGTATAATAGGTAGCTAGCAGATAACTAATAAACAGCGAACGGTGAGCGTATAACGGTGAATATTATATGACTTATCTTTCCCTCTATAGAAAATGGCGCCCGCAGAACTTTGAAGAAGTAGTAGGACAAGATCATGTTACCCAGACCTTATCGAATGCAGTTTCAAGCAATAGAGTAGGACATGCCTACCTCTTTTCTGGACCTCGAGGAACAGGTAAGACCAGTGTAGCTAAAATACTTGCTAAAGCAATTAATTGCATAGAAGGTCCTACTGCTATACCCTGCAACAAGTGCACGGTCTGTAAGGAGATTTCAGCCGGGAATTCGGTTGATGTTTTAGAGATTGACGCAGCCTCCAACCGTGGCGTGGATGAAATCCGTGATCTCAGAGAACGGGTTCAGTACATGCCGAGCCAGGGATCAAAGAAGATATATATCATTGATGAAGTTCATATGTTGACTCCAGAGGCTTTCAATGCTCTTCTTAAAACCCTGGAAGAGCCTCCTGAACATATTATCTTTGTGCTTGCCACCACTGAGCCTCATAAAGTCCTTCCTACCATTCTATCCAGGTGTCAACGTTTTGACTTTCGACGGCTATCTATATCAGATATAAGTAGACGTGTAGAAGAAGTAGCTCAGGAAGAGAAAGTAAAGATAGATAAAGCTGCTGTGGAAGTTATAGCCAGATATGCCAGAGGCAGTATGAGAGATGCTCTTAGCGCTTTGGAGCAATTGTCTTCCTTTGCAGGAAAAAATATTAAAGCGGAAGACGTTGTGAGCATTTTAGGGACAAGCAGTTTTAATTCTCAGTTCGAGTTGATGGAAGGCATCTCTAAGAAGGATGTCAAGGCAGTGCTTTTGACAGTAGAAAAGCTGGCAGAAAGCGGACAGGATGTACGTCAATTTACTAAAGATCTTATTGAATATGCACGGCATCTTTTTCTGTTAAAGAGCATTCCTGATGGTACCAAAATTATTGATATCGCTGGCGAGAATCTATCCAAGATGAAAAACCAGGTTGAAAGGTTTAAGTCCTCTCAAATACTTCAGTTAATTGAGATTCTTTCTCACACCTATCAGCAGATGCGCTGGGAAGCAGAAGGTAGACTATTATTGGAAGCAGCGATGATTAAAGCAACAAAATGGGAGTCAGATGATTCGCTGGAGGGGATACTGTTAAGACTTGAGGAGATTGAGGAAAAATTGTCGGAGAAAGGAAGTGCTGTTTCCAGTAGTCACGCTACTTTGAATTCTTCTCAGGAGGTTGAAGTAAAAGAAGAGCGGAAACCGGAAGCATCAAAACTTAAAGGTAAAAACGTAGATTTGGAAAGAGTGAAAAGGGCATGGCCAGTCATTCTGGATAGAGTAAAAGGGAAGAAGATTTCTACGTATGCTCTGCTTCTTGAATGTGAGCCAACTGCAGTGACGGATGGAAAGGTGGTTCTAGAGTTTGCAGCATGTGCTGGTTTTCATAAAGATGAGGTGGAGAAGGAAACGAATTTAAGCATTCTTAGAGAGGCGTTCAGAGAAGTTTTTGGAGAAGAGGTCCCAATTACTTGCAATTTGCAAAAAGATGAAGAGAACGAAACCGAACTAAAGGAAGAGAACGATAGTTTTTCTAAACAGCATTTGCTTGAGATGCTTAAGGATAGTTTTCAGGCAGATATAGTTGAAGAAGAATAGAGGCGCGAACATTTTATGTAGCAGTTTAGTTTTCGATAGATAAAAACTTAGGGAGGAATATGGAATGAAACCAGATTATGGAAGGTTAATGAAACAGATGCAAAAGATGCAGCAGGGTATGGCTAAAGCCCAGGAAGAGCTTGCTCAAGAAAAGGTTGAGGCTTCTGCAGGAGGCGGGATGGTGAAAGTGGTCATTAGCGGTAATCAGGAAGTAAAAGAGGTAAAGATTGATGCTCAAGCAGTGGATCCTAATGATATTGAGATGCTTGAAGATATGGTTCTTGCGGCTGTAAATGAAGGCTTAAGGCAGGCTCAGGAACTGGCATCAAAGAAATTTGGAACTCTCGCAGGAGGACTTAATATTCCCGGATTAACCTGATGTTGAGCTGAGAGCATAGAGCAGAGAGAGGAAGAAGATATATAGGGTTTTTAAAGCTCCGCGCCCTAAGCTCCGAGTTTTATGGAGAAATGATGGCCTATTACGTGACACCGGTTGCCAATCTAATAGATGAGCTGTCCAGACTTCCAGGGATAGGTCCAAAAACTGCACAGCGCCTTGCTTTTTATATGCTAAAGATGTCTCCGGAAGATGCAAAGAGGTTGGCCGATGCAATAATTCATATAAAGGATACCATCCACTTCTGTGGGATATGCTTTAACGTTACGGATAAAGAGTATTGTGAATACTGTGAAGATCCTCAAAGGGATAACTCGATTATTTGTGTAGTGGAAGAGGCAAGGGATATTGTCGCGCTCGAAAAGACTGGAGAATTCAATGGCCGTTATCATGTGTTGCAAGGTGCTATCTCTCCCATTGAAGGAATCGGTCCAGAGAATCTTAAGATAAAAGAACTTTTAACACGACTGCAAAAAGGAGAGACTAAAGAGGTAATAATTGCTACCAATCCGAATATTGAAGGCGAAGCAACTGCAATGTATCTGGCTAAATTAATAAAACCTTTAGGTCTTGCAGTTACGAGAATTGCCAGTGGTCTTCCAGTGGGAGGAGATTTGGAATACGCAGATGAAGTAACTCTTGGGAAAGCATTAGAGGGAAGAAGACCACTGTAAGATTTTTTATTCCTTTTTACACCCGTTCAGATTCTTTTTTTGCCATTGGGATTGAGATATTTGCAAATATTAGCAAAAAAAGCTAAATTTAATTACTAGCATTTGAATTTACTCATCCATATGTATATTCTTAGGTATCAGTAAATACTATGTTTACAAGCTAGGGGATCATATTGAAAGAGTTGACTGAAATTCGTTGGCACGGACGGGGTGGGCAAGGCGTAGTCACGGCAGCCAAACTTCTGGCAGAAACCGCTCTTGAACAAAATAAATACTTTCAAGCTTTTCCGGAGTATGGACCTGAAAGGATGGGCGCTCCCATTCAGGCTTTCACGCGTATAAGCTCAGAGCAGATTGACATTCACTCGAACATTACCAACCCTAATATCGTAATTATTCTCGACGACACTCTTTTGGGAATGGTGGATGTAACAGATGGAATAGATAAGGATAGTCTAATTCTAATAAACAGTGAGATGTCCCCTCAAGAATTGAGAAAGAAACTTAAAACTGAGAAAGGAAAGCTCTTTAGCGTTAATGCATCTCAAATAGCTCTAGATACATTGGGAAAACAAATTCCTAACACCCCGATGTTAGGTGCACTGCTAAAGGCGACTCATTTGATGCGCATTGAAGATATATTGGATCATGTACGCAGCTCTTTCAGCAAGAAATTTAGTAAAGATATTATTGAGGGAAACATAAAAGCTATTAAACGTGCGTATGATGAGGTGAATAGTGAATGAAGTGGGATATAAAGGATGTGGATAAGTGGCGGTACAGTAAGTACCCTGCTGCTTCCCTTATTCCTGAAGCAGGGAATGCAAAGAAGTATGAGACTGGGAGCTGGCGCTCAGAGCGGCCGGTAGTCGACAAAGATAAATGCTCAAATTGCCTTTTTTGCTGGATATTTTGTCCCGACTCTTCGATTATTACCAAGGACGGAAAATTTGAAGATATTGATTTGATGCATTGCAAAGGCTGTGGTATTTGTGCCAAGGAATGCCCCAAGACTGCTATTATGATGGTGGAAGAAAGTAAGATTGGAAAATAGGTGAAGGATATGCCAAAGGTTATCGCTTCAACTGGAAATCTTACCTGTGCTCAGGCAATGAGACAGGTGGCTCCTGATGTGGTTGCTGCCTATCCCATAACTCCTCAGACAACTATTGTAGAAGAGTTTTCAGGATTTGTAGCCAATGGGTTAGTAGATACCGAGTTTATAAATGTAGAGAGTGAGCATAGCGCGATGAGTGCATGTATAGGAGCTTCAGCAGCTGGAGCAAGGGTAATGACCACTACTTCATCTCAAGGCTTGGCTTTAATGTGGGAGATGCTGTACATTGCTGCTTCACTCAGGCTCCCCATAGTTCTACACAATGTTAACCGTGCTCTTAGTGGGCCGATTAATATTCACTGTGACCATAGTGACAGTATGGGAGCAAGGGATGCCGGTTGGATACAACTTTTTTCCGAAAATGCTCAGGAGGCTTATGATAATACTATTCAAGCAGTGAAGATTGCCGAGGATGAGAGGGTTCGTCTTCCGGTCATGATTCTTCTCGACGGCTTCATAATCAGCCATGCCATTGATCGTTCGGAGATATTGGACGATGAGGTTGTAAAGAAATTTGTAGGAGAGTATAAACCCTATTATTCACTTCTTGATGTAGATAATCCCGTCACTGCCGGTCCCTTTGCCATGCATACTTACTATTTCGAACAGAAGCGAGCACAGCAAGAGGCAATTGAAGGTTCGGGCAAAGTGATTTTGGAGGTGGGCAAAGCTTTTGGTGAAATCTCTGGACGGTCCTATGGTTTTTTCCAGGAGGAATATATGGATGATGCTGAGGTGGTTCTGGTTGTTTTGGGTTCTACTGCCGGAACTGCCCGTGTGGTTGTAGAAAAACTGCGTGCGGAAGGAGCTCCTATTGGTTTGCTTAAACTTAGAACTTTCAGACCTTTCCCCTCTCAAGAAATTGTACAGAGCTTAAATAAAGTAAAAGTAGTGGGAGTGATGGACCGTTCAACTGTTTTCGGTGGTCTTGGTGGCCCAGTCTTTACCGAGATACGCTCTGCGCTCTTTGAATCAGATAAACGTCCGCACGTGATCAACTACATATATGGTTTAGGCGGAAGAGACACAACGACGGATCAGATAGAAAGAGCCGCAAGAGAGCTTCTCAAAGTAAGCAAAACTGGTAAGAAAAAGGATCTTGTAAACTACATGGGAGTGAGGCAGTAGACCACAAATCTTAAAATTGTGGAAAGGAAATGGCAAATATAAAGGAACTCTCAAAAACTAAAGAACGACTTACTGCAGGACACCGTCTTTGTGCTGGCTGTGCTGCCAGTGTGGTTGTGCGCCAGGTTCTCATGGGGACGAAGGATCCTGTAGTTATAGCGTGTGCTACCGGTTGTCTAGAAGTTTCTACTACTATTTATCCCTATACAGCTTGGAACGGACCATATATTCACAGTGCTTTTGAGAATGCTGCGGCGACTATAAGTGGAGCAGAGACTGCTTATCGGGCTCTAAAAAAACAGGGAAAGGTAAATAAGGAGATAAAATTTGTGGCTTTCGGTGGTGATGGTGGTACCTATGACATCGGATTCCAGTCTCTTTCGGGTGCCTTTGAGAGAGGACATAAGATGGTCTATGTCTGCTACGATAATCAGGCGTATATGAATACTGGTATACAAAGGTCAAGTGCAACACCTTTAGGTGCTGTGACTACGACGAGTCCAGCTGGAAGTCAAAGTATTGGCAAGAGTGAGTATCGAAAAGATTTAACTGCTTGTATGGCTGCTCACAATGTTGCCTATGTAGCGCAGTGTTCACCCAGTAACTGGCGCGATTTAACCAACAAGGCAGAAAAGGCGTTCAATGCTGATGGACCCGCTTTTCTTAATATTCTATCTCCCTGCCCCCGAGGATGGAGAACCACCTCAGAAATGTCAATAGAATTAGCACGCTTGGCTGTAAGCACGCACTTCTGGCCACTATATGAGGTTGATCATGGTAGATGGATATTGACCTATAAGCCGAGGGAGAAAAGACCTTTGATAGAATGGTTAAAACCACAAGGTCGTTTTCGGCACTTGTTCAAACCTGGAAATGAAGAGGTACTTTCAATGCTCCAGGATCGAGTAGACCAGGAGTGGGAAACCCTTCTAAAACGATGCGAAAATGACTAAAGGGAATATCAAGGACATTCTTACATACCAGGGTTAGACCCTGGTTTTATTTTATTAGGCACTCAGATAGTAGAATCCATTTCTCTTCTCATAAATCTTCTCCTTTGTTACAATGGGGCTTAAACTACAACACAGAGGATATGATTTAAAATATCTGATTCAAGATTTATGATCTGCTTAAATAAGAGGGATAATAATTCCTACAAAATATTAACTTTTTGTCTTTATTATGGATTCTTTATAAGCAGCTTTATTATGAATTTGATTTTGTATGCTAAATATCCAAGAATATAATCATATTTTTACTGAAGTGGTGAGCAAGAATTGGGTATAGTCGTACAAAAATATGGAGGAAGTTCAGTTGAGACGCCCGAGTGTATACTGAAAGTAGCTCGGCGGATAATCAAGGCTAAAGAAGAAGGTAAGTCAATTGTTGTGGTCGTCTCAGCTTCGGGAGATACCACCGACAAGCTAATTGAATTAGCCTATCAGATAAATTCCAACCCCAATGAAAGAGAAATGGACATGCTCCTAGCAACTGGTGAACAGATTTCGATAGCTCTTCTGAGCATGGCTATCAATGCACTCGGTCATGACGCTATCTCATTTACTGGTCCGCAGGTCGGTATAGTTACTGACAAAGCTCACACAAAAGCGAAGATAAAAGCTGTAAAGTCAAAACGTATTTTGAATGAGATTGAAAAAGGTAACATAGTAATTATCGCGGGATTTCAGGGTGTAACCGAAGAGAATGATATTACTACTCTAGGCAGAGGTGGTTCGGATACTACGGCAGTAGCTTTGGCTGCCGGTTTAGAAGCGGAGGTTTGCGAAATATACACCGATGTGGAAGGTGTTTTTACAGCTGACCCCCGGATAGTGCCAGAAGCCCGTAAGCTTCATGTAGTATCCTATGAAGAGATGCTGGAGATGGCTGCTACGGGAGCGAGAGTTCTTCAGTTGAGGGCAGTGGAATATGGTCGCAATCAAGGAGTACTTATCCATGTTCGATCCAGCTTTTCCGATAATATGGGAACTTGGGTAAAGGAGGAGGATGAGCGTATGGAGCGGGCTATTATCAGCGGTATAACTCATGATGTAAGCGAAGCAAAGATCACAATCTTAGGTGTCCCCGATCGGCCAGGAGTAGCAGCTGCTGTTTTCAAGACCCTTGCTGATGCCAATATCAACGTGGATATGATTATTCAGAATGTTAGTCAGGAAGGATTTACTGATATCTCCTTCACTCTTCCCAAAGAGGATTTAAAGAAAGCGCAGGAAGTTATCGACTCTATAGTCAAAGAATTAGACGCGCACGGTACAACTTACGATGAGAACATTGCTAAAGTGTCTCTAATTGGTGCTGGGATGAAGACTCATCCAGGAGTTGCTGCTAAGATGTTTGAGGCCATGGCAGAGAACAATATAAATATTGAGATGATAAGCACTTCGTCTATTAAGATATCTTGTGTTATTAGTGCTGATCAGGTGGAAAGAGCGGTTAAAGCACTCCATACTAAATTTAATCTAGGCGAGGAGGCAGCAATTCGTGAAGTATTATAGCGTTGCCATTGTTGGGGCAACCGGAGCTGTCGGAGAGGAAATGAGAAAGGTTCTTGAACAGCGACAGTTCCCGGTTAAGGACTTGAAACTGCTTGCATCAGAAAGGTCTGTTGGAAAGAAACTTCTCTTCAAACAGGAGGAGATAGCAGTTGAACAACTTAAGCCTCATTCTTTAAAAGGCATAGACATAGCGCTTTTTTCAGCGGGTGCTTCTTTAAGCAAAGAGTTCGCTCCTTTAGCAGCGGAACAGGGAACCATAGTTGTTGATAATAGTAGTGCTTTTCGTATGGATAAAAATGTGCCACTTATCGTACCGGAAGTTAACCCGCAAGAGGTGAGCAACCATCAGGGTATAATAGCAAATCCCAATTGCTCAACTATTCAATTGGTCGTGGTTCTTAAACCTATTCATGACCGATATCGCATAAAGAGAATTGTGGTTTCAACATATCAGGCGGTTTCTGGTACTGGAAAGAAAGCAATGAGTGAACTGCTAAAACAGACAAAGTCTATGCTTGATGGGCAGGAATTAGAATTTGATATTTACCCATACCAGATTGCCTTTAATCTGATTCCTCACATTGATGTTTTTTTGGAGAGTGGTTATAGCAGAGAAGAAATGAAGATGGTCGGTGAGACTCGCAAGATTATGGGAGACAATAGCATTGCTATTACTGCGACATGTGTAAGGGTTCCTGTTTTTGTTTCCCATTCTGAGTCTGTAAACATCGAGACTAAAGAGAAGATTACAGTTGAAGGAGCTAAGAGGATTCTTGAATCTGCCCCCGGACTAGCTCTTATTGATGAACTGGCAGAACTAAAATATCCTATGCCTGCCTATGCTGCTGGTAAAGACGAGTGTTTTGTTGGGCGCATCCGAGAAGATGAATCTATTGAATGTGGACTGAATCTTTGGATAGTAAGCGACAATTTGCGCAAAGGAGCAGCTCTTAATGCTGTACAAATCGCTGAGCTTCTGATCAGATAGAACCTTAAAAGGAGAGCTACTGTGAGCAACACTTCCCATACAGTTAAAGCTGAGTCTCTTGTTTCCCCGAACAGAAAGCGAAGAACTGATAACAAGCGAGCAGAAAAAATAACTTGGATTTGTCTTACGGGAAATATTGTACTTGCTTTGGCCAAGGGAGCCGCTGGGATTCTCGGAAACAGCAAGGCTATGCTAGCAGATGCTGCACATTCTACATCTGACATTTTTGCTACATCTATTGTACTTATAGCCTTGAAAGTGGCAAAGCGACCCTTTGATAAGGAACACCCTTATGGCCATGGTAAAGCTGAAGCAATATCTGCAGCTGCTGTATCATTAATTCTTGCCATTATGGGCATACTCATATTATGGTCGGCTTTCACCTCAATTCTTAGAGGTGAAGTAAGGGCGCCGGGTGTAATTGCCCTTTGGGTTGCAGTTGCTTCTGTTGTAACTAAGGAGCTGATGTTTCGGTATACTTATGGATTAGGACGGAGATTAAATAGTCCTGCTCTGATCGCCAATGCATGGGATCACCGTTCCGATGTGTACTCAAGCATAGCTGCTTTAGTGGGGATCGCTGGTGCACGTCTAGGTCTTCCTGTTTTAGATCCTATAGCTGGAGCGGGCGTGTCAATCTTTATTATTAAGATGGCCGCAGATATCGGTGTGGGAGCAGCTCGTGAATTGATGGATAGAGTCCCCGAGATAATGATCATTGAGGAAATCACCAAAGCGGCGGAAAGAATTGAAGGTGTAGAGCATGTTGATGGAATTAGAGCCCGGAGCTCCGGACAGAACATCCTTGTAGACCTTAGATTAGATGTGGATCCAAGAGTGAGCGTGGCTGAAGGGCATGCTGTAGCTTCCCGAGTCAAAAAAGAGGTTCTTGCTCGTATGACGAGAGTTACTGATGTGATGATTCATATAAATCCCCACAAAGAGGATTGAAATGAAGTCAGGAGTCACGAGTATTAAATGAAAAAGTATTACATTGCTGTAATTGGAGCTGGTGACGCGACTCCCGAAATTTCGGATATAGCCTATCAGGTAGGTAGGAACATAGCTAAAGAGGGAGCAATTCTGGTCTGCGGTGGGCTTGGAGGAGTTATGGATGCTGCTGCCCGGGGGGCTAAGGAAGCGGGAGGATTGGCTGTGGGCATTCTTCCGGGACAAACTAGAGAGGAAGCAAGTAAATATTTAGATGTTGCATTGCCTACTGGTATTGGTTACGCTCGAAATGCCCTTATTGTTCAAGCAGCGGATGCAGTAATTGCGGTAGGAGGAGAATACGGTACTCTTTCAGAAATAGGATTTGCGCTTAAATTAGGTAAGCCAGTTATAGGATTAAAAACTTGGAAACTTGATCGGGAAGGAAAGAAGGTTCAGGAAATAGTAATGGCAAACGACCCTCAAGATGCAGTAAGAAGGGTAATAATGTTTGCAAAAAAGGAAAAAAGTTAACTGTAAAATTATCGAAATAAATTCTAAATTAGAAATTCTAGCGCAATAGTTTTCTGAATAAATAGTTAATGTTGAAATCTAAATGACCAAGGAATGCCTGATTTAGATTTAGGATTTGCCGTAGGTGGATATATATATCGCTTATTTATAGTTTCTATAAGTATGATCTGTTTATAAATGTTGGTTCCGCGCTTATATGAAGCAGCCCCCAAAGGGGCGTTTTAGTTAAGGGGTTAAGTTGGGAAAATGGAAAACAAGGAAAACAGAATCATCAGGTGGGATAATTTATAGAAGCGTAGATAACCAGATTGAGGTAGCTCTTATAAATAAGGGTGACAGAAAAATATGGTGTCTACCCAAAGGAGCCATCGAGAGAGATGAAACTCAAGAAGAAACGGCAGTCCGTGAGGTTCAGGAAGAAACAGGATTAAAAGGAGAGATAGTCGAAAAAATTGACCAGATTGAATATTGGTTCTACTGGAAATCTGACCAGACCCGCTATCACAAAACAGTTCATTTCTTTTTACTCAAATATCTTGAAGGGACTCCGCATTCCGATGATATTGAAGTTGAGGATGTCTTATGGTTCTCCCTTGAGGAAGCTTTGCTGAAACTATCATATGCGAACGAGGTTAAGATAATGGAAAAGGTAAAGGAAAGAATAAGAAAGGAAGAAAGGTGAAAACCACTACCAAGCTTTCTGTCCTTGATCACAAGTATGGAAGCACTAAAGAATTTACCATAGGGATTGAGGAAGAATTTCAGATAATTGATTCTAGGAGTTACGCTCTTGTCTCTGCAGCTGAAGAGCTGTTCTCTTATGCTTCGGAAGAGTTGAAGAAACGTCTTCAACACGAGCTTATTCAAGCAGAGATAGAAATAAACACGGATATTTGCGAAAATATTTCTCAGGCGCGAGAAGATATTATTTCAATGCGCAACAGGGTAATAGAGCTGGCTAAACAGAGGGGATATTTTTTGGGATCAACTGGAACTCATCCCTTCTCAAGATGGCAGGATCAGAAGATTACTGAAATGCCCTATTACCAGCGTTTGGTGAACGAGCTGCAGTGGTTAGCGCGACAGAATAACTCTTTTGGCCAGCATGTCCATATTGGAGTTGGAGATCCCGAAAAAGCAATTCAGGTTATAAATGCTTTGAGATCTTACCTCCCTCATTTACTTGCTCTCTCAACTAATTCACCTTTCTGGCAGGGTGAATTTACTGGTCTTAAGTCAACACGGGCACAAATCTTTAACAGATCATTCCTACGAAAAGGGATACCTCCGATTTTTAAGAATTGGGCTGAGTATATTGAGTTTGAGGATACCCTGAGAAAAACCGGTTGCATTCACGAAAGGGGAGAAATCTGGTGGGATGTGCGCCCTCACCGTGACTATGGGACAATAGAAGTGAGAATTTGTGATGTACAGATGCGGGTTGATGAATGTATCACTTTAGCTGCTTTAGTTCAGGCATTGATATACAAGCTTTCTCAATATTTTGAGGAAGGAAGAACGATGCTCAAGGAGAGTAAAGAGCTGATCGATGAAAATAAATGGAGAGCTCTCAGACACGGAATCCAGGGGACCTTTATTGATATAAGCACAAAAAGCGAGATACCTGCCAAGGATGCCATAAAACAACTTATAGACTTTGTAGGTGAAGCGGCACAGCAGCTGGGAAGCGCGAAGGAGCTAAGCTATATAGAAAAATGGCTCTCCACAGAGGGTTCTGGAGCAGATAGGCAGTTAGAGATCTATAAGAAAACACGCAGCCTGAAAGATGTAATGTCCTATGTGGTAAAAGAGAGCTTCGAGTCTTTGTAGACTGAGATATGGCAACTCTGAGCAACTCTGCTTTTGTACTTCAATCATACTGCGTATATATCAAATAGAGGCTTAAGAAACTATGGTTGGCCACTCCAGTTAGAAATTCCGAGATAGAAATGTTAACTCTTGTTATTTAGATCTAGAACTTATTCGGTTGCTTCAACCCTATGGGGTAAGAAAGGTTGATATACTTAGTATACCCAAAGCAGCCAATACGAGGATAAAAGAAAATATCAAAATAGAACAACCACAACCGGGAAGGCAGGCTGTACCTGTAGCACGGGGATAGCTAAAATAATGCACCTCTTTTAGACCAATAATAACTAAAACCAGGCTCCAGATGTAAAGAGCTAACTGGAACAATCCTGACAGCCAGTAGGAAGTCATTAAGAGTTCGGTAGGTAGAGAAAATAGTCTTATAATACTTATGGGTATGAGTAGAATAGAGAAAAAGAAAGGAATTTCGGAATAAGAAATAACCATAAATGTTTCAGCGAGGCCACCATGCCCGTTAAACAACTTTGCTACTCCATAAGTAAGAAATGAGAAGATAAGCCAAGAAATTAGCCCTAAGGCAATAAAAAGAGGGATGGTGGCAAAGGTAAAGATTAAGGGAGATTCTAAGGGAGCAGGTAAACTGGTCTTACTTGGGATTGACGCCAGGCGAGTAATAATAGTAGTAAAAATTATTATTAAGATGGCTGTAACCCAGGGCTTTTCTTGTGATATTTCCTTAAATGTTGCAGATGGTGAGATAATGGTGCCGATCAAATGTTTCATATGATCTGCTCCGTTTATTCATTTAGAGCTAGGAATCTTAATGTAATATACCAATTATTAGGCAACAATGGTAATTAACCTTTAAATTTAGAGGCAGAATGTCTTTTCAAAGAGTAGAAAAAGATGAAGCGCTTGATCTTAGATCACTTATGTCAAAGAGTAGGAGTTTTCCTACACCTGAAGCGCTTAACAATTTTATAGGTCGCAAAGACACCTATATCTACTTTTCTAATAAGGGAATTGTCGCAATGCTCGGTAATTGGCGAAAACATCTACCGAGCATTGCTATTTGGGAGATAATACCAGGAAGTAAGGTAAAAACCGCAGTTATTAAAGAGCTCACTAGTTCGTTAGAAAAATCCGGTTTTTCTGAACTGGTGTCACCAATTTTAACCGAAAGAGAAGTAGGCAGTTATTTAGACGCTGGTTTTAGAATATTCGAGATTCTTGCCAGGCTAGAGAAACGTAATCATATAGTCCCTAAGGTTGAAGGAGCAGCACGGCTACGAAAAGCAACAAGAGAAGATATTAAGAGTATTTTGGAGGTAGAAAAAAGAGCTTTTTCTTCCTTTTGGTGGCTAGGTGAAGAAGCTTTTATACAGTTCTTGGTCGACCACCATTTTTTGGTAGCTCTACTAAACAAGAATGTTGTGGGCTATAATATAAGCAATATACTGAAAAGGCAGGGTGTAATTTACAGATTGGGTATAGATCCCAGTTATCAAGGTAGAGGAGTAGGTTCACAATTGCTTGCTGAGACTATTACATGGTTTAAGGAAAAAGGCGTAAAACCGGTTACTCTTACTACCCAAGAAGGAAACAAAAAGGGAATGGAGCTTTACCGTAAGTTTGGCTTTGTTGTCTTATCCGGACGATTATATATTTTGACATACAGTTTTTAACACAATTGTAAATGGGTTTAGATATATATAATAAATTTGTAAATATTTTCACATTTTTAATGGTGGTTTAAATGCGGAGTGATGAAGAGCAACTGCGCAATGTTCTATTATACGCAAAAATAAGCCTACTGGCTGGACTTTCTGTTTTACTGCTAAGTTGGGTTACGTTATTCTTCTTAAAATTTCCATTAGAGCCAATTTTATCCCTATTCTTAGGAGCTGCTACTTCGATTGGTTCTATTCTTGGGCTCCTTCTTCATAGCCGGTGGAAAGATGAACCAGAGCATGCTAAAGCTCTTATGTCTCATCAGATATTGAGCATAGCTAATGAAACGCTGCCTTTCCTGCGCAAAGGATTAAAAGATGAATCTGCATCAAAAGTTGCTCAAATTATTTGGAAGATAAGTGATGCTATTGCGGTTGCAATTACTGACAAAACAACAGTATTAGCTTTTCGCGGAGTGGGTGAAAGCCATCATGAAGCAGGCAAGCCGGTAATTACACGTGCTACAAAAGAATCACTGCAGTTTAATGAGACAAGCATATTGGAATCGAGAGAGGATATTGGCTGTCCGATAGAGGGATGTCCACTGCAGGCTGCGATTGTTGTTCCTCTCACAATGAGAAATAAGGTTGTTGGCACACTTAAATTTTACTATTCAGGTAGAGACAAATTAACTGAAAGCCATATTAGCGTAGCAGAGGGTCTAGCAAAACTTCTTAGCACGCAACTCGAGCTTTCCGAGATAGACAAGCAGACCAAACTGGCAGTCCAAGCTGAGCTTAAGGCGCTACAGGCACAGATAAATCCACATTTTATGTTCAATACTTTAAATACAATTGCAATGTTCTGCCGTACTAAGCCAGGAAAGGCTAGAAAGCTCTTAATTCAGTTTGCTGATTTTTTGCGGAAGTCTCTGGAGAGACCCGGACTTCTTATATCGCTAAAGAAAGAGTTGGATTATGTAAATTCTTATCTGGTATTTGAGAAAGCGAGATTCGAAAAGAGTCTGGAGATTAAAGAACAAATTGATCCATCTGCCCTTGGTATTCGTCTGCCCGCACTTACGCTTCAGCCATTAGTAGAGAATGCTGTAAAACATGGGGCGCCCGACGATCGAAAACTGGCAATAGATATTAATGCAAAGATAGTAGATTCAGAAATGGTAGTTGAAGTAAGGGACAACGGTATAGGAATTAGAGCAAAGGATATAGATAAGATTTTTTTACCCGGGTTCGGTAAAGGGATAGGTGTGGGTTTACATAATGTAAATGAAAGGCTGAAAAGTCTTTATGGGGAGGAATACGGACTTAAGGTGGAAAGCGTGAAAGGTAAAGGTACCACAGTAATTATTCATATTCCTTTGAACTACAGTAGTGTGCTAGGTACTGGTTATGAAGCTTAGAGTTCTTATTGTTGACGATGAAGCCCCAGCCCGCTCTGAGCTGAGGTATATGCTAGAAAAAATAGAGGGTGTTGAAGTAGTAGGGGAATCGGCAAACGCCAAGGAAGCGCTTAAACTGATTGAGGCTGTAAAATATGACGTAATTTTTCTTGATATTCAGATGCCGGGATTAACTGGTTTGGACGTGGTTCAAGCTATTAACAAGCTCAACTTGCCACCGGCAGTAGTCTTTGTAACTGCATATCATGAGCATGCTGTTAAAGCATTTGAGCTAAATGTGGTGGACTATCTTCTTAAGCCGTTTGACGAAAAAAGACTGCGCCAAACCATAAAGCGAATTTTACAATTGAAGGGCAAGAAGCGATATAAGGTTGCACAGTCTTTACCGAAGACTCTTATTGATAAAATTCCGGTAGAGAAGTCAGGAAAGACTTTGCTTATCAATGTGGGTGATATAATCTACGTTGATATTCATCATGGTTATGCGCGTGTTCATACGTTCGATGAAAGTTATCTTACTAATTTTTCTCTGGGTGAGTTAGAAGAGAGGCTAAAAGAAAAATTTTTTTTTCGCGCACACCGAGCCTATCTGGTTAATTTAAATAAGACCAGGGAGATAGTTCCCCTATTTAAGGGTAATTATATCTTGAAAGTTAGCGATAGTAAGATGAGCGAACTCCCGGTTTCCCGAAGACAGGCTAGAAAACTTCGTGCCATGCTTGGCATGTAGCTTATTTTCAGATAGAATCATTTAGTAAAACTCCCCCCTACACTCTTCTTAATTACAGGTTAAACTTGCCTAGGCAGAGAATAGATTTAGGAGTAAGATTTAACTGAGACCTCACTTTCTTATACAAAACTAGCAGAACTTCCAGATGGTCTAAACGTATTATTTTTGTATAAGACTTCAGTACAAGTAGTCAAATATCTTTACAAGCAGTAGAGAAATAGTCTATTTTTCCTGTAACAGAATTAGAAAGGAAGAATGTTGAGATATAAGTTATTTCTAATTTTAAATCTTCTAGTTCTTTTCTTCTTTTTACCTGTTTTTACAGCTTTTTCGCAGGGCCTACCAGCTCCTTTCAGGTTGCAGTTAGTTTCAAGTAAACATTTCTATGCACCCGATGACAGTTTCCAGCTCAATATAACCGTAATAAAAGGTGATCCTAAACCGGGCAGAGTTGATATTATTCTCCAAATCTATCAGCGTTTGGGTTTAAGCGAAGAGCAGGAAACCCCACTTCTGTACAGAAGAAGGTGGTCTCGCTACTATGTTTCGTCTGGAAATAGGGATTTGAAGTTTATAAAGTCTATATCAAGCTTAAAGCTCTCGGAGGGAACTTATCCGGTAAGGGTTTCCATATGGCAAAAAGGACAAGAGATTGCCCAGGCCAGAACAGCCATAGTTGTCGTAGATGAACATCCCCCTAATGAGTATCTTCCTGTGGGGCTAATTCTGGTGTGGCCGCTACATGATCGGGCTCGCTTTAATCACGAAGGAATTTTTATAGATAATAAGATAGCGGAAGATTCTGATGTAGATATAAATAGTCCGGGAGTTTATTATCGGCATCTTACAGCTTTAGCTCAATACCCGAGCATCCAGGTAACTGTTGCTACCACTCCTCTTTTAATTGAGCAGATGGGTCAGATGAAGAAGGGATACAGGATACTAAGGAACAACAAGGTGGAGCTAAAGACAACAGAAACAAAAGATGTTAAAGATATTTCAATAGTTTTGGATCGTTATAGTGAATTGTTCAGTAGCGGACAGGCAGCATTACTTCCTTCACCGTACGCTTTTGCTTCGTTGCAGATATTAGCAGACAATGGCTGGGATACTGATGCACACTTACAAATAGCAAAGGGAAGAGAAGTAATAATAGAGAATTTCAAGTTAGACTCACTCGCTCCCAGTCTATACCTGCCTGGATTGTCACTTACTTCTGACTCTATAGCATATTTAGCCAGGGAGGGTATAGAAAATACTATTCTCAGCGGAAAGGCTTTTAAAAGAATAATAGGTAATGAAGAAGGAGATTTATATTCTTCCTACCGCATTCAGGACCTCGATAGCAATAGGGTTACGGTCGTCTTTCGAGATGATAATGCATCTGAAGCGCTTAACTATGAGGAGAGCGAGGAAGCAGTTCAAAAATTATTAGGAAGACTAGCAGAGGTCTATCTGCACAACCCAGAAAGGCAAAAAATTGTCGCAGTAGTAGTAGAACCTGAGAATGAACCGTCTCGTGAGTTATTAGAAAACTTATATCGGTACTTGCAAATGACACCTTGGATAAAGACAGTTACTTTAGAGGACGGCATAGCGCTAGTTCCTCCAGCAAGTAAGCCTTTAATGTTATTGGATAGCCCTATTGAGGATACATATATAAGCGTTCAGTATCGGAAGAGATTGATCAGCAGCCGTAAAGCCTACGGACTATTCGCTAAGATGGTGGAGAACAATAATTATGTTCGGAGAAGATTAGAAAGAGAGCTTTTAATTGCTGAGGGATGGGATTGGACCAAGAGTCCAAGCTTGGATATTGTAAATCTGGGTCTAGACTTTGTAGAGGATATCGAAAAGTCAGTAAGTACTGAGCTAAAAAAAGTAAGGATTCTCTCTCAAGGAACTATTGCTCTTTCCAGCTTAAGCGGGAAAATCCCTATAGCTGTTTTCAGCAAGGCTGACTATCCATTTAAAATGACGGTTAAAGTAGATGGTAATAATTTTGGTTTTCCTAAAGGAAACAGCCGCGTAGTGGAGATTAATCCAAAGGAAAATATATTTTCCTTTTCAGTTACTGCTTACCGTCCTGGAGTATTCCCTCTAAAAGCTTCAGTCTCGAGTGGCTCAGATATTATAAATCAGCGAACCTTCACCATTAGAGCAACGTCTTTTACCAGAACTATATTATTTATTACAGCTTTACTGGTTATAGCAGTCTTTTTATATTTCTTTATTAGATTTTATGTTCACAAGCTAAAAAGCTAGTCTTGGTTTCGATTATTAGCGACGCAGTTTCATAGTTACAATACAGGGATTTGTGGGTTCGAGGACTCTGAAGTTCATGTGAATTAAAAATTTAGAAAAATTATTACTCCTTGAATTTGAGAATCCTGGATTCTCTGAACCCTGTTCGCCTATTTCAACTATTAAATGCAGTTTATTTAGGCGGTGATAGATATCGAAGATAGCAAGGGTATGGAAAGAGCAACGTCTTTAGTCCGCTCAACATTTGTAATGTCATTAGCTACCTCGATAAGTCGGATTACCGGTTATTTAAGAGTGGCTGTGCTTGCTTCAGCTTTTGGAATTCAAAGGTTGGCCGACTCTTATAACCTTGCCAATACTATGCCTAACATGATCTACGAGCTGTTAATGGGAGGTATTCTCAGCTCACTGTTCATTCCTATCTTTGTGGAATATCTTACTAAACAGAATAAGGATGAAGCTTGGTATGTGGCCAGTATTACTGCAAACCTCTCGTTCTTAATTCTTATTTTATTCACACTCATAGGGATAATTTTTTCCTTTCCTTTGGTTCGAACCCAAACCTTTTTGGTTCCAGGAAGTGCAGCTTCTGTTGAACTCGCGACATTCTTCTTCCAGTTTTTTGTCCCACAGATCATTTTTTATGGATTGGCAGCAATCTTTACTGGCCTGCTTAATTCTTATCGTCATTTTGCAGTACCGGCCTTTGCACCAATCGTAAACAATCTGACCGTGATTTCAACCGTGCTCTTCTTTGTTATTCCTAACCTTGAGAGAAATCCACAATTTGCTTTGACCGCACTAGCAATTGGTACAACCTTAGGAGTTATTTCAATGGCCTTAATTCAAGTTCCACCCCTTCTTAAAATTGGAGTACGTTATTACCCTTCTCTTGATATAAGACATCCCGCTATCCAAAAACTGGGAAGTCTTGCTCTACCTGTGCTTGGATACGTGCTTGCTAATCAAATAGGCCTCACTGTTACCAACAATCTCGCTTACCAGTTTCGTGGTGGTATCACAGCTTATCAGTATTCCTGGTATTTCTTCCAGCTTCCCTATGGTATTTTTGCGGTCTCAATTATGACTGCGCTCTTTCCCAGTTTAAGTGAATATGCAGCCAAGCGAGACTTTGGAAGATTTAGGGAGACAATTTCTTTAGGGATGCGAAGTACCGGTCTTATTATCATACCCGCTTCAATAGCTCTTATTTTGTTGAGTGCTCCCATAATAAGACTTTTTTATCAACACGGCCGCTTCGATATTGAAGCTACTCGGTTTACAACCCCTGTCTTAACCCTTTTTGCTGTCGGACTGTTTTCGTTTGCAATTTATATGTTTTTAACTCGCGCCTTTTACTCCCTTCAAGATACAAAAACTCCTATGAAGACAAATGCAATAGGAGTTCCCGTAAACATCATAGCAAACATAATCCTCATAAGATTTCTGGGAGTAAAGGGTCTAGCCTTAGGGCATACACTTACCTATACTTTTACTATGTTCGTCCTTCTTTATCTTTTAAGTTCGAGGATTGGAGGCATTGAAGGAAGAAAAGTTTTTTCTGCAATAGTCAGATTTGTTGGGACTTCTCTTGTCATGGTTGTTCCGAGTTTTATATTATATATCTTTCTTGAGAACCGGTTAAATTTGACCTTACTTACCCATCAGGCACTTCAAATAGCACTGGTTGGATTGTTAGGACTATTTATGTACTTGGGGCTGAATTATCTTCTGGGTTCTCCAGAATTAAAAATATTATGGCAATTAGTGAAAGGCTCAAGGAAGATCTCCACCACTGAAGGAGAGGCATGATAAAACTAATCATAAAAGTAGTAATAGTTGTTGTAATTCTGAGTGTGCTTGTAAACGATTTGGGAGTGATTTTTATGGCTCACTTTCAAATCAATAAAATTGCTGAGGATGCCGCCAAGGAAGCTTGGGAGGTAAGAATGCTCACTAACGACTACAGGGCAAGCCAAAATTCCGCCCGCGATGTTGCAGCCCAAAATGGAGCGGAAGTCTCTGAGTTTGATATCAGGTCTGGCGAGATTAGGGTTGAGGTGAGGAAAGTACCTAATACTCTGATTCTGCACTATATAAGATCATTAGAGAGATTTACTGCAGCAGTAGCAATAGCCGAGGTGCCTATAAGTTAGGCCTCTTTCTTCCCCTTCATCTCAGGAGAGTTTATAATGTTATATAAAGAACATAGGAGATTATCTATAATATGAAGAAGATTTATGTGCTAGATACGAATGTACTTCTTTTTGACCCACAAGTGGTATATGCTTTTCCAGAGTCAGAAGTGGTCATTCCTCAACCAGTATTGCAAGAACTGGACAAGCTTAAGACGTCACGTGCAGACGGACGTCTTCGCTTTCACGGTCGTCAGATTTCCCGTATCCTGTTTGAGCTTTCTCAAGAGCGAAAGCTTACTGAAGGAATTGAGCTGGAAAATGGGGCTTCATTAAAGGTTCTTTCTTTTGATCCTAATGAGGCCGTACCAGAAGCATTAAAAACTAAGAATACCGATGATCAGATTTTAGCCCTAACATATCAGCTTTCAAGTTCTAATCCAAATGGCGACATAACTTTAGTGACCAATGACCTTAACATGCTTCTTAAAGCGCAAACCCATGGGCTTAAAGTTCAGCACTACGAAAAGGAGTTATCTTTTGGTTTCTTTGGACGAATAGCAAATTTTGTTCGCACTAAGAAGAGGGTGATAATGTGGGTGATTATACCAATTCTGCTTATTGGTTTGGCGTTTGCTTTTTATTCTCGCTTTGAAAGAACACAGGTACCCCCAGAAATATTGGCAGAACTAGAACCGTATCAAATAAAAGAATATGCTTATGAGCAGATACTAAGAAAAGATCCCAACAACCTAAAAGCGCTAGTTGGCTTAGGTAATTTATATTTCGATGTTGAGAACTATCAGCGAGCTATCGAATATTATCAGAAAGCCCTGAAGATTGATCAAACCAACCTTAATGTTCGGACAGACCTGGGTACAGCTTATTTCAACCTGGGAATGGCTAATTCCGCTATCGATGCATATAACAAAGTAATAAAGGCTAACCCTAGACACGCGCGCTCGCATTATAATATGGGAGTGGTGCTCTGGGTGAGCAAAGGCGACATAGATGGCGCAATAGAGGAATTTAACACTTATCTTAAGCTGGAACCTAACGGACCTTTGGCTAGATCGGCTACGGAGAATGTTAAACAATTGCAGAGTTTGAAGGAAAAACCAAAGACTTAAATGGAAAAAAGATAATCGCTGTTGATGGTTGCGATTCAGTAATTGATGAAGCGACCTTTCTCACTAAATATGTTAAAAAAGTAACAATAGTTCATCGGCGAGATGAAATAAGAGCGGCTAAAATACTTCAAAGAAAGGTCTTTGCGAATCCTAAAATTGATTTTATGTGGAATTCAGAGTTAACGCATTCAGGGAAACAAGATGTTTGAAAAGATAAAAATTCTAGACAGGAAGAGGGAGGGAGTAAAGGAGTTAGCATTAGAGGGTGTTTTTATGTGTGTTGGAAGCACACCTAATGCTAGTTTTGCCAAAGAAGTAATTAAATTAGACCGAAATGGATATATAATTACTAACGTAGCCCTCGGTACTTCAGTTCCAGGAATATTTGCTGCAGGAGACGTAAGACATAATCTGCTTGAACAGATTGTGGCAGCTATGGGTGAAGGAGCTCAAGCTACTGTTTCCGCAGAGGAATACATTGGGAGTTTGGTTCAAGTTTAGTCTGCAAAGATAAGAGATCCAAAGCATACTTAACCATCGCCCGGTTTTAAGAAGGAAGATGGATTGGATGGCAGTAACTTATAATTCTAAAGGAGGTAAGATTGGCAGAAAATATTGTGGAGCTTAACAGCGAGAACTTTGAGAATGAAGTGTTAAATATAGAAGGTGTCGTATTGGTAGATTTTTGGGCACCCTGGTGCGGGCCTTGCCGCATAATGGAACCGGTCCTGGAGGATTTTGCATCCCAATATAAGATCAAAATTAAAGTGGGAAAGTTGAACGTTGATGATAATCAAGGTGTAGCTTCTAAATATGAGATTTTGAGTATTCCTACTTTAATAGTATTTAAGGCAGGAGAAATACAAAAACGCTTAGTTGGTGCGGTTCCAAAGAAGAAGCTGGAGGACGAACTTCAGTCTTGGCTTTCTTAAGCTAAGGAAATGAAGGAGAGAATTTTGAATGTGCGAAGCAAGAGTAGTTATAAGAAGGGAAGGCAAAGAGCAGGAAGTCATGAATAATGTAGTTGCTATACGTAATAAGGGTGAAGAGCTTATTGTAGTCGACTTATTTGGTAGCAAAAAGATTATACATGCAGATATTAAAGAAGTTAGATTAATCGAGCATAAGATAATTTTGGAAGAGCGGTAACCCAAATATCAGTTGTAACCTGCGTTTCATATTTTAAGTTTAAGAATTCTAAGGAGGTGAAAGATTTGTGTACAGAAGGATTTAATCATACTCAGCTTAAACTCTCGCTCCATCAGTCGATTGAGCTTACCAAACTCTGTCACCGGAATGTTAACCAATGGAAAGAGCTGTTAAAAAACCTTGGTTCCGACCCATTGGCACAGGGTTTGGAGAAGGCCGAAAAGAGTATTACTGAAGGAGTAACTATTTTAGAACAAACTCTCGAAGAGGTAAACAAACTTTCCTCACACCACCATGATGACTCCGTGCAAATAAGCAAACTCTAGGGCAAAATCACTATGATTGTGATTCTAATAATATTGACAGTTGGGTAATAACGTGTTACGATTTTTAAAATAATAACACTTTTATGTGGGTGATATGGGCAATATGGGCAATATTATAAGATTTGGCATATCCATCGATTCAAAACTTTTGAAGAATTTTGACCGGCTTATTGTGAAAAAGAAGTATACAAGCAGATCCGAAGCAATACGTGACTTGATAAGAGAAGGATTGGTCGAACTTGAATGGAAAGAGGAGACGAGGGAAACTGCCGGTGCTGTAACTTTAGTATACAATCATGATGCACGGGAACTTGTTGGAAGATTAGTAGATATCCAGCACCAAATGCAGAAGCTGATTATATCTTCAGTACATGTGCATTTGGATGATCACCATTGTTTAGAGGTCTTAGTAGTACGTGGAAAGAGTAAAGATATCAAGAAGGCCGCTGATCAACTAATTGGTGTTAAGGGAGTAATACATGGAAAACTCACTATGGCGACGACAGGAAAAAGGCTAACATAGTACTTTGGTTTTGTATTGTTATTTTGGTTTCTTTGAAGATTAAAATAAAAATGGAGGAATAAAGTATCGGTCTAAATATATACGGAAGTGCGATACGGTTTTCTCTCTGCTTCACCTTCTCCTTTAACTCTGTTTATTGATTTTTAAGTTATTTTTTTGTAAATAGTAGCACGATAAATAAAATAGTAATACTATAATTGAGAGGAGCAAAATAATGCATATACCTGATGGTTTTTTGGACAGTAAAACATGGATAAGCACAGCTGCCATTTCTATCTCAGGTATTAGCTATGGGCTCCGTCATATAAGGGCGCAAATGAGCGAGCAGAAAATACCTCTTATGGGTGTGTTAGCTGCATTTATTTTTGCAGCTCAAATGCTTAATTTTCCCGTGATTGGTGGCACTTCCGGGCATTTTCTGGGAGCAGCGCTTGCCGCCATCTTTCTAGGTCCCTGGGTAGCCAGTGTTCTTATAGCAACTATTTTATTGATCCAAAGCCTGCTCTTTGCTGATGGCGGAATTACTGCTCTTGGAGCAAACATTCTTAATATGGGTCTGGTTGCAACTTTCAGTGCATATTGGATATATTCCGTCTTTAAAAACTTGGTTCCTCATCGTGGAGGAGTAGTTGTAGGTGCTTTTCTAGCCTCATGGTTTTCTGTTGTTCTTGCTTCAGGTGCTTGTGCTCTGGAATTGGCTGCCTCTGGTACTTCTCCTCTATTTTTAGTTCTACCGGCTATGATTGGGTGGCATAGTATAATAGGTGTGGGAGAAGGTCTGATTACAGTAGGAGTAACTCAGTATGTACGCAAGGTTAGACCAGATCTCTTTCAACTTGCCCCTAAGCCGGATTATCTGATTTTACTAGCGGGTGTTATATTTGCTCTATTTTTAGCGGCGGCTGTATCGCCCTATGCCTCGGCACTTCCAGATGGGCTAGAAAGAGTTGCTGAGGATATAGGTTTTATAAAAAAAGCATCAACGGTTGTTGAGACACCTCTTTCTAATTATGCTGCTCCGGGAATCAGCGGTGGTATGACTGCAGCTATTGCTGGCGTAGTAGGCACAATGATAAGTCTGGGAATAATGTACGGACTAGCAGTTCTTATTAAGGGCCGGAAACAGCCAGGAAAGGATTAATGTGGCTGAGGAGAATAAAAATTCTCATACGCATGAACATGATCATCCAGAGGAAGTTCATAGCCATACCCACAAGCACGATGGGGTCAGCCATGAACATTCCCACTTCCATCAGGAACTATCTCACAAGCATCCTCATAAACACGTTAAGGATCTTAAATATGTCAAGGAAGCGCATCTTCATGAACATAGGGAGGCACATTATCATGCGCATACTTATTCTTTCGAAAGATATAATGATCTTGTAAGCCCTATCCACAGGCTAGATCCTCGTATAAAAATTTTAAGTTTTTTTATCCTTATAGTAGCAATTGTTCTTACTCCGCCAACGGAATATATTAAGTTTGCCCTATATTTATCTGTAATTACCGTAATGGTGTTTGTATCAAAAATCCCCTTATCTTTTATTCTTAAAAGATCACTGGTTGTTATACCCTTTGTTCTGGTAGTAGCCGTCTTTGCTCCTTTTATTTCCTCTAATAATGTTTCTGGATCTGTAAATCTTGTAGGACCTGCAACGGAAACATATGGATTAATTGTTTTTTGGAATGTATTTATTAAATCTTGGCTTTCAGTTTTGACCGTAATTCTTCTTTCATGTTCTACAAAATTTCCTATGATGCTTAAAGGTTTAACAAGGTTAAGAATCCCCAGTATATTAATTATGCTTCTTTCCTTTTTATATAGGTTTGCATTTGTTTTTAGTGATGAGATATCAGGAACAATACGCGGGTATAGAGCGCGTTCCTTTGGCAAGAAACATAGCTTGAAGGTTCTGGGAAATGCTCTTGGCAGTCTTTTTGTACGCAGCTACGAGAGAGGAGAGCGTATTTATCAGGCAATGGTTTCTCGTGGTTTTGATGGTGAGCTAAGAACTGTGGAAAAGCTTAGCCTGGGAAGCCTAGATCTGTTTTTCCTTTTTTGCTTTATTATTGTTTTGGGTTTGATATCTTTCAGGTGATTCTGAGATGGAAAAAGCAATTGAGATAAAGAACTTGAGTTACACCTATCCGGATGGCACGGGTGCTCTAAAAGATGTTAATATTACTATCGATAACGGAGAAATTGTAGGGCTGTTGGGGCCGAACGGGGCTGGTAAATCAACTCTTATTCTTCACTTAAATGGAACTCTTAACGGAAACGGCCAGATTAGAGTATTGGGGCTAGAATTTAGCAGAGAGAACTTGAGGGAAATACGCAGATTGGTAGGCTTAGTATTTCAGGACCCTGATGACCAGCTATTTCTTTCTACTGTATTTGATGATGTAGCGTTTGGTCCTCTAAATATGGGTCTTTCTCCTCAGGAAGCTGGGGAAAGGGTTAAAGATGCACTTTTTCAAGTAGGGATGGAAGAGGTAGTAAGTAAGTCGAGCCACCACCTAAGTTTGGGTGAAAAGAAAAGGGTCGCGATAGCAACAGTACTTGCAACCCAGCCTGAGATTCTGGTTATGGATGAACCAACTTCCAATCTTGACCCCAGAACTCGAAGGAACTTGATAGGACTTTTAAAAAACCTTCCTCAGACTAAGATTATTGCCACACATGACATGAATCTTGCCTGGGAACTTTGCAGGCGAGCAATAATCATGGACGAAGGCAGCGTAGTTGCAGATGGTATTCGAGAGCAAGTACTATGCAACGAAGAGCTATTGCTGCAATACGGTCTGGAACTTCCAACAAATATGTAATCTTAGAAAAATAAGAGACAAAAAGAGACACGAACCATAATCTACTTCTTGTTCCTCACCCTGGTATACTATTCATAATACGTTTACTGGTATTCGTACAAGGTTAACTAACGGTATGTGAGAAGGTTGGCTCTGTTTCCTTGTCCAAATAAAGGCTAGATTTTAACGGAGAAATGGAATAAAATACCAAATAGTGACGCTAGGAAGGGTGAGGCACCTGAGAAGACGGGTTAGAGTTCTGGTAAAGGGAGTAGTCCAGGGAGTCGGTTTCCGCCCCTATATATACCAATTGGCACACAGCCATAATTTGAAAGGATGGGTTCTCAATTCCTCCCAGGGTGTAATCATAGAGGTTGAAGGTGAAGACAAAGATATAGACATATTTTTAGAGAACCTGAAGCCAAAAGCTCCACCACGAGCCAGCATTGAAAGCATTAACGTTGAAAAAATGCCTCTTGAGAATGATGATACATTTGTTATTAAGGAGAGCGTGGAAGAAGAAGGAAAGTTTATTCTTATCTCTCCTGATATAAGCATCTGCGATAAATGCCTGCATGAGCTGTTTGATCCTCAGGATAGACGATATCGTTACCCTTTTATTAACTGCACCAACTGTGGTCCTCGATTTACTATTATCGAAGAGATTCCGTACGATAGACCGAAAACCACGATGAAGAAATTCATAATGTGCCCGGACTGTCAGAGGGAGTATGATGATCCTTTAAATCGGCGATTTCATGCTCAACCCAATGCCTGCCCGGTTTGCGGACCACATCTGGAGTTATGGTCTATAGGGTCTGGACATCAATCGAAGGATACGGCGGTCAGGTTTTCACCGGTCAATAATGAGGATCCTATTACTGAAGCTATAGAAATGCTTAGAGAAGGTAAAATAGTAGCCATTAAAGGCTTAGGGGGATTTCATATTGCTTGTGACGCACAAAATGATGAAGCGGTAAAAAGGTTGCGAGATAGAAAGCGTCGTTTTGGAAAACCTCTAGCAGTTATGCTTTTAGATATCAATGAGGTGAAAAAATATTGTTATGTTGATGCTAAGGAAGAAGTGATACTGAAAAGCCCGCAAAGGCCAATTGTGCTTCTACTTGAAAGGCCAAATTCAAATATTTCGCGTTTGGTTGCCCCCAGGAATAATTATATGGGAATCATGCTTCCTTATACTCCTCTTCATTATATTCTTCTCAAAGAATCAAATATGGCTTTAGTTATGACCAGTGGAAATATAAGTGAAGAACCGATTGCCATGGAAAATGAAGAGGCTTTTCGTCGATTAGGGCATATCGCTGATGGTTTCCTTTTGCATAACCGAGAAATTTACTCAAGGTACGATGACTCAGTAGTAAGAAGTACGGATGAGGGAATGGTTATGATAAGAAGAGCGAGAAGTTTTGCTCCCTATCCTCTCCGTCTACCTTTTAAATTTCCCCAGATTCTAGCGTGCGGTCCAGAGCTTAAGAATACCTTCTGCCTTACTAAAGATGAATACGCTTTTGTAAGTCAACATATTGGCGATATGGAGAATCTTGAGACGCTGGAGCATTTTGGAACAACCCTGGCACTTTATAAGGGTCTGTTTCGAATCGATCCAAAAATTGTGGCTTACGATCTTCACCCGGAATATCTTTCAACCAAATTTGCTCTTGAGCTTTCGGGAGTCAAACACATAGGTGTCCAGCATCATCATGCGCATATTGTGAGTGTGATGATAGAGCATGGTCTCAAAGATAAAGTTATTGGAGTTTCCTTTGATGGTACTGGTTATGGAACTGATGGTACAATCTGGGGAGGCGAGTTTTTAGTGAGCGACTGGTCTTCCTTCCGGAGAGCTGGCAATCTTAGGTATCTCCCGATGCCCGGTGGAGCAGCGGCTATTGAAAGACCTTACAGGATGGCTTTCAGTTATCTATACAGTTTTTTCGGTGATGACATTCTAAATAAGAATTTGAATTTGTGGAAAAGAATCGATGCTGAGGAACGGGAAGTAATTATTGGACAGCTTAGAAGAAATATAAATTCTCCCCTGACCTCCAGTTCCGGAAGACTATTCGACGCAGTATCTTCTATTCTAGGCGTGCGGGATGTCGTCGACTATGAAGGGCAAGCTGCTATAGAGTTGGAGATGATTGCACAGGATTCAGAAGAAGGCAGCTATGGTTTTGACCTGAATCCATCTGCTCAAAAAAATTCATCACTCACAGTAGATACAGAACCAGTCATCAGAGGGGTGTTAGCGGATCAGGAAAAAGGAGTTTCCTCCGCTGTCATATCGGCAAAATTTCATAATACCGTTGCAGAGTTCTGTCTGGCAGTTTGCAAGAAAGTACGCGAAAATGAGGGTATTTCAACAGTAGCCTTAAGTGGAGGAGTGTTTCAGAACCTTTATCTAACCACAAAGCTTGAGAGAATATTAGAGGAAAATGATTTCAAAGTTTTTATTAATCAGAAGGTACCAACTAATGATGGTGGAATCTCCTTAGGCCAGGTAGTAGTAGCTTATGCTAAAATTAGCAGCTGAACATGCGGGCCCGTGTTTTCTCTTGAGCCAAAAATATCAAGCTGGTATTCTTTATGTGAGTTTATGTATAAGCAAAACGGGCATTGACAGCGGTGCTGGATATGGCAATCTGGATTTGCATACAATGAAGGAGGTATATTATGTGCTTAGGAATTCCCGCCAGGGTGATAAAAGTGGACAATATGATGGCTGAAGTTGAGATAGAGGGTGTAGTGAGAGAGGTTAGCCTTGCCTTGCTTCCTGATGCCCAGATTGGAGATTATGTGCTTATTCATACTGGCTTTGCCATTGAAAAAGTGGACGAAAATGAGGCTAAAGAAACGATGAAACTTCTTAAACAGATGATTGGAGAAGAAGAATGAAGTATGTTACTGAATATCGGGATAGTGTCATTGCAGAAAAAATGGTTGAAGAGATTAAAAAACTCTCCAGGACAAAGGTTAATCTTATGGAAGTCTGCGGTACCCATACTGTAGCTATCTCCAAGCACGGTCTTCGTAAGGTTATGCCGGAGACCATCACTCTCCTTTCCGGTCCCGGATGCCCGGTTTGCGTTACTGCTAATCGTGACATAGACAAGGCAATCGCGCTTGCTCAGGAGCAAGGGGTAATTCTGGCTACTTTTGGCGATATGATGAAGGTTCCGGGATCATATACCAATCTCTCTGCTTTAAAAGCTGAAGGCGCAGACATAAGAGTGGTTTATTCAACTCTTGATGCACTGCAGATTGCTGAGAAGAATCCCCAAAAGAAAATCATCTTCTTCGCTGTTGGCTTTGAGACTACAGCACCTACTGTTGCAGAAGCAGTATTGAAGGCCCGGGATATGAAATTAGAAAACTTCTATATCACCAGTGTGCATAAGGTTATCCCCCCAGCAATGAGGGCTCTTCTCAATTTGGGAGAGGTTCGACTGCATGGATTTATTTGTCCAGGGCACGTCAGTGTAATCATTGGCAGTCAGCCCTACCAATTTGTTGCTGACGAATACGGGATTTCCTGCGTCATTTCTGGTTTTGAACCCTTAGATATACTGCAAACGATCTATATGCTGGTCAAGCATGTAGAAGAAGGAGTAGCTAAGGTCGAAATACAATATAAGCGCACTGTCAGACCATCGGGAAATACTCTAGCCATGGAGCTGCTTTATAAGATTTTTGAGACTTGTGATGCAGACTGGAGAGGGATTGGAGTTATACCCGGGAGCGGTCTAAAGCTGAAAGAAGAGTTTTCTGATATTGATGCTGACCAAGTTTTTTCTCCGAAACTACCTCCTACTAAGGAACATAAAGGTTGTAGTTGTGGAGAGGTATTGAGGGGTGTGAAGTTTCCCTACCAATGTAAGCTCTATGCTAAAGCCTGCACCCCAGAGAAACCAATCGGTCCCTGTATGGTATCTACTGAGGGAGCATGTGCAGCATATTACCGCTACGATAGAAGAATATAAAATTGGGAGGCGGCTTGGATAAAAGAGATAGGATTTTATTGGCTCACGGAAGCGGGGGGAAGATGAGCCATGATCTTATAGGTCAGGTTTTTTTGAAAAGTTTTACCAGCCCGCTGTTAAGCAAGCTTGATGATATGGCCGTTCTAGATGTAGGTAATGGAAGAGTGGCCTTCACAACTGATTCCTATGTAGTCAGCCCCCTATTTTTTAATGGAGGAGATATTGGGAAACTCGCCCTATGCGGTACTGTCAATGATTTAGCTATGAGTGGTGCTATTCCCAAGTTCATTAGCACCGCATTCATAATTGAAGAAGGATTTTTAATTTCTGACCTTAAGCGCATTATTGGTTCTATGGAAGAAGCGGCTAAGGAAGCGGGAGTGGAAGTAGTTACAGGAGATACAAAGGTGGTAGAGAAGGGAGGAGCTGACGGAATATTTATCAATACAGCAGGGGTGGGAATAGTACCTGAGAAAGTTGATATTTCCGGTGCGAATGCTCGGCCTGGAGACAAGGTGCTTTTGAGCGGAAGCATCGGTGATCATGGAATTGCTATAATCAGCGAGAGAGAAGGTATATCCTTTAAGACTGATATCAAAAGTGACTGTGCTCCACTGAATGGATTGGTTCAGGAAATGTTAAAAGTAAGCAAAGAGATAAGAGCAATGCGCGATCCTACCAGAGGAGGTCTAGCGAGTACCTTAAACGAAATTGCATCTCAATCACAAGTTGCTGTTTTCATAATGGAAGATGAGATCCCCATAAAAAAGGAGGTATTTGGAGCCTGCGAAATGCTGGGATTTGACCCGCTTCATGTTGCCAATGAAGGTAAGTTGGTTGCTGTTGTGGCCTCTCATGCAGCAGAAGAGATGCTTACGGTTATGCGCAAGCATCCCTATGGGAAAGAAGCTGCCATTATAGGTGAGATAAAAGCGGGATCTCCAGGTCGGGTTATGATGAAGACGATAGTAGGGGCAACTCGTATTGTGGATATGCTGGTAGGGGAACAACTACCTCGCATTTGCTGATGAAAAACTATTTACTTGCCTGGACACCTCCTATTCTTTGGATGAGTCTGATTTTCTACCTATCTTCGCAACCAAGTGGTCTTCCCTCTCCTATTCCAGATTTTATACCTCATTTCATAGAGTATGCCCTATTAAGCTGGCTTCTATTTCGGGCTATAAAGCTTCATACCGACTCCGTAAGGATGATAACCATTTTTGTTCTTTTTATTTCCGTAGCTTATGCTGCTTCGGATGAAATACATCAAGCTTTTGTACCAACGCGTACTCCTAGTATAGTTGATTTCCTGGTTGACACTACGGCAGCCATGATTACGGTAATTTATGGTAATATAAAATTAAAGATAAATAGATAATGAATTATTTGGGTATAAAAAAGGATGTTGAGAGACTCCTAGAGAAATAAAATGCGCATTTCAATCTAAAGAAGGGGAGCGAAAACAGTGGCTGAAAATAAAGAGCAAGTTGAAATTAGAGAAAAACTACCTTTGATTCCGCTTAAGGACATGGTGGTCTTTCCTTATATGGTGATACCGCTTCTGGTTGGCAGAGAGAAATCGATCAAAGCGCTTGAGGCCGCAATGCAGCATGACCATGTGGTTGCCTTAGTTTCTCAGCGGGAAGCGGAGATACAGGATCCCAAGCCAACTGACCTTTTTACCGTAGGTACAGCAGCTGCTATAATGCAGGTTTTAAAGCTCCCCGATGGTACGGCCAAAGCGCTAGTAGAAGGTTTGGCTCGAATTCGAGTTAAAGATTATATACAGACTGAACCCTTTGTTGAAATAAGGACCGAAGAGATAGTCGAGATTGGGGAGAGACGAAAGGATAAAGCCCTAGAAAGGGAAGCTTTCACCAGAAATATTTTAACTCAGTTCGAAAAGTGTGTCCGTTTAGGAAAGCCGATACCCCCAGAAGTTTTAGTGGCTGCTTTCAATATTGAAGATCCGGGTAGGCTAGCAGATTTTATAACTTTTCATCTCAATCTCAAGCTGGAAGACAGGCAGCAGATCCTTGAAGCAGTTAATCCTATGGAGAGGCTCCAGAGGGTGAGTGTTTATCTGAATAAAGAATTAGAAATTCTGGAGATAGGCAGCCGCATCCAGTCAAGGGTGAAAGACCAGATGGATAAAACTCAGAGGGAATATTTCCTTAGAGAGCAATTGAAAGCAATCCAGAAGGAACTGGGAGGACTGGATGAGGATTCTGCTGAGCTGGAGGAGATTAGGAAAAAAATAAAAGATGCCAACATGCCTGAAGAGGTAGAAAAAAAAGCTTTCAAGGAAGTGGACAGGCTGGAACGAATGCCGCCGGTGGCAGCAGAAGCACCAGTAATAAGAACCTATCTTGATTGGCTGATTGGATTGCCGTGGTCAACAAAGACGGAAGAAATGTTAGATCTTAAAGAAGCGGCGCGGGTATTGAACGAGGATCATTATGGTCTCAAGAAGGTAAAAGAAAGGGTGCTGGAATATCTAGCAGTTCGTCAGCTGGCGGAAAAAATGAAAGGGCCTATTCTCTGTTTTGTGGGGCCTCCCGGGACAGGTAAAACCTCAATCGGGAAGTCGATTGCCCGTTCTTTAGGACGAAAGTTTATACGAATATCCCTGGGAGGCATAAGGGATGAAGCAGAGATAAGAGGTCATCGCCGCACTTATGTTGGTGCTCTTCCGGGAAGAATTATCCAGTCTATTCATCATGTCGGGAGCAGAAATCCCGTTTTTATGATGGATGAAATAGATAAAGTTGGTGCCGATTTCAGAGGAGACCCATCTGCAGCACTTCTGGAAGCACTTGACCCTGAGCAGAACTATGCTTTTAGTGACCATTACCTTGAGGTTCCTTTTAACCTTTCGGATGTTATGTTTATAACTACGGCAAATATATTAGATACTGTTCCCCCTGCCTTAAGGGACCGAATGGAAGTAATACGTTTTCCCGGATATACCGAGGAAGAAAAGGTCCATATAGCTGAGGAATTTCTTATCCCTAAGCAGCTAAAGGAACATGGTTTAAGTCATGAGCGCTTAGAAGTAACCAGGGACGCACTCCTGAAAATAATTAGAGAGTATACTCGAGAAGCAGGGGTTAGAAATCTTGAGCGTAACATTGCCACTCTTTGTCGAAAAGTCGCGAAAGAAGTGGTTGAAGGAAAAGAAGGTAGTACAACAATAGTAGCTGATAATTTGCATGGATATCTAGGTCCTGCAAAATACCGGTACGGAGTTGCAGAAGAAAAGGATGAGATAGGTGTAGCCGTAGGACTTGCTTGGACAGAGATTGGCGGTGATATTCTCTCTGTAGAGGTTACCCTGATGAAGGGGAAGGGGAATCTTCTTTTGACAGGTCAGCTAGGAGATGTGATGCGTGAGTCTGCTCAGGCGGCAGTGAGCTACATACGCAGTCGAGCTAAAGAGATGGGTGTTGATGAGGACTTCTATGAAAAATATGACATTCATATCCATGTGCCCGTAGGTGCTATTCCTAAAGACGGGCCTTCAGCAGGTATAACCATTGCTACAGCTTTGGCATCAGCTCTAACCAGATGTGCGACACGGAAGGATTTAGGAATGACAGGCGAGATAACTTTGCGTGGTAAAGTCCTTCCCGTTGGAGGGATTAAGGAAAAAGTACTTGCTGCTCATAGGGCAGGGCTAAAGACTGTAATTCTACCAAACGATAACGAAAAAGAGCTGGAAGAAATCACCGAACGTGTACGTGAAGAGTTAAAGTTCATATTTGTTGATCATATGGATGAAGTCCTAACCCTGGCTCTTCTAGAACCAAGAATATCCTCTCATTTGCATAAATCCTCAACAGCAGCTTCATCGATCCAAGCATAATTAATATGAGAATAGGGGTAATTTCTGATACTCATATTCCTGTTGCGGCGAAGAGCATGCCAAAAAAGGTATTTTCTCTTCTTGCGGGAGTAGAGTTGATATTACATGCTGGTGATATTCTACAACTTCGGGTAATTGAGGAACTAAGCGAAGTTGCGGAGATAAAAGCAGTCCGAGGTAACATGGATTATCCTGAAATACTTAAGAAATTACCTGCTCAGAGGATTATTCAAGTTGAGAAGTTTAGGATTGCACTTGTACATGGTTGGGGACCGCCGCAAGGGCTAATTTCCCGTTTAAAGCAAGAGTTTTCGGATGTAGATTGTATCGTTTACGGACATACGCATGTTGCAGCAATAAACAGAGATGACAACGTACTATTTTTCAATCCCGGCAGTCCAACTGATAAAGTATTTGCTCCTTACAATTCAATTGGTTTTCTGGAGATTGATAGAGAACTCAAAGCGGAAATTGTACGTCTATAATTCTATTTCATAAGATAGAAGCTTACTGTTATTTGTTATAGCAATTTGCATATAGTTAAGGCCCACATGCTCCATTTTGGGGCAACAAATGGGCCTCACTTATTTTTTTTGAAGCATGAAAGTTGTATAAACAGACTAATAGTCATTTTTTGAATGAGTAAGGAGATATTGCTTTGGCGAGATTCAACTATTGGGACTCACCATACGCTGGATATCTTGCGATTAGTTTTGCGGCAATTATCTGGGGAACTCTAGGACTTGTAGTTCGAGCTATCGCTCTTCCTTCCTATGTCATTGTCTTCTATCGAGTTGTTTTTAGTATGTTCGTCGTTGCCGTAATTGTGATTCTGCAGAGAAATTTTGAAACATTCAAAATCAGGAAACATGGCATAATTTTGATTTTATCTGGCGGCATCCTTACTTTAAATTGGATAGCTTTCTTTAGTGCCCTAAGACTAACTACAATAGCTAATGCCGTTCTTTTAACTTATACATATCCCATTCTGGTTGCAGTAATGGCTCCGCTATTTCTTAAGGAGAAAATTGAATTTGCTACGATTATTTCGCTCATCTTATCTATTATAGGAATGATTTTGATTGTTTCTCCATCTGAATTATCTTTTCGGGGAGGGGATCTTTTTGGAATTTTTTATGCTCTAATATCAGCTCTTACCTATGCTATTTTGGTAATTGCCGCAAAGAAGATGCTTCCCGATATCAGTAGCTATACAATTATGTTCTATCAAGCAATGGTTGTTGCTTTGGTGCTCGGTCCTCTAGTCTTTTCCCGTACTTTTTCAATCTCCAACTTTGATTGGATATTGCTCGCTTTGTTGGGAGCTGTTCATAGTACCTTTGCAGTATATTTGTATTTTAAAGGGCTTCGAAATGTCAAAGCTCAGTATGCCAGTGTCTTTACCTATTTGGACCCCGTTAGTGCAACGTTTTTTGCTTCTCTATTTCTTGGTGAACAGCCCAGCGTTTATACTATTGTTGGTGGAGCTTTAATCCTCATTGCTGGCTTCAACGTGGTTAGAGCAACGACTGCATTTGGTTCACTACCTCCCAACGAAGATGGAGATATTTACGATAGGCTCGAGCAATAGAACCTGGTTGGAATTTATTACTCTTCTCAATAAATATGGGATAGAGAAGGTCGTTGATGTTCGGAGATTTCCCACCAGTCGCTTTCCTCATTTTAAAAAAGAAAGACTGGGCACCATATTACAATGGGAAAATATATCTTATCTCTATCTGGGAGATGCTTTAGGTGGTTTTAGAAAGGGTGGATATGAGGCATATATGCAGAGTAAAAACTTCAGCCAGGGTTTGGGGTTGTTGGTAGAGGAAGCCAGGAAGAAAAAAGTAGCTGTAATGTGTTCAGAGAGATTTGCATGGCAATGTCACCGTAGACACATAAGCAGGAGGCTTCAAGAAATGGGTTGGCGGGTTATTCACATAATTCATGAACAAAAGATCTGGGAAGAGAAGGTGGATAAGAATGCTTAAGGTAGGATGTTGCGGGTTTCCTACCATAATGCAAATTATTTTAAAAAAATTTGGTCATAGAAGCACAAAATGGAAGGTTTTTATAGAAAGGGGTATAATAATATTTGAGGAGATTTATTGGACGCATCGAGATATAAAAAAGAATATGGTCGCGTTACTAGGGAGAAGCCTAAGGTGGCAGATGAAGACTGTAATAGCGGCGAACTGAGAATGGTTTCGGTTACCATACTGAGTTTTAGCAACTATTGCGGTTCGGGCAAAAGTTGCCTAATTTAGAAGGATTCTACAGTTATATTTGACTGTAGAAATGTTTCCTCCAAGGATGTCCCATTGGGATAAGGGCAACGGTGCAAAGGTTATTTTAGGCTTCTTCTTTATTTAGGTTCAGGAGATGCATAAAATAGATTAGAATGGTTTAAATTGAACAAGTGAATTATGATGAAGAAGGAAACACATAAAATTAAAATGAAAATGCCCAAGAAAAGAAAAAGGTGGCTCATAAATCCTACAGAACGTGTGCACAGGCAAAAGGGGTATAAAAGAAGCAAGGTCAAGAGAGAGCAGGAGCACGGCGATGCTTATGAAGATCGAGCTGATTAAGAGAGGAGAAAAAGGGACTGGAGTTGTAGATGTTCAAACCAGGCTTGCTATGCTGGGTTTCCGTTTAGGAAAAGAAGGCATAGATGGAATCTTTGGCTCGGCTACGCAGAAAGCCGTTAGGTCATTTCAAAAAGCTCGGGGACTTAGGGTTGATGGCGTTGTTGGTGAGCAAACCTGGGACGAGCTCGTAAAAGCGACTTACAAATTGGGTGATAGGTTGCTCTATCTTAGGGCTCCTTTTTTTGAGGGCGATGATGTCAAAGAGCTTCAGCACTCTTTGAAGATTCTTGGTTTTAACGTTGGAACTTTTGACGGGATCTTTGGCCCTGTTACTGAAAGAGCAGTTAGAGAGTTTCAAAAGAACACAGGTGTTCATAGCGATGGCATAGTTGGAGTAGCCACATTAAATGCTTTACGAAATTTAAGAAATGTAGTTAGGTCAAGAGAGAAAAGCAACTTTCCTGAGGATTCAAGACCAGCGGTTACTACCTCTAAAGTATCCGGTAAGCGAATTGGTATAGACTTCGGGCATGGTTATCCTGATCCTGGAGCAATTGGGGTGGGAGGAACGAAGGAAAGTGAGGTTTGCGAAGACTTGGGCTTAAGATTTGGTAATTTAATTAGTCTGTCGGAAGGAGAAGTACTCTACACCAGAAATATGGGGGATAAAATTTCGATAGATCAGAGGGCCAGAATTGCTAATGCTGAAAATGTCGACTTCCTGATAAGCTTTCATCTTAATGGGTCAGTGAATCCTGAGTCGGGAGGAACGAGTACCTATTTTTTCCCGGGTTCAGAAAAAGGCAGGCGGCTTGCAGAATCCATTCATAAAAGCATGGTTGCTGCTTTAGGCCGGCATGATAGTGGTGTTCATCCTAAGAATTTTGCCATTTTGCGTTTAACCAATATGCCGGCGGTTTTAGTTGAGCCAGTCTATATTACTAATCCTGAAGAGGAACTGCTCGTAAAAGATGAGGGATTTCGGCAAAGGATTGTAGTTGCTGTTTTTGATGGGCTTACAAGCTACCTGGAATAGGTTGAGGAGGATTCTTTGGACTGGCCAACGAAGACGGTTTCCATTTCCACCAAGAAAGCAGTTGAGATGGTAAATATTACTCCACATGTTCTTTCGGCTGTTAAGGATAGCGGAATTCAAAATGGATATGTACTTGTTTACTCTCCTCATACCACTACTGCTATTCTGGTTAATGAGAATGAGCCTAACCTTGTAGCCGATATGGAGAATGCTGTTAAAAATATTATTCCCTGGCGAGAGAGGTATAGACATAATGCTTTAGATGGGAATGCTCCATCTCATCTGGTAGGGGCGTTCATAGGCGGTGATAGAAGCTTTATAGTTGAAAAGGGCAAGGTTCTACTGGGAACCTGGCAGAGTATTTTTTTAGCTGAACTTGACGGGCCTCGCTCTCGTACCATATTTGTTAAGATTATGGGAGAATGAAGTTTGTCCTTAACCCTTTTTTATCATCCGGTATTTCTTTTACACATTACAGGCCTTCACCCGGAATCGCCGGAGAGATTGAGAAGTACCAGAGTTTTTCTAGAAGATCATAATCTGTTGGATAAATTGAAAGAGGTTGAACCCCACTGTGCTACGGAAGAAGAGCTTCGCCTTGTTCATACTGCAAATCATATAGAAGAGGTAAGAAAGTTAGCAAGGAAAGGCGGAGGCTATATAGATAGTGATACAATTCTATCGTCGTCATCTTATAAAGCAGCTGTCTTTGCTTGTGGGGCAGCTATAGATGCAGTGGAGGAAGTTCTTACCAACCAGCAAGATGTTTTTTGTCTTATAAGACCTCCGGGGCACCATGCTCTTGCTGACAAAGCAATGGGATTTTGTCTCTTTAATAACTTGGCAATTGCAGCCTCCTATGCAATCAAAAAGAAGGGCATTTCACGCATATTGATTGTTGATTGGGATGCTCATCATGGAAATGGGTTGCAGGATATCTTTTATGAAACCGACCGTGTGCTTTACATTTCCCTTCATCAGATGCCCCTTTATCCGGGAACCGGAACGATTGAGGAAGTGGGCAAAGGAAAGGGAGAAGGTTTTACTATAAATATACCTTTCCCCTCAGGAACGGCGGAGAGCACATATCTCAAAGCATTCTACGAGATCATTCTTCCAGTTGCTGAACAGTTTGAACCAGAGATGGTTATGATTGCTGCTGGCTACGATAGTCATTGCAGAGACCCTCTAGCATCTGTCTGTTTAACGGCTAATAGTTATGCTAAGATGACAGCGATGCTTAAGTCTATTTCACATTCACCATTTGTATTGACGCTGGAGGGAGGCTATCAGCTAGAAGCTCTTTCCAGATCTGTTGCTGCTACTATCGCCGAGGTAGCTTCGATTAAGTTTGAACTAAACGAGGAACCTGTAATCGCTGGGGAACAGAGATACGGACTCGAAAGTATTGTCAGAATTAAAAAGGTACAGCAGAGATATTGGTCCCTAAAACTAGGGTAACAGTATTGTTCTTGAAATCACAAATATTATATGTTTCACTTACTAAGTATGGTTAGTGTATATTTTAGATTTCAGTTTTTGTGAGGATTAAAGGAAGGAAAAGATATGAAACAATTAATTTCGGTAGCTCTTATTCTTCTGCTGGGCATGGGGCTTGTCCTGGCTGCTGGATGCCAAAAACAAAAAAGTAAACCCGAAGTTACTGTACCTCATGTTCAACAGGAAAGTACTCCTAAAAAATTAGAGAAAGGGCCTGACACAATAGTTCCATCCGATCTCTCATTGCAGCAGTATGTAGAGAAGTACTATAAAGCTTATAAAGGGCAACGTTGGGAAGAAGCATATAATATGCAATCTGCAGACCGAAAAGCTCAAGAAACCCTGGATGAATATATAAAGTCTCATTCGAGTATGCCTCTGGAAGACTTTAAGGTTAGCCCAGCAGCTATTAGCGATGAAACTGCTACGGTAAGCGCTGAGCTGGATCTCGGCGGATTAAGCGGAGATAAACCCTGGGTAACCACTTGGAGCTTTACGAAGAAAGATAACAAGTGGATTGTTGAAGGAACGAAGTCAAGTATGCAGCAATAGCATACTGATTTAAGGAAAGGAGAAAGTATGCTTGTTTTGGGAATATTAATTGCTTTAGCAGTACTGATTGCTCTTTATGTTGTTGGTGTCTATAACCGTTTGGTTACGCTTCGCAATCGTGTGGATGAGGCGGAATCGGATATAGATGTTCAGTTAAAGAGAAGATATGATCTTATTCCAAACTTGGTGGAAACAGTCAAGGGCTATGCTAGCCACGAAAAAGAAGTTTTTGAAAAAGTTACACAGGCTAGAGCAGCAGCTATATCAGCTAAGAACATGCCCGAGAAAGCAGGCGCTGAAAATATGTTAACGGGAGCCTTAAAGACTTTATTCGCTGTAGCTGAAAACTACCCAGAGCTTAAAGCTAATCAGAATTTTTTAGCTTTACAGGAAGAACTTACTGACACTGAAAATAAGATAAGTGCTGCGAGAAGATTCTACAATGGCCTGGTGAGAGATATTAACATTAGAATAGAGATCTTCCCAAATAATCTTATGGCAAAGCCTTTAGGATTTGCAAAGCGTGATCTCTTTGAGGTGGAAGAAGCTGCTGAAAGGGAAGCAGTAAAAGTAAAGTTCTAAAAAATCGGATTCACGGATTCAAGGAGTCAAGGATTCTAGAATTCCAATGATTCAAGTGAAAAAGTGATGTAGTTTAATTGGGCGAAAAGTCCTTAATTCTTTACTTTCTTACTCTATGTCGCTTGACTCTTTGAATCCTATTTTTTACCTTAACTTTTCTTCAATTTATTTTCTGTTATGTATGATCAAATTGAATCAAACAAGAGAAGAACGGTATTTCTAATAGCGATATTTCTCATTCTTATTATTGGGATTGGTTGGACGTTCAGTCAACTCTTCGACAGTTATTTAATCCTGGTTGCAGCGGTTGCTTTTAGTACGGTTATGAGCTGGGGAAGTTACTGGTACAGTGACCGGATTGTACTTGCAATGAGTAGAGCCAAAGAAATACGTCATGATGATAACCGTGAGCTCTACCATATCGTTGAAAATCTAGCAATAACGGCCGGTCTGCCAACTCCCAAAATCTATCTTATAGAAGATTCAGCACCTAATGCTTTTGCTACAGGAAGAGACCCACAGCATGCAGTTATAGCAGTAACCAGTGGATTACTGGAGAAGCTCAAAAGGAGCGAACTGGAGGGAGTGGTTGCTCATGAACTGTCTCATGTTGGCAACTATGATATTCGCATTATGACTATAGTTGTTGTCTTAGTGGGGGTGGTTGCTCTGATTTCTGACTGGTTCTTACGTTGGACTTGGTGGGGAAGAAGAAGACGGGAGGTAAAAGGAAGTTCTCAACCTATTATTTTTATTGCAGGAATTATTTTGGCTTTACTCGCCCCTTTGATTGCTACACTGATAAAACTTGCAATATCAAGAAAAAGAGAATTTTTAGCTGACGCCAATGGGGCTTTGCTAACCCGCTATCCTGAAGGATTGGCAGCAGCTTTAGAGAAGATAAGCAATGATTCGGAGCCTCTGGAAGTAGCTAACAAAGCTACGGCTCACTTATATATTGAAAATCCTCTCAAGGAATACAAGGGTTTCTTAAATAAGCTATTTTCTACACATCCACCGGTACAGGAACGCATTGATCTTTTACGGGCTATGACCGGACCAGCCTCATATAATTAATGATTGAGAATGCACGATGTGAAATAATCCGGTGGTCGTAACATTCGGTAACGAACCAAAGTTGAGAGTGTAAACTTTACCCTTAAAATTTACCAAAAATAAAAGGCCCGTTGTACGGGCCTTTTACAAGAGCTGAACCTTGGGATGTTTCTCGACCTTCCCTCCTTTGAAAGATCAAGAGTCTTTAAGCGCAGCCCTTGAAACCTTATTTCTTTTTCAGTTCCTTGATCTTTTCTTTCAAGGCCTTTTCCCTCAAACGGCCATACGCTTCTTCAATTACGTAGCTCTTACAGCGTTCACATAAAAATTTAAGAAATCTAGGAGCACCTTTATGTGGGGATACAGCAATAGGAGCAGCGTATTTTTTTATACTACCCCTTACATGGATTTTTTTTCCACATCTTGAACAGGTTATAAATCCCATCAGTGCTCCTTGATTAACTTTCCAGATTATCGGAAAAAAAAGTAGAGACTTTAGAAGACCACATATGGTAAATATTCCCTATTTTTTATTGTATGTCAAGATTAGAAGGAAGATTAGCTAAGATTGCAGACAAGACATAGTAAGATTTCAACCCTCAAAGATTATGATAAAATGGAGCTGTTGAACGATTTCTGTGTAAAGAGAGACAGTTTCTGAATGTAATATAAATACTATGTAAATTTTGCAGTGCAAGTTTAAGAATACTTAACTCTATACGCAGTAGACGATACATTAGGGTAATACGAAAGAAATGATGCTGTTTAGGTATAACAAATAGGCTCTATCCTTTTAAACCTTATAATAGAGGAGTTTGGGAGTAAGGGACTACCAGGAGGATTCTGTCTGTTGAACTTAGTTTGATTATTTAACACACAACGTAGCTTTATTATGGCAAGCTGCGTTGTTTTCGAAAAATAAAGATTTAATTATAAGTCGATAGATGTTAGTAGAAAAATTTCGGGGTGTGGCTCAGCTTGGTTAGAGCGCAGCGTTCGGGACGCTGAGGTCGGCAGTTCAAATCTGCCCACCCCGACCATTATCAGTTTATGCTACTGATTTGCTAGCTGCAGGTATGAAGTGAAGCAGGAGACATTTACGAGCAAACATATAGGTGTTTAACGGAATCCACCTCCCTTTAGTAGGTATTATTGCAGAATCTCAGAAATTAGTTTTTACATAGATTAGGAATTACTTGTGACTACCGGTTATCACAAAAAACATTAGTAGATAAATTGGGAATAAAAGAGCAGTCACGTATCGCTATCCTTAATGCCCCGAGCGGTTACCAAGAGGTTCTAGGTGTGTTGCCGGCAGGTGTGATAACGGTAAAGCTGCCTGAAAGTCAATTGGATTTTATACAGTTCTTTGCGAAGGAAAGAAAAGACTTGGAGGAGAATTTTCCAAAACTAAAGCGCTCACTCAAATCAGATGGAACACTCTGGATTTCTTGGCCAAAGAGATCATCCAAAATGGAGAGTGACTTGAACGAAATATTATACGAGAGATTGGTCTTCAAAATAGCTTAATGGACATTAAGGTTTGTGTGATAGATAACGATTGGTCGGGATTGAAATTTGTATACAGGGTAAAAGATAGGCGTAAGATAGCCAGATAGGATTTACGAGGGAAGCATATACAAGAACAAACAAGGATATCAAGGAAGAATAATCGAAGAAAGCGTGAAATCCAGATATAAGTAAGAAAGTATTGCAAAAACCAGAAATAAAGGATTAAAATTATAATAAAGTAAAAATACAGTGAAAATATAGGGACAAAAGTTACAGGTCCTTTAGCAACTTAATATTTAGGGTATAAAGATACTGGTGGTGTCTATGAATGCCGGTATGCATCTTAAGTATGTAATGCTGATTTTCCTAAGCTTCCTTATTGCTACTCTTTTTATGTATTTTTCCAAGCAAATTTTTCTTTATAGTTTCCTTTTTGTTGTGCCAGTAATCATTAGTGCTTTAGCCTATCGTTTCAAAGGGCTATCTATAATTTTTTCAGCAAGCGCATTAACCTATCTTTTTCTTATCTACGTTTTATCGGTTACTCTAACTTCCTTTCAGATAAGCAAACTGTTGCTGGATATTTTCCTTTTTCTGGGAGTCGGCTTAGTTATTGCAGAGATGTCGGAAATACAGAGAAGACAGAGGAAAACTATTTCCGAACTAGCCTTCAGGGATAAGGTGACAGGGGTTTATACTCGGAATTACTTCGTGACCCTTTTAGATAATTATGTGAATAAGGCCACAAGATGTGATATACCTTTTTCTATTGCAATTGTAGACATAGATGACCTAGGAGAGTTTAATTATACTTTCGGTTATGAAAAAGGAAATTTTCTTTTGAACAAAGTTGCCAGAATCCTAGAGCAGAATCTACGCTATGTAGATGCTATCGCTCGATTTGGCGCTGGTGAATTTGCTGTGCTTTTGGCCTGCGCAGAGGGAGATCCAAAAATTGCTGGTGAGAGAGTTCGGAAAGCAATAGAAAAAGAAGAATTTGAAGGTGATGCTGAGCAACCTATTGTAAAGAAGACAGTCAGTATTGGCGTAGCCAGCTTTCCCAAAGATGCATATTCCGCAGATGATTTGATTGCCAGGGCCATAAAGGCAAAAAATTATGCTAAGAAATTGGGTAAGAATAGAGTATGTGAAAGTTCAAGTTTGCTAGCCAGTGATGTAAAAGTTCTTTCTAAAGATTAAAAGGGAAAGGGACAGAGCATGAGCAGAAAAATGTGGCTTCTTGCATTTATTTTGTTTGTGTTCTGGCTAGCTATGACCGCAGATTTAGATTTCCGCAATCTCCTAATGGGGATAGGTATCTCTTTAGCTGTTGCCCTTCTTACTACTTATCTTATTTTCAATCATATAAAAAAGATTAGCATGTCCGGCTGGCAGCTGGTTCGCTTTCTTAAATATGTACCCTTTCTGTTTAAGGAGATTATAAAAGCTAATATTGATGTAGCTGCTCGGGTGCTCAGTCCAAAGATGCCAGTTAGTCCTGTAATCATTAATTTCAAGTTTCCCTTAAAGGAACCGCTTCCTCAAATAATTCTTGCTAATTCCATTACTCTCACACCTGGCACTCTGACTGTGGATGTAAAGGATGGAATTTTTTACATCCACTGCTTGTCTGAAGAACAGGCGGCAGGGATTTTTTCCGGATTGCTGCAAGAGCATGTTATGACAGTCTACGGGGAAAGAAAAAATGAGTAACTTTTATCTTGGAGTAAGCATCGTGCTGGTTATAAATGCTTTCCTCTGTCTCTATAGGGCAGCATTTAGTCCAACAATTCCTGACCGTATGCTTGCCGTTAACGTAGTTGGTACAAAAACTGTTGTCGTCCTAATTCTAATTGCGTTTATATTCAAACAGCCCATGTATCTTGATGTAGCCCTCATCTATGGTTTGCTTAATTTTATAGTTACAGTTGCTGCTTCTAGATATCTGGAAACGGGAATTATAAAGGGAGATTGGGAGGGATAATGGAAATAGTAGTCCATACTATTGCTATCATCTTATCTCTCATAGGAATCTTTTTCTTTTTAGTAGGGACTATTGGTCTCTTACGCCTCCCAGACTTTTACTGCCGCACCCATGCTACTACAAAGTGCGACACCCTAGGGGCAAGTTCAATTTTAATCGGGTTGGCCATCTATACTCAGTTTTCTGTAGAGTCTCTCAAAGTTTTAGTAATCTGTTTCCTGGTTTTGGTCACAAGTCCAACTATGGGACACACCATAGCAAGGGCAGCTTATAGACGCGGACTTCTCCCCTGGAGGAAGAAGTCTATCTAGCTTTTAGGGGATGTCAAAGTTGATATTAAGACTTGACTTTTTCCTGCTTATATTTATTATTGCCACTGCTCTGGCTGTAGTTAGAACTAAAGACCTTCTAGCTGCTGCTCTAATCTTTTCCACCTATAGTCTGATAATGTGCATCATATGGGTTCAACTTAATGCCCCGGATATTGCCATGACTGAGGCTGCTGTAGGAGCAGGTATAACAACAGTTCTCTTTATCATAGCTATTAGCAAGACTACGAGGTGGGAAAAATGAAGCAGTATTTTATCGTTATTGCTTTGGTAATATTCTGGATTGTCTTAATTTCAGCAGTTTTGGAGATGCCAACCTTTGGAGATATTAAAAATCCAACCTTAAATGAGATTTACAGATTATATACTGAGAAAGGACCAGCTGAGAATAGAGTTACCAATATCATCCTTAACTACCGTGGTTATGACACTATGGGAGAAGTTACGGTTATATTTACAGCTCTCTGTTCGGTAATAGCGATTCTGAAAAGAGAAAGTCTTTCGACCAGCTATTCTGAAATTGAGAGTTCAGATGTAAGGCCCAGCCTCATCACCACTACGGTAATATCCCTCCTGCTTCCCTTTATAATTCTGTTTTCAATCTACATAGTTATGTTCGGACACATATTTCCTGGTGGAGGATTTCAGGGAGGAACAATCTTAGGTGCAACCTGGATTATATTCGTTCTTATATTCGGATTGGTAGAGGCAATGCGAAAGTTTCCTCTTGAACTAAGGACAATTTTGGAGATCTCAGCTGTTTTTTCTTTTTGCTTGGTTGGTTTTATCGGTCTTTTCGCTGGGACCAATTTTTTAACGTTTACGCTTCCAGGGTTGCCTGTTCCAACTCAACATTCTATATCCAAAGCTATGTATCTCCTTTTGGAAGTTGGAATAGGGGTTGGCGGCGCTGCTATCTTCACCTCCATCTACTATTCGATGAAGAGAGACGAGAGAAGATGATTACAGAAAAACTTATTGCCAATATCTACTATGTGGTAAGCGTAACCTTGTTTTTAATCGGTCTGTATACAATTGTGATGAAAGACAATCTCATAAAGAAGTTTATGGGCCTAAATATTATGGAGACCTCTGTTTTCTTACTCTTTATCTCTATCGGTTATGTAAAGGGTGGGGAAGCTCCAATTGCACATGGTGTCCCGGTAGGGAGTCATTTCGTTAACCCTCTACCCCAAGCCTTAATTCTCACAGGGATTGTAGTAGCAGTTAGTACCACTGCTCTTGCCTTGACCTTGATGATAAAGATTTATCAGCATTGCGGTACCTTGAGCGCTGAGGAATTGAAAAGAATGGAGGATTGAGTATCAAATTATGAAGCATCTTCCAGTTCTTCTAGTGGCTGTACCGTTGGTAGGTTCAGCTCTCACGCCCATAATCGGGATCTGGAGAAAAAAGTTTTGCATGCCTTTTGTGGCTGCTGTTATTTTGGTTACTACTGTAATCTCCGGTATTCTTCTGAGACAACTGCTCATTCAAGGACACGCAATTCATTATTTCCTGGGAAGCTGGAAACCTCCGTTTGGCATTGAGATTAATTTTGATAGGCTGGCAACTTTTGTTTTTGCTATAGCATTTATGGAATTTCTAGTTGTCGTTTTTTCGAAGGAATACGTAAAGAAGGCCCTGGAAGACCAAAAGATAGTCTCCTACTACACCCTTTTTATTCTTAATTTTGCAGGAATGGTAGGATTTGTGATTACGGGAGATATCTTCAATTTATTTGTTTTTTTAGAGATTCTCTCCCTTAGTGCATATGCGTTGGTTGCTATTGGTGGAGAGAAGATTGCTGAAATGGCAAGTTTCAAGTACTTGCTGGTTGGTGCTATATCTTCTCTTTGTATATTGATGGCAATTGCTTTTCTCTATTCTATTACTGGAACCTTAAATATGCATGATATAGGAGTAAGACTGGCAGATATAAAGGAATTAAGAGTGGCGAGCACCGCCTTCGCTCTCTTTATGATTGGATTTAGCGTAAAGGCTGCGTTATTTCCTTTGCATATATGGCTTCCCGATGCTCATGCAATAGCTCCCTCACCTATAAGTGCAGTCCTCTCCGGCCTCATCGTGAAGAGTGGAATCTTTGGAATGATTAGGGTGCTTTCTATATATAGAATAGGCAGCGGGCCTCTAAAACTTGAATTTACCCTTAATATCCTCTCATGGCTGGCGGTAATCTCCATAGTTATGGGCGCCTTTTTCGCTATCTTTCAAGATGATATTAAGATGATGTTTGCTTATTCGACTATCTCTAATATAGGGTACATAGTTTTAGGTGTCAGTCTTATGACCTACTATGGTTTTGTAGGCGGAGCCGTCCACGTATTTAATCATGCATTAATTAAGGTGACCCTGTTCCTGTCTGGTGGAGCAGTCATTCATCAGTCAGGTTTGAGGCGGCTAACTGATCTTGCCGGTATCGGAAGAAGAATGCCATTTACTATGGCATCAATGGCTATTGCCGCCATCGCTATTGTTGGTATTCCGCCTACGAATGGTTTCATCTGTAAATGGTATATAGCACTGGGGGCAGTGGAAGCTGAAAAGCCCTTCTTTGCAGTCGCACTTCTGCTGGGTGCGCTACTTATCTTTGTTTACTATGTGCGGATTATCAATACTGCATTTTTTATGAAACCGACGGAAAAAGTGGCGGATGTACATGAGGCTCCGCTTTCAATGCTTATCCCAGTAGCCATTCTGGCAATTGCTTGTTTGGTTATGGGGATTTTTGCTACTGTCCCTTTAGTCTTTATCAGACCGGCTGCTCAAGAACTTTTTGGTTTATTCGTACCGGGGTAGATGACTGAAATGGAAACGGTTATTGTTCATGATGATATTCGACCTTTACTTGCACCTGCTATTTCATTAATCTGCGCTATACTGGTTTTTCTAACCGGTAAGCATGGATTTCAGAGACGCTTGTGGAGTATTTCTGCCAGCACACTCAAATTTGTTATTGTCATATCAATGCTTCCTGCATCACTTAAAGGGACTGTCTTTGTAACAGAGCTAATACGTTTCAGCCCAAAGATAACCCTAAACTTCCGGGTTGATGCTTTGGGTATGTTCTTCGGACTGCTATGTTCTGGTCTCTGGATTGCGACTACCATATATGCAATTGGATATATGAAACCCGAGCATGCCAAAGTAAGATTCTTTGGGTTTTTTGCCATATGTGTTTCTTCAACTGTGGGGATTGCTTTTGCAGGCAACCTGTTTACCCTCTTTATCTTCTATGAAATGCTTACCATTGCTACCTATCCTTTAGTCATTCACGAAGAGACACCTGAAGCAATGATGGCAGGAAGAAAGTATCTTGTGTACACGTTGACTGGAGGAGCAGCAATACTCTTAGCCATAGTTATAACCTTTTTTATTACTGACGGTAACATTTCCTTGGGAGAGAATGGAATTCTTTCACTCGAACAAGGCAAGAGTATTCTCTACATAATCTTTGTGCTATACGTTGCGGGTTTTGGGGTAAAAGCGGCAATTATGCCCCTTCACGGGTGGCTACCCAGTGCAATGGTAGCTCCCACACCAGTAACTGCATTGCTTCATGCGGTTGCAGTGGTTAAAGCAGGTGCCTTCGGAATTATTCGCGTTGTCTATAATGTCTTTGGAGCAGATCTTGTTTATAAGCTCGGGTTGGGGCCCTTACTTGCATACGTTGCGGCTATAACCATAATTGGAGGATCCATAATGGCTCTCCTTCAAGATAATCTTAAGAAGCGATTGGCCTATTCTACGGTAAGCCAGCTTTCATATATAGTTCTCGGGGCAGCACTTCTTAATGTATTTTCTATTACAGGTGGCATTGTCCACTTAGCCAATCAAGCTTTTATGAAGATAACCCTCTTTTTCTGCGCAGGAGCAATATTCCGGAGGACCGGGAAGGTAAACATAAGCCAGATGGAGGGTATTGGCTACCAAATGCCGGTCACAATGGCTGCCTTTACTATCGCAGCACTAGCTATGATAGGTGTTCCTCCACTGGCAGGTTTCATCACAAAATGGTACTTAATTTTGGGTTCTTTGCATGCACACGAAGTAATCTTTATTGTGGTTTTAGCTTTAAGTGGACTACTAAATGCAGCATACTGGCTTCCCATAATATACCAAGCATTTTTCTATAAGCCCAATGATTCTCCAGTCGTGAGAGAAGCCCATTGGACGCTTTTGGTCCCAATAGTTGCAACTGCTTTGGGTGTTGTTGCTTTGGGATTATTGAGCCGAATATACATACTCCCTTTATCACTTGCAACTGAGGCAGCAGAACGGTTTTTTGCTAGGTAAAGAGAGATATAGTTTATGGGAGCGTTGTAAGATATGGCTAAAGATGCTTCTTTTCTGCTTTCCATAGGTATTGTTATTCCGATAATATTCGCTATGCTTGTTTTCCTGCTAAACAAGAGTGGAAACAAAGTGAAAGGAGAGCTTGCTGTTTTTTCATCTGCCTTAAGTCTGGCTTTTCTTCTAGGTTTTGTTCCGCAAGCCCTCAAGGGTTCGTTTCAGGAATTGACTTTAATTAACATGCTTCCGGGAATCAGCTTACAGTTGCGCGCAGACCCCTTGGGGTTAGTCTTTTCAATTATAGCAGCGATGATGTGGACTCTCGCAGCGGCTTATTCCGTAGGTTATATGAAAGATGAACATGCGCAAACGCGGTATTATAGTTTTTTGTTGCTTTGTCTGGCCTGGACTATTGGTATCGGGTTATCCGCAAATCTTTTTACCTTCCTGGTGTTTTACGAGCTCTTCTCGCTTTTTACTTTCCCCCTTATTGTACATGAAGAGACACCCAAAGCTTTTGCGGCAGGCATTAAATATCTTATTTATATATTGTGCGGAGGAACTTTTGTGCTTTTTTCCATTATTTATACCTATTTTTTAGCAGGCACTATGGATTTGGGTTCGACTGGCATACTTCCCTATGAAAAGGGAGCGGAAGCGGCACTGACGGTTCTCTTTACAACCTACATTATAGGATTTGGAGTGAAGGCAGCAATTATGCCTCTTCATGGCTGGGTTCCTGATGCTCATCCTATTGCTCCTTCACCTTTCAGCGCTTTACTTTCGGGAATTATGGTTGCTGCCGGAACTTTCGGGATTGCCAGAGCTATCTATAATGTCTTTGGTGCTAGCCTTGTGCATGAGTTGGGCTTGGAAGTCGTCCTGGGTTACATTATTAGCTTTACTATTGTGGTTTCTTCGCTTTTAGCTATAAAGCAGGACGATCTCAAGAGAAGACTTGCCTATTCAACCATTGGGCAGATGGGGTATATAATTCTTGGACTTAGTTTGCTAACGAAGAGAGGCTTGATAGGGTCGCTAGTCCACGTTGTTAATCATGCGTTTATGAAGGGAACACTCTTCCTATGCGCAGGGATAATAATAAAGACCCTGGGAATCAGAAATGTCAGTGAAATGAGGGGCATCGGTAAAAGACTGCCTCTTACCATGGTAGCTTTTACAGTTGCTGCCTTGGGAATGATAGGAACACCTCCTTTGGCTGGTTTTATCAGCAAATTTTATCTCTGTCTGGGATGCCTTCAGGGTGCAAGCTTTCCGCCTCAAAGAATCGTATTTATCATTGTACTGCTACTAGGATCGCTGCTGGGAGCAATCTACCTGCTTCCCGTTGTGTATACTGCTTTTTTCAAAGAACCAGAAGCTAAAACCAAAGAGGGGATTGTCTCTCAGCACCAGGGAGCACAACAAGAAAGATTCGAGCCGTTATTAAAAGGGAAACCAGAGACCTCTCCATATATGTTATTTGCGGTTCTAGTAGGAGCTTTTGGAGTGTTTATTTTAGGTTTACTTGCTGAAGTAAATTACTTTCCGATTCGTTTAATAAGGGTGGCAGCGGAGATGCTCGTAAAAAATTAAGGGTGAGAAGAAATGGAAGCCCATATAGTTGAAACTCACATATATTCTTCATATATACCTTTATGGATTACACTCCTTCCACTGGCCGGAGCAATTCTGGTATTGGTTGCTCATAATTACTACAAGGAGAAGATACGAGATCTATTTCTGGTGCTGTTTACCACTGTTACTATTCTTTTAACCATTTCTTTATATCCTCAAGTTATAACCTTGGGCAAACAGGTTGAAACGCCTCTTCCTTTTCTCCTGCAAGGCATTAAATTTTCAGTTGATGCCATGGGTCTACTTTTTGCCATATTTACTGCTCTTCTATGGTGGGTTGCTTCCCTCTATGCACTTGTATATATGAAACATGAGCACAAACGAACACGTTTCTATTTTTTCTGGCTGCTTACCTTATCGGCAAACCTGGGTGTTGTTTTGGCGGGAGACTTATTCAGTCTGTTTGTGTTTTTTGAGGCATTGGGGCTTCTGGCCTATCCGCTGGTGATTCACACCGAAAAAGAAGATGCACTAAAAGCTGGTCTCAAGTATCTCTGGATGACAATCTTTGGTGGTCTTAACCTACTTTTTGGCATTCTTTTACTCTATCGTTATACAGGTACTTTTGCGTTACTCCCGGCTCTGGAGGAGCTTCAAGAAGCAGGGTCGCTTAGGTACATAATTTCCGGATTAATGATTCTGGGGTTTGGGGTAAAGGCCGGTATGGTTCCAGTACACGTGTGGCTGCCTGACGCTCATCCAGCGGCACCGTCACCTGCAAGCGCGCTTCTTTCTGGGGTAATGATAAAAGCCGGAGCATATGGAATTATCCGAGTAGTAAGTAATATTTTCAGACCTCCTTTTGCAGGTGAACATGTAGGTGGGGGAGCAGAGAATCTTTGGAGAGTTACCTCTTCGCTGGGATATACGATTCTTTGGATTGGTATTGTAACAATGTTTTTAGGCGTTGTTATGGCTCTTTTACAGGAAAACTCCAAAAGGATGCTTGCTTATCATAGTATAAGTCAGATGGGGTATATCCTAATGGGTATCGGCTGTGCCGGCTACCTTGGTCACGAGGGAGCGTTAGGATTTGTCGGGGCTATATATCATGTAGCCAATCACGCGCTCTTTAAAGCGTGTCTCTTCTTGGGTGCGGGAGCGGTATTTTATAGAACTGCAGAATTGAATATGTATAAACTTGGCGGGTTGTGGAGAAGAATGCCCTTAACTGCTATTTTGACCTTAATAGCTGCTCTGGGGATAAGTGGAATCCCGCTTTTTAACGGATTTGTGAGTAAAACCATTCTCCATCATGCTATTTCTGAGTCGGTTCACTTTGGCGGGATACGGCTTAAAATTGCCGAGATAATTTTTATCATAACAGGAGGAGGTACACTAGCTTCCTTTATGAAGCTGACTATTTTTACTTTTCTTGGTAGAATGCCTGAGAAGTATAAGGCCGTAAAATCTGCACCTCCGCTTATGATTGTCTCTATGACTCTATTGGCATCGATTATTGTTTTGTTTGGTATTTTTCCTCATCTTCTAATCAATGGTTTTCTTATACCAGCCTTAAAGACCTGGGGTTTTTCAGAGGAGGCTCTTCACCATTTGTCTGAGTTGAGGATTATGACGGCAGAAAATTTGATGGGTCTTTTGCCTTCTATGGTCGCTGGTGTTCTCATTTTTTCAGTTGGAGTAAGATATGGCCTATTTCACGTACATTTTCCCAAATGGTTTGGAGTTGACTACTGGTATGTAAAACTTGCAGAGGGGCTTGTATCCGGAGTAATTTCGGTAGCTACGTTATCAAACAATACTTCACGTAGCTTATCAGGTTTGATGGCTCGTCTTTATGAAAAATACGCGTTAGGTTCGGCACATTGGATTAGACGATATAAGCAATTCACAACTGCGTTTTTCGTTGGTGCCTCACGGGCACGAGACCAAGAAATCAGAGACTTTATAGAGAGAAAATTGGAAGAAGAGCGAGCTATGATTGTTCGGGGTGCCATTAAAGAGGAAAGAGCAAGGTTGGCTCGCAGCTCACTTAGCGTGAGAGAAAAACAGAAAAGATATAATGTAGTGAGGAATGCGGCCTCCAAAGTGGCCAATGAACTTCGTAAATTGAGATGGAAAAATATAGAGGAAGTAATGTACAAGATTCCAGCTGAAATGATAACTGCTGCGTTTCCTGAGGAGCAAAAGGTTAATGAGGTAAAAGCTGATATAGTGAAAATTGCGATTGAGGTAGCGGAGGATGGCCAGGAAATTACTCCAATGGTGCTAAACCAGTTCTCTGCCAGGATAGCAGAGGCTTTATCGGCGGAGCGGTTTGATGCCATACTTTACGAAAGCCTTTTTATAGATAAGGTAAAGAAGACTGCGATTAAGTTAGAAAGATCGACAGTTGAAAGAATGGAAGAAGCCTACAGGCCCACTATCAATATTGTGGCAAAAGGATATACCTGGCTGGTAGCGATTATGCGTATTATAGCAGAGGTAATATCAGAAGAAAAAATACCCTGGAGGATAGAGACAAGATACAGTTATGAAGAGGTAGTGCGGACAAGGAATGCAATAAGAAGGTATACGCGAGATATGAGCATGAATGTTTTAATAATCGTGATTATGATCACAGCAATTATGGCATCGATTATCTATTCACAGTAGTTTCAAAGCATTGAGCATTAGCAAACAACCACTTTCGTTTCAAAGCCCATATAACCATATGGGCTTATTTTTATATATGTCTTAGAGATTCTGTCCAAAATGAGCTAGTAGCTATGAGGATTAAAAGAATTTTGTTTGGAAACGCGTATGTAAAGGGAAAAGTATTAATAATATTATACCGTGCTTTGTGGTGAAAATACATTTTGTATTAGGTATTTTAATGGTTTACAGCTTCAGAGCTTATCTGATTTATCTGTAAGATTATTTAGCAAAGGAGGTGAAAGATATGTTATCAAGACGAGAATTCCTGAAGCTTAGTCTAGCAGCAGGGGCAGGTGTTGTCTTACCGTGGCAGTTGACTATGCCTAACGCTCTAGCAAGTGTGCAAACACCGCAGGTTCCCCTGCCTGGAGGGGCGATCGCAAAATGGGTAAATCCAATGCCTCACTTTGCTGGACAAAGAGTCAATGGATCCAGCATCACGGTGGCGATGTCGGAGTTCCAGCAGAAGGTTCTTCCTGCGGCGTTTTATACTCCGCTCGATACTCCCTACAATGCAGGTACCTATGTCTGGGGTTATACTGTAGGTAGCAAGCCCCCAATGTATCCCGGCTTCACCGTCGAGGCTACGAAGGGAATACCGACCACTATGACCTACGTCAATAATCTACCTGTATCCGCGTCAAATGTTCAGAAATATATCATGTTCGATCAGAGTTTGCACTGGGCTAACCCGGACGGGGTTCCCATGATGGTGCCATTTAACCCACCACCTCCACACATGGTGGGGAACCCTCAAATTTATAACGGTTCGCCCCCCGCGGTGGTACATCTGCATGGCGCTGAGGTACTCTCCGATTACGACGGCGGCCCGGAGCAATGGTACACATCGGATGCGCGGAAGGGACCAGCATACCGGAGCGCTCCTGGTGCGCCTGGCAACGGCGCTGTCTATGTGTATCCCAATGGACAGGACGCAGCCACACTATGGTTTCATGATCATACGCTGGGAGTAACTCGCCTAAATGTGTATGCTGGACTAGCAGCCTTCTATTTGCTCAGAGATCCAGCTACCATGGACACCGGTGTTCCTGCACCAGGTGGACTCCCTGCCGAAGACTATGAGATCGAGATTGTTATACAGGACCGTATGTTTGATACCAACGGCCAGTGGTTCTTCCCTGATGCGCCGCCCCTCAACCCGGAACACCCTTATTGGATTCCGGAGTTCCTGGGTGATGCCACAGTGGTCAACGGCAAAACCTGGCCCTTCCTGGAGGTGGAGCCGCGGCGCTACCGCTTCCGCTTCCTGAATGGCTCTAACGCCCGCTTCTACAACATGTGGCTGGAGGACATGGTCGCGTCTAGACCAGGACCGCCTTTTTGGCAAATAGGAACCGATGGTGGACTACTCGATTTGCCGGTCAAGCTCGACCCAGCGGATAAACGCATACCGCTCTTCCTATTGATGGCTCCGGGCGAGCGCGCAGATGTCATCATTGACTTCTCCAACTTCGCGGGGAAGACGCTAACGTTGCGCAACAATGCACGGGCACCTTTCCCGAAGGGCACAACTGTCGATCCGGGGACGGTCGGCCAGATCATGCAGTTCCGGGTAGTGAAACCGCTGGTGGGCACGGATAACAGTTACAACCCTGACCCCGCAACTGGCGGCGGAGGCGCTTTGCGCACAGGTACTTATACCATCAAAAGGCTACCAGGCACTCCAGCCGGTCCAGTAATTAACCCGCCAGGAGGGCCAGTGAACGTCGATAAGTTCCGACAGCTGACCCTAAACGAGGTAATGGGAATGCCCACGACGCTTACTGGCAGCATAACTCCTGGAGTCACCACCGCCTATATTGGCGGCCCGATAGAAGTGCTGGTCAACAACACCAAGTGGACCGGTAAGCGGTGGGAGCTAGTCGGGGGTATACCCCAACTTGTACCGATTCCGGGTTTTGCAAACGATGGTCAGGGCAATTATTTCTCAGAGAATCCGCAGGTTGGCAAGACAGAGGTCTGGGAAATCATCAACCTAACCGCAGATGCCCATCCTATCCACTTGCACCTGGTACAGTTCCAGCTGGTCAACAGGCAGAAGTTCAATGTAAACAAATACACGGCGGCCTACAATGGGGCCTTCCCCGGCGGAGGCTACGACCACATGACCGAGCAGGCCTATCCCGCGGGTGTCTACATACCTGCCTTCGGTCCTCCATCGAACTATAACATCCCCAACGCCGACGGCGCTTTGGGCGGTAACCCAGCCATTGGGCCTTACCTGCAAGGCCTCAGAGGGCCGGCGCCAAACGAACTCGGCTGGAAAGATACGGTAATCATGTACCCAGGCGAGGTCACGCGTATAGTCGTGCGGTGGAAAAAGCAAGACGGCAATCCGTACGCATTCGATGCCACTAGCGGGCCCGGCTATGTCTGGCAATGCCATATCATCGATCAGGAGGATAATGAGATGATGCGGCCATACTGTGTAATTCCTTAAACAAAGGATATAAAATATATCGTATAGACAAGGAGAGGGTTGCTAAGCAGCCCTCTCTATTTAATGTTTTTGTTTGAGCTTCCTGCTGAGTTGTTGTTATCCTATTTAAGCAAATGCTGGGAGGAGGATCTTAAGCGTTAGATGATGGGATTAGCATAGCAGTAGATGCAACCGTGTAAGCATCTTTGGCTATAACTTCCGATATCAATGCTCCTGGTGCAGCCGCACTGGCTGCGTTGCGAGCGGTCTTTTTCAATGGAAGCAGCTCTGCCTCCCGCCAAAATAGTAAGGAATTCTCCATCAATGCACCGTGCCTTTTTTATGCCGAGTTCTCCTACCCATTCCTTCTGGGCACAACAAGAGAGTTTAATACCGTTGGATGAGGCAATCTCTGCTATTACAGCAAGCATTTGCTTTTTAACAATAACAGGAGGATCAACATAGTTGATACTGTGCTTCGCTGCTCTTCTCATGCATTTGCTGTACCACTGGGCAAAGGAAAATGTACAAGTTTTGACTCCAAGCTCTCCTATACAGCGGCAAAGTTGTTTGAATGTTTCCGCATTTGATTTTAAGCTTCCGTTTTCTTGCCAGAATACGATGGGGTCAAAACGCCAGTTTACCCGTTCCGTACCGAATATTTCTATGAGCTTTGCCATTTGTTTGAGTGCATGGGATGAGTGAATTGTCCGTGGTTCCCAAAAGGTTGTACCCAAACCAGTTATGGTAAAGTGCAGATATATATTGTAAGCATTCAGGTATTTCAGGAGCTCTTTTTCTGCTAACAGATTGTCGTAATCCTTGGACCAAAGAACAAGGCTATGTACTTCCTCTGGTTGAAGGGAAACGGAAGAAATTCCGCGTGCTGGATGGATATAGGTTGCTTTATTTTCTCTCAGAGCGTTAATCAACCAGCTGGTGTGCCATTTGGGGATATCTGTTCTTCGTGAAATACTTATTACATTTTTCATATTTGAGATAAGAGCTTAGAGCTAAGAGCTTAGAGAGAAACACATTAATATTGTGCTCAGTGCTCTATGCTCTCAGCTCTCTGCTGTTATGGTATTTTTGGCATTTCGGACAGAAATGAGCGCTTCTTCCACCTATGGTTATTCTCTTAATTGTCGTTCTACATACTCTACAGGGTTCACCGCTGCGTCTGTAGACGCGGTGGTGCTCTTCGTATCTTCCTTTTCTTCCCAGTGCATCCAGATAAGAATCAGCTGAAGTGCCCCGGTATTTTATCCCCTTTTTGAGAATTGCTGCAATTGCCTGGTAAAGTCTTTTAACTTCGTCCTGGCTGAGAGAGTTTGCAGGTCTCAGAGGGTGAATACGTGCTTCAAACAGTATTTCGTCAGAGTAGATATTCCCAATCCCAGCAATTTTTTTCTGATCCATGAGCAATACTTTGATTTTGGTTGGAGCAGAAAGAAGCTTTCTAAGAACATCAAGAGTAAAACTTTTTACCAATGGTTCAGGTCCAAGTTCAAGTGTTTTCTCAAGATTTTCTTTCCGAACAACGTACATCTGGCCAAACTGGCGAACGTCCTTAAAAAGTAATTGCTTTCCCTCTTCGAAATCTATGACGGCATGCGTATATTTATCTTTCTGGAAGGGATGCTTTTGAGTGCTGAAGAGAATCTGTCCCGTCATTCCCAGATGAATTACCAATATATCTCCATCCAGATGAAAAAGTAGCGATTTTCCTCTTCGGTCTAGTTCTTTTACTTTTTTGCCCACTATTCTTTTTCTTATTTCACCAGCTGATTTATGTTTCCGGATTATGCGTGGTAGTTTTATTCTAATTCCTAAGATTGTTTTCCCGGCTACGAGATTTATCAGATCCCTTCTTATAGTTTCCACTTCAGGTAGCTCAGGCATTGTACCTCCCTTAAATTATCTAGATTTTACTCTTATATTCTCCTATTTAGAAGGTTTGCAGTCCAGTCATGGACTCTTGTAGAATATAGTTCAGTTTAATCAGGGAATGAGTTTGGAGCCCAAGAATAATCTCTTCGTTATTCTTCTCTCTATACTCGAAAAGCCTGTAGATGTAAATCTGGAGCATACATGAGTTTAACCTTTATCTTCTTTACTGCTTTAGTAATTGCCCTGTCAGGTGCGTTAATGCCAGGTCCGCTTCTTACAGTTACCATCGCAGAATCAGCGCGCCGGGGATTTATTGCGGGTCCCCTTCTAATCCTTGGGCATGCCATCTTGGAGCTTTTACTGGTTTTTGCTCTGGTGATGGGATTTAAAAGTATCCTGGCCTCGAGCATAGTCATTGGAACCGTTGGTATTATAGGGGGTCTTTTCCTGCTATGGATGGGATTTAGCATGGTAAAGAGCAGTATAGGGAGCGAGGTAACTTTAGAACTTAATGTAGATACATCTAAAGGGAACCTTAATCCAACAGTAGCAGGTATTATAGCCAGCCTTTCAAATCCCTATTGGACTCTGTGGTGGGCATCCATAGGTGCGACTTATGTTTTTTGGTCTTTTCAAAGAGGGATTATTGGACTAATTATCTTTTTTTTCGGCCACATTAGTGGTGATTTAGCGTGGTACAGCTTTGTTGCTGCAGCAATAGCAGGGGGAAGGAAAGTACTGAATAAGCGTATATACCAGGTAATTCTTGCGCTCTGCGGTATATTCCTCATTGGTTTGGCTCTCTATTTTTTTATAATGGGTGTAGCTACTACTATTAAAATTCTGTGATTTTTAGGGATGTAGAAAATAGTTGGAAAGACTTGACGTCTGTAGAATAATATTATACCCTAGGGGGGTAGGGTATATGGAGATCCCCAGTGAAAAAAGCAATTATTGATATCAACAAATGGGATTTTGCAACTGGTTGCCAGGCACGTTTGTCGTGCCCTCAAGGAGCAATCAAAAGAGGAATAAATTCTTATAAGGTTGATGAAGAAAAGTGCAA